>NZ_JBDFRB010000001.1:8453-291659 GCF_039615075.1 Sinomonas halotolerans | reverse complement strand
TTATGCCCCCCGCACCCGCGAGGGCCCCCCCCCCCGGCGAAAACCCGGGGGGGCGGCGGCCCTCCTGCCGGCACCCGGGGCCCGGCCGGGAAGCCCTCGCTCAGGCCTCGAGCACCACGGGGATGATCATGGGGCGACGGCGGAGCTTGCGGCTCACCCACGTGCCGATCACCCGGCGCACCACCTGCTGGAGCTGGTGGGCCGTGTGGTCCGGCTTGGCCAGGATGGCCTCCTCGAGGGCCGCGTTGACCTTGGGGACGATGTCGTCGAACACCGAGTCGTCCTCGGCCACACCGCGCGCGTGGATCTCGGGACCCGAGACCACCTTGCCCGTGGAGCGGTTCACGACCGTAATGACCGAGATGAAGCCCTCCTCGCCGAGGATCCGGCGGTCCTTGAGGTCCACCTCGGTGATCTCGCCGACGCTCGAGCCGTCCACGTAGACGAAGCCGACCTCGACCTGGCCCACGATCTTCGCGACGCCGCCCGCGAGGTCCACGACCGTCCCGTTGTCCGCGAGGATCACGCTCTGGGGCTCCATGCCGGTCTCGAGTGCGAGGTTGCCGTTGGCAATGAGGTGGCGGGTCTCCCCATGCACGGGCATCGCGTTGAGCGGCTCGATGATGTTGTAGCAGTAGAGGAGCTCGCCGGCAGCCGCGTGGCCGGACACGTGCACCTTCGCGGTGCCCTTGTGCACCACATTCGCGCCGAGCTTGAGCAGCCCGTTGATGACGCGGAACACGGCATTCTCGTTGCCGGGGATGAGGCTCGAGGCGAGGATCACCATGTCACCCGCGTTCACCTGCACCCGGTGGTCCCCGTTGGCCATGCGCGAGAGCGCCGCCATCGGCTCGCCCTGCGAGCCGGTCGACATCAGCACGAGCCGGTGGTCCGGGATGTCGTCGATGTTCTTCATGTCGACGAGGATCCCCGGGGGCACGTCGAGGTAGCCGAGCTTGGCCGCGATCCCCATGTTGCGCACCATGGAGCGCCCCACGAAGGCGACCTTGCGGCCGTGGTGGTGCGCGGCGTCGAGCACCTGCTGCACGCGGTGCACGTGCGAGGAGAACGAGGCGACGATGATCCGCTTGCGTGCCTGTCCGAACAGCCGGTCCAGGGTGGGCCCGATCTCCTTCTCGGCCGTGGTGAAGCCGGGAATGTCCGCGTTCGTCGAGTCGGCCATGAACAGGTCCACGCCCTCCTCGCCGAGGCGGGCGAAGTGGCGCAGGTCCGTGATGCGGCCGTCCAGCGGGAGCTGGTCCATCTTGAAGTCGCCCGTGTGCAGGACGCTGCCGCCGGCGGTGCGGATGAACACCGCGAGGGCGTCCGGGATCGAGTGGTTGACCGCCACGAACTCGGTCTGGAACGGCCCGAAGTCCAGGACCTGGCCCTCCTCGACCACGCGGAGGACCGGGGTGATGCGGTGCTCGGCGAGCTTGGCCTCGACGAGGGCGAGGGTGAGCTGCGAGCCGACGAGCGGGATGTCCCGGCGGCGGCGCAGGAGATAGGGGACGGCACCGATGTGGTCCTCGTGCCCGTGCGTGAGGACGACCGCGAGGATGTCGTCCATGCGGTCCTCGATGTACGAGAAGTCGGGCAGGATCAGGTCGACGCCGGGCTGGGTCTCCTCGGGGAAGAGGACGCCGCAGTCGACCACGAGGAGCTTTCCCGCGATCTCGAACACGGCCATGTTCCGCCCCACCTCGCCGAGCCCGCCGAGCGGGACGATCCGCAGGCTTCCCGAGGGGAGCGGCGGCGGCGTGGTGAGGACGGGCAGGGCGTTCTGGGTCATAGCTTCTTCTTCCTAGGCGAAGTCCATTCCGGCTTCGGCCAGATCGGCTCGGATGAGGTCGAGCTCCGCCTCGCCGGGCTCCACGAGCGGGAGCCGGACCACGGAGTTGGGCAGGACTCCCTGCCACTTGAGGATCTGCTTGGACGCGACAGCGCCCTGGACGCGGGTCATGACCCCGCGGATGACGGGGTCGAGCTCGAAGTGGACCCGGCGGGCGCGCTCGAAGTCGCCCGCGAGGGCCGCGTCGACGAGCTCGCGGAACTGTCGCGTCGCGACGTGCGCGGTCACGGACACGACGCCGAGCGCACCCGCAGCCATCCACGGCAGGGTGAGCCCGTCGTCGCCCGAGTAGACGGCGAGGTCGGTCTTCGCGAGGACCTGCGTCACGGCGCCGAAGTCCGCCTTGGCGTCCTTGAGGCCGAGGACGTTGGGATGCTCGGCGAGCCGGAGCATGGTCTCGGTGGCGATCGGGATCGCCGAGCGGCCCGGGATGTCGTAGAGCATGACGGGGAGATCGGTTGCGGAGGCGACCGTCTCGAAGTGGGCCTGCACGCCGGCCTGGCTCGGCTTGTTGTAGTACGGCGTCACGAGGAGGAGGCCGTCGACGCCGAGCTCCGCGGCGCGGCGGGAGAGGCTGACCGAGTGGCGCGTGTCGTTCGTGCCGGTTCCGGCGATGACCTTGGCCCGGCCGCCGACCGCCTCGAGGACGGCCTTGAACGTCCCGAGGTTCTCCTCATCCGTCAGCGTCGAGGTCTCACCCGTAGTGCCGGTGACCACGAGGCCGTCGCAGCCGTCGTCGACGAGCTTCTGCGCGAGCGCGCCCGCCGCGTCATAGTCGACCTCGCCGTCGGCCGTGAACGGGGTGACCATGGCGGTCAGGAGCGTGCCGAAAGTGCGCGTGCGGAGGTCGGATTCAGCCATGCAAAGAACGTTACCCTGTCGCCGCGCGCTTTAGGCAACGCGCGAAAGCCCCCGATCCCCGCCGATCCGCGGCTGCGGGCCGCCCCGGTGGGCGAGGTCACACCCGGCGGGCGCGCTCGAGGGCGGCCCGGAACAGCACCGCGGGGACCACCTCGGAGCCGTTCCCTGCCGCGTGGGCGATCCGGTGGCCGTCGGGCCCCCATACCCCGCTCCCGCCGCAGGAGGTGCCGGCAGCGGTCACGCCGCCCGCGTTCGCGAGCAGGGCGAAGAAGCGGCTGTCCATGGCCCGGGCTCCGAGGTGGAGGTCGAGGCGGCGCTCCTCGCCCTCGACGTACACGGCGCTGGCCGCATAGAGGTCGGCCCCGGCCCGCGCGGCTGCGGCTGCGTGGCTCGGCTGCGCGAGGTCGAAGCACACGGCGAGGGCGACCGACCAGCCGTCGATGTCGACGACCGTGGGCTGGGACGCAGGCTCGAAGAGGCCCTGCTCGGCACCGTGCAGGTGCATCTTGCCGGCGATGAGGGGGGCAGCGCCTGGGCGCACGAGCACCGACGCCAGGCGGGGCGTGCCGTCCGGCTCGCGGGCGGCCGCGCCGACGACGGCGATGATGCCCATGTCCTCGCAGGCGGCCTGCAGGACGCCCAGCTGGGCGGACGGGCTCACGAGCCAGGCCGAGTCGTCGGCGAGGAGGTCCAGGTCGTAGCCCAGGAGCGAGAGCTCGGGGAAGACGGCCAGCCGGGCTCCATGCGCGTGGGCGTCCTCGAGGAGCCGCACATGCTCGACGAGGTTCGCCGCGAGGCCGCCCGGCCGGGCGACGGACTGCACGGCGGCCACGGTGAGCTCGGCGGACATACGGCCATCCTAGGCCATGGGCACGAGCCGCCACCGCGCGCGGGACTCACCTGCCGCTCCCCTGCTGTCTCTGGCCCTTCGAGGGTCCTTGGCGCCCGGAGGGCCCCGGCCACTCTGGGGCCCGGCCACTCTGGGGGTCCCGGCCGTCGGGGCTCCCGGCACTTGGGGGTCTCGGCCAAGGTGGAGGGTCCCGGGCGGCCGGCGGCCCCCGCCGCCCCGGGGTGGGCGGTGCGGCAGGGGCTGCCGGCAGGGGCCCTCTGCCCCAGCTGCGGGAAGAGGGAGCCGCCGCCCCGTGGGACAGGGACGGGGCGACGGCGTTCCCCTGCTGACGAGGCTAGTAGAACAAAGTTTCGAAGGCAAGGGCCCGTGCCGCCGGCGGCGCGGCGCGGCGTGAGAGCATGAGGAGCATGGGAGCTCGGGGGGTGTCGGCGCGCAGGCCCGGGTCCGGGGGCCGTGCAGGGAAGCGGCTCGAGGGCATCGACCTCGCCCGCGGCGCGGCGCTCCTGGCGATGATGGCGGCCCACGTCCTTCCCGTCTTCGAGCAGACCGGCCCCGCGGGCGCGTGGGAGGCGACGTGGGCGGGAACGGTGTTCTCGGGGCGGGCGGCGGCCCTCTTCGCTGTCCTCGCGGGCGTCTCGCTCACGCTCGGCCGCACTCCTGCAGCACGCAACCGGCTGGGACTCGTCCTGCGGGCCGCCGTGATCGCCGCCGTCGGCTTCACCCTCGGCCTCGTCGAGGTCAACGTCGCCGTCATCCTCGTCCAGTACGCGGTGCTCTTCGCCGCCTCGGCGGCGGTCGTGGGACTCGGCCAGCGTGCACTCGGCCTCCTCGCGGCCTCGTGGCTGCTCCTCTCCCCCATCGTGGCCTTCGCCGTGCGCGCTCCGCTGCTCGCCGCCGTCCCGCCCCTGCGCCTCGAGCACAGTCCGCGCTGGGAGGACCTCCTCACACCGGCCGCGCTCGCCGCGGACATTGCCGTGACCGGCTTCTACCCGGTGCTCCAGTGGTTCGGCTACGTGCTCGTGGGGCTGTGGATCGGACGCGCCCAGCTGGCGCGCGCATCCGTCCAGACGGCCCTCCTGGTCGGGGGGACCGCCGCCGCCGCTCTGGCGAAGGGAGCCGAGTGGGCGCTCCTCTACCCCCTCGGCGGGATCAACGCCCTGCTCGCCACACAGCAGGCCCGCGTCTGGCCCCTCCAGGCCATGCTCGAGGCCAGCCTCGCGGGAGTCGAGCAGACCGAGACCTGGTGGTGGCTCGCGACAGCAGCGCCCCACTCCGGCACGACTCTGGACCTCGTCCACACCTCCGGGGTCGCCGCCGCTGCGATCGGCGCATTCCTGCTCCTGGCCCGGCTGCGCCCCCTCGCCCAGACGCGCCTCCTCTCCCCGCTCTCGGGCGCCGGCGCGACGACGCTCACGCTCTACACGGCCCACGTGGCGGCACTGGGCTGGTCGGAGGGCGGCGGCACGCCCGGGCTGAGCCGCGAGGCGCTGCTCGCTGCGCACATCGTCGCCGCGCTGGCCATAGGGCTCTTCGTCCGCTCCAACGGATGGCGGGGCCCCCTCGAGGCGCTCGCGCACGGCGCATCGCGGCTCGGCGCCCTCGCGGGCAGCCGCGGGAAGGTGCCCTCGCCGCGGCCGGAATGACCCGGCCCTATGCCGAGCGGTGCAGCGCGACGGCCCTCCGCATGGCGGCGCGGGCCTGCCGGCGGTCGCCCGCGGCATCGTAGGCAAGGCCCAGCCGGTACCAGACGCGCCAGTCCTCCGGCGCCGCCTCCGCCTCCGCGCTGTAGCGGCCGAAGTCCGCATCCGCGGCGGCGCGCACGATCCGGCCGCCCGGCGTCCGCGGCAGGCTGTCCTCAGGGAGGCCGCCCTCGGCGTCGAGCTCGCGGCCGAGCTTCTCGAGGCTCGCCCCGAACGCGAGCTCGCGCACGAGCGCCCAGGCGCCCACCACCGGCAGGACGAGGTAGGCGGCCCCGATGGCCTTCGCGATGGGCTCAGGGTCGAGCAGCAGGATCCGCGCCCTGTCGAACGTCACGACGAGGTAGAAGACGAGCAGCAGCGAGACGGCCGCGACGCCGATCTTGGTGCGGTGGGTGCGGAGCCAGTCCAGGGTGCCCTGCCCGTTCACAGGCCGAGGTCCAGGTAGCCGTCGAGACCCACGGTGAGACCGGGGTGGTCGGCCACCCTGCGCAGGCCCAGGAGCACCCCGGGCATGAAGGATGCCCGGTCGAACGAGTCGTGGCGGATGGTGAGCTGCTCGCCCGGCCCTCCCAGGAGCACCTCCTGGTGCGCGACAAGCCCCCGCAGCCGGACGGCGTGGACGTGCACGCCGTCCACGACCGCTCCGCGCGCGCCGTCGAGCTGGGTCTCGGTCGCGTCCGGCGAGGGGCCGACGCCGGCCTCAGCCCGGGCGGCGCCGATGAGCTGGGCGGTGCGCACGGCGGTCCCGGAGGGGGCGTCCACCTTCTGCGGGTGGTGGAGCTCGACGATCTCGACCGACTCGAAGTACCGGGACGCCTTCGCGGCGAAGGCGGAGGCGAGCACCGAGCCGAGGGCGAAGTTGGGGGCGATCAGCACACCGATGCCGGGCCGCTGGGCGAGGAGGGCCTCGAGCCGGGCGAGGCGCTCCGCCGTCCAGCCGGTCGTCCCGACGACGGCATGCAGGCCGTTCTCGACCGCGAACTGCACGTTCGCCTCGGTCGCATCCGGGACGGTGAGGTCGACGATCGCGCGGGCCCCGGCGTCGAGCGCGGACTGGAGGGAGTCACCGCGGCCGAGCGCCGCGACGAGCTCCATGTCCGGCGCCGCCGTGACGGCCGTGACGGCCTCGGATCCCATGCGCCCGTTCGCGCCCAGCACTGCCACCGGAAGTCGTTCTGCCATGGGGCCCAGCCTACCGGCGGCGCCCTCCCGCCTCAGAATTGTGCAGGGCCCGTCGCCCCTCCGGCGCGGAGTGCTCAGCCGAGGGCCGCGACCCACTCCGAGCCGCCGCCGTCGAAGAACTGCTCCTTCCAGATCGGCACCTCTGCCTTGACCCGGTCGACGAGGTCCGAGCAGAGCCGGAAGGCCTCCCCGCGGTGGGCCGCGGACACCGCGCACACGAACGCCGCGTCGCCGACCGCGAGTTCGCCGACGCGGTGGGCGATCCAGATGCGCACGGGCCGCTCCGAGCCGCCGTGGGCTTCGGCATGCTCGGCGGTCACGGCGCGCACCACGGACCCGAGGGCAGCCTGCGCGGTCGGATGCGCCGTGTAGGCCAGGCGCGTCACGGCGCGGCCCTCGTCATGGTCCCGCACGACACCGGCGAAGAGGACGACGGCGCCCGCGTCCTCGGCGTCGACCCCCGCCCGTGCCTCGGCCTCGCTGAGGGGGGCAGTCGTGACCGCGGCGTGCACGATCACGAAGCCCGGGCCCGCCGCCTCGGTCCCGCCTGCGCCGGTCCCGCGCGAGGCGGTCCCGCGCGAGGCGTCCAGGTGGTCTTCCCGCTCAGTGCCCATGGCCGCCCTCCAGCTGTCCGCAGATGTGCCCGAGGATGGGGTCGAGGACCGCCAGCCCGTCCATGACTCCCGCGGGCGAGCCGGGGAGGTTGACGATGAAGGTCTTCCCGGCCGTGCCGGCGTGCCCGCGCGTGAGCACGGATGTGGGCGCCTTGTGGCTCCCCACCCGGCGGATCGCCTCGACGACCCCGGGCACCTCGCGGTCGAGCAGGGGCAGCGTCTGCTCCGGCGTCGTGTCGTCCGGGCTCAGCCCGGTCCCGCCGCTCGTGATGATGACTGCAGGCTCCATCGCGAGGAGCGCGCGGATCGCCGCACCGACGCTCGGCCCGTCGGGGACCACAGCGGGCGGGACCACCTCGAAGCCGTGCTCGGCCAGCCAGTCTGCGATCACCGGGCCGGTCTGGTCCGTGTACACGCCCGTCGCCGCACGGGTGGAGGCGATGACGATGCCCGCACGCCGCCCGGCGCCAGCGTCGCCGTGGCCGTGGTCGTGCACAGGGACGCCTCTGATGCGCTCGCCCATGCCGTTCACTCCCCGTCCGCGCCGGAGGCCGGGACGGCCCAGTCGCCGCTCTTGCCGCCGGACTTCGCGAGGACCCGCAGCCCGTCCACGACGGCGTGCCGGTCCACGGCCTTGATCATGTCGTAGACGGCGAGCGCCGCGACCGACGCCGCGGTGAGCGCCTCCATCTCGACTCCCGTGACGCCGCGCGTCTTGACCGTCGCCACGACGCGCACCGTCCCGGAGGAGGCGTTCGGCTCGAGGTCGACAGTGGCCTTCGCGAGGGGCAGCGGGTGGCACAGCGGAATGAGCTCAGGGGTCTTCTTCGCGGCCATGATGCCCGCAATGCGGGCGACGGCGAGGGCGTCGCCCTTGGGCAGCGCGCCCTCGGCGAGCATCGCGACGACGTCGGGGGTCGTGCGCACGAGGGCCTCGGCCGTCGCCTCGCGGGAGGTCTCGGGCTTGCCGGAGACATCCACCATGTGGGCCGTTCCATCCGGGCGCACGTGGGTCAGGCCGGTGCTGGCAGTGCTGGCCGTCCGGTCCGAGGAGGGTGCCGGGCCGGTGCTGGCAGTCTGGCCGCTGCTGGGGGTCGTCTGGGGGTCGTTCACGTGAGCCATACTTCCACGTCCGCCCCGGCAGGAAGGTGCGTGACGTCCTCGGGCACGAGCACGAGGGCGTCCGAGGCCGCGAGCGCGCCGAGGAGGTGCGAGCCCGGCCCGCCCACGAGCTCGGCCCGCCCGTCCGGCAGCAGGCGCGCCCGGCGGACCTGGAGCCTGCCCTGCGGCGAGCTGAGCGGCTCCGCGAGCGGGACCCGGAGCCTGCGGCGGGGCGCCGGCGCGCCGAGGAGCGCGGACAGGACCGGCCGGAGCAGGATCTCCCAGGAGATCCAGCAGCTCACCGGGTTGCCCGGGAACGCGATGAGGGGCGTGCCGTTGAACGTCCCGAGCCCCTGCGGCCCTCCCGGCTGCATCGCGAGGTGCGCGAACTCCACGTCCCGCCCGCCGAGCGCGAGCTTGGTGGCCTCGAAGGCGCCCTGCGAGACGCCCCCGGTCGTGATGACGGCGTCCGGCCGGCCGCTGCCAGCCGTGAGCGATCCGAGCTCGCCGAGCAGCACGGCGGGATCATCGGTGCGCACGGCCACCGTGCGGGCCGTGATCCCGGCCTCGCGCAGCGCCGCAGCGAGGAGCGCCGTGTTCGCATCGTGGATCTGGCCCGGGGCTAGACCGTCCCCCGGCTCGGCGAGCTCTGCCCCCGTGCTCACGACGGCGACGGACAGCCGTGGGCGGACGCGCACCCGCCCGATTCCGAGGCCTGCTGCGAGGCCGAGCTGGCGGGGGCCGAGCACCGTCCCTGCGCGGAGCACGACGGCGCCGCCCTCCACGTCGCTGCCGGCCCGCCGCACGAACGTCCCCGGCTCGGCTGCGGGCAGTTCGACCCTCTCCCCCGGCCCCGGGTAGGCGCGGGGATGTGCCTGCTCGACGGGCACGACGGCGTCCGCGCCCTCGGGCAGCATGGCGCCGGTCATGATCGGGGCAGCATGGCCCGGGGC
This sequence comes from Sinomonas halotolerans, assembly GCF_039615075.1. Classification (NCBI taxonomy): domain Bacteria; kingdom Bacillati; phylum Actinomycetota; class Actinomycetes; order Micrococcales; family Micrococcaceae; genus Sinomonas; species Sinomonas halotolerans. Next base: position 282,546 of record NZ_JBDFRB010000001.1, on the reverse strand, counting down.
GAGCGCCTCCGGGGTGTCGCCGGCGGCGATCGCGGCGGCGACGGTGAAGGCAGTGGACGCAGCGGACGGGGTGGACGCACCAGACGGGGTGGACGGGGGGCGGTCGAAGTCCGCCGAGCTCACTGCGAACCCGTCCATCTGGGAGTTGTCGAAGCGGGGCAGGCTGCCGGGCGCCACGAGGTCCTCGGCGAGCGCCGCTCCCTGCGCCTCCTCGAGGGAGACGGTCACGGGCTCGCGCGCCGCGAGGTGCGCGAGGAGCGCGGAGAGCCGGGCCCTGTGCTCGGGCACGGACCGGTGCCCGGATGCAGAGCCGTGCCCGGCCCCAGTGCCGTGCTCGGCCGCGCCGGGACCCGCTGCGTGCCGGTCCTCTCCGGGCCGGCCGTGTCCGTGCCGGTGGTCTCCGTGCCGGTCGTCTCCGGTCATGTCGCCTCGATCGTGATGGTGTGGTGGCCCGTCGCCCCGTCGGGCGCGGGAGGCGCGGCCTGCCCCGTCTGCACCTCGCCCGTGCCGTCGACCGCGCGGACGGAGAGTCGGTGCGTGCCCGGTGCGAGCGTGACCTCCGCTGCCCATTGGTACCACGTGTCCCGTGAGATGCCGGTGCCGAGCCGCGCAGGCTGCCACTCGCCGTCGTCCGCCCTCACCTGGACCGCCGAGATCCCGCGGTGCTGCGCCCACGCGACCCCGCCCACCGCCAGGACGCCCGCCGGGACCCTCGCCCCGCGGCGGGGGACGTCGATCCTCGAGGCGGTCTTGACCGGACCGCGCTCGCTCCAGCCGCGCGTGCTCCAGTAGGCCTTCTCCTCGGCGAACGAGGTGACCCTGAGCTCGGTGACCCACTTGGTCGCGGAGACGTACCCGTACAGCCCGGGCACCACGAGCCGCACGGGGAAGCCGTGCTCCGGCGGGAGCGGCTCGCCGTTCATGCCGACCGCCAGGAGCGCGTCCGTGCCCTCGTCCGTGAGCACCTCGAGCGGCGTGCCCGCGGTGAAACCGTCCACGCTGCGGGAGAGCACCATGTCCGCCCCGTCCTTGGGGCGCGACCGCGCGAGCAGCTCCCGGACGGGCCATCCGAGCCAGCGTGCGTTGCCCACGAGGTCCCCGCCGACGGGGTTGGACACGCACGCGAGCGTGATGTGCCGTTCGACGAGCGGCGCGGCGAGGAGCTCGTCCCACGTGAGCGTCACCGGCTCCTCGACCTTCCCCGTGACCGTGAGCCGCCAGCGGCCCGGGTCCACGGAGGGGACGACGAGGGCCGTGTCGATGCGGTAGAAGTCGCGGTTCGGCGTCACGAGCGGCGTGATCCCGGAGACGCGGAGCTCGGCCGCCGACGGCACCGGCGGCGCGGGATCCGCGGGCACGGGGAGGCGCAGGGCGTCACGGGCCGCCGTCACGGCGAGGCTCGCACCGCGCACGACGGCGGTCAGTGCGCCTCCCAGCGCGATCGCCCCGGCCGTCCCCGCGAGCGCGCGGAAGAAGCGCCGGCGGTCGAGTGCGGATGCCGCAACCGCCGGTGGCGCCGCAGGCCTCAGGCGAGCGACGAGCCAGCGGACGAGGCCCGCGGCGACGGCGCCGGCGGCGAGCGCGCAGAGCCAGGCGGCCGGGGTGGCCTGGGCCCGCGTCGCGACGGCGGCGAGGCCCACCGCGCCGATGCCCGCTGCGAGCCAGGCTCCCGCGCCGCGGCGGCGCAGCTCGAGCAGCCCTGCGACGGCGCCGAGCGCGACCACGGCAGCCGCGATGACGGAGACCAGGAAGAGCTTGTCCGCGGTGCCGAAGGCAGCGATGGCCCAGTCCTTCGCAGCCGACGGCGCGAGGTCGACAACAGCGCCGCCCACCGCCGAGACGGGGCTCAGCGAGGGGCTCACGAGGCCCGCGCCGAGCTCGCCCGCGAGGACGCCCGCCGCCGCAGCCGCGGCACCGGCCACCGCGGCCCACAGGCGGGTGCGGTCGCGGCCGTGGACGGTCCCCCGCCGCTCTGGCCCGCCCGGTTCTGGATCTCGGGGCTCTGGCGCTCCCATGCCTCAAGGATAGGCGTGCGGCGGCCGTCGGATCCGCCGCACCGCCTGTCATGCGCTGACGCGCGCGCGTGCCCTGGCGTACGGTAGAGGGCATGACTGTCCAGCTCGGCATGCCCTCGCCCCGAGGCCCCGCCGGCGGTGGCCCGCGCCCGGAGGGCCCGCGTCAAAGCCGAGGTGGGCGGCCCGAGCTGGAGGGGCTCCAGGACCGGTACGGGCGGGTGGCCACGGATCTGCGGCTTTCCCTCACCGACAAGTGCAACCTCCGCTGCACTTACTGCATGCCTGCCGAGGGCCTCCCCTGGCTTGCCAAGGACGCGGTGCTGACCGCGGAGGAGATCGTCCGGCTCGTGCGGATCGGGGTGCGCGACCTCGGGGTCCGCGAGCTGCGCCTCACCGGCGGGGAACCGCTCGTGCGGGCCGACGTCGTCGAGATCGTCGCAGCACTGCGCGCCGAGCACCCGGAGCTGCCCATCGCGCTCACGACCAACGGCGTCGGACTCGACCGCAAGGCCGAGGCGCTCAAGGCGGCCGGGCTCACGCGGCTCAACGTCTCGCTCGACACGCTCCACCCCGAGGCCTTCGCCGAGCTAACCCGCCGCCCCGTCCTGGACCGCGTGCTCGCCGGGATCGAGGCCGCGGACGCCGCGGGGCTCGGGCCCATCAAGGTCAACGCCGTGCTCATGCCCGGGGTCAACGACGCCGACGCGCCCGAGCTGCTGGCCTGGTGCCTCGAGCGCGGCTACGAGCTGAGGTTCATCGAGCAGATGCCGCTCGACGCGGACCACGGCTGGACCCGCAACGGCATGATCACCGCCGCGGAGATCCGGGACCTGCTCGGAACCCGCTTCCGGCTCACCCCGGACCCCCGGGCGCGCGATGGCGCACCCGCCGAGCGCTTCGAGGTGCGCGCGCTCCCGGCCGGCCAGGACGTGTCCGGCGACGCGTCCGGCGGCGGGGGCGACGACGGCACAGGGGCCGCAGGCGCCGAGCAGGCCGGGCCCGTCCTGGGCACCGTGGGGATCATCGCCTCGGTGACGGAACCGTTCTGCGCCGACTGCCGGCGCACCCGCATCACGGCGGAGGGCAAGGTGATGAGCTGCCTCTTCTCCCACGAGGAGACGGACCTCAGGCCGCTCCTGCGCTCGGGGGCCCCGGACGCGGACGTCGCGGCACGCTGGCAGGATGCGATGTGGGCCAAGCCGAAGGCGCACGGGATGGACCACACGGGGCTCGGGGCCGCAGACTTCGTCCAGCCCGACCGCACGATGTCCGCCATCGGCGGCTGACGACGCACGAGGAGAGAACGTGGAGATCACAGTGCGCTACTACGCGGCCGCCCAGGCCGCGGCCGGCGTCCCCGAGGAGGCCCTCGAGGTTCCCGACGGCGCACGCCTCGCCGACGCGCTCGAGGCGGTCCTCGGCGTCGGCCGCGGGCCGACGGCGCACGCCGGCGCGGCAGCGGGTGCCCTGGCGACCGCGCAGAGGACGGCGCCCCCGCTCGCGGAGGTGCTGCGGAGGTGCTCGTTCCTCGTCAACGAGATCGCGGCGAAGGATCCTTCGCGCCCGCTCGCGGACGGCGACGTGGTGGATGTCCTGCCACCGTTCGCCGGCGGATGACCCCGCCGCCACTCCACCCACGTTGCGGGGGCATGTCCCCACCCACGTTGCGGGGGTCAGGCCCAGCTGAGGCCGAAGGCCTCCGACTCGTCGAAGGGGCCGACGACGGTGACGGTCCGCGGGGCCGAGGCGAGGGTCTGCGCGAGCTCCTGCACCTCGCTGGCGGTGACGCCCGCGATCCGCGAGAGCGTCTCCTCGATGTCCTGGAACTCGCCCGAGACGAGCTCGGCACGGCCGAGGCGTGACATGCGCGACCCCGTGTCCTCGAGCGCGAGCACTATCCCGCCCGAGAGCTGGCCGACGGCCTTGCGCAGCTCCTCGTCGGAGATGCCGTGCTCGGCGAGCTTCTCGAGCTCGGCGGCCATGAGCTCGAGCACCTGCGGGACCTTTGCGGGCGCGCACCCGCCGTACAGGCCGAAGTAGCCGGCGTCCGCGTAGGCGGAGGCGAACGAGTAGGTCGAGTACACGAGACCGCGCTTCTCGCGGATCTCCTGGAAGAGCCGTGAGGACATGCCCCCGCCGAGGACGGCGTTGAGCACGCTCATGACGTACCGGCGCGGGTCCGTGGCCGTGATCGAGGGGCATCCCATGATCACGTTCGCCTGCTCGACCTGCCGCTTGACGACGGTGAGGCCCGGCCGGCCGAGGATCTCGACCGCCGCGCTCGAACGGCGCGCCACGGGGACCGCGGCGTCCTCGAGCTCCCAGCCCGCGGACCGGAGGGCGTCGAGCACAAGCCCGCACACGGCGTCGTGCTCGAGGCCGCCCGCCGCAGTGACCACGAGCTCGCTGGGGCGGTAGTAGCGCCGGTAGTGCTCCCACACGGAGTCGCGCGGGACCGCGCGGATCGCCTCGGGCGTGCCGCCGATCGGACGGCCCAGAGGGTGCTCCCCCAGGACGGCCGCCACGAAGTGCTCGTGCGCTACGTCCGTGGGGTCGTCGCTGTCCATCGCGATCTCCTCGAGGATGACATCGCGCTCCTGCTCGAGCTCATCCGGGTCGAGGACGGCGGAGGTGATCATGTCCGCGATGACGTCGATGGCCATCGGCAGGTCGGTGTCGAGCACGCGCGCGTAGTAGCACGTGCTCTCCTTGGCGGTGGCGGCGTTTGACTCGCCGCCGACCTCGTCGAACGCCGAGGCGATCTCGAGGGCGGTGCGGCGCCCGGTCCCCTTGAAGAGGAGGTGCTCGAGGAAGTGCGTCGAGCCGTGCTGGCCCTCCGCCTCATCCCGGGAGCCGACCCCCACCCAGAAGCCGATCGCCGCCGACCGCTGGCCGGGCATCGCCTCCGTCAGGACGCGGACGCCCCCGGGGAGGATGGAACGGCGCACGACGGCGCCGCCCTCCTTCCCGAAGAGCGTGGACGACGCCGGGGCGCCGTCCACGAGCTGGCCAGCGGTCAGCGGCAGGTCGACGGTTGCCATGCCTCAGGCGTCAGACTCGGCGCTCGCCTCGACCGTGACGGCTTCCTCGGACGACTGCTCGGCGTCCTCCGCCACGACGGGGGCGAGGGAGAGCTTGCCGCGGTCGTCGATCTTCGTGATCTCGACCTGGACCTTCTGGCCCACGGAGACGACGTCCTCGACGCTGTCAACGCGCCTGCCGCCCGCGAGCTTGCGCAGCTCGGAGATGTGCAGGAGGCCGTCCTTGCCCGGGGTGAGGGACACGAAGGCGCCGAAGGTCGTGGTCTTCACGACCGTGCCGAGGTAGCGCTCGCCGACCTCCGGCAGCTGCGGGTTGGCGATCGCGTTGATCGCCGCGCGCGCGGCCTCCGCCGAGGAGCCGTCGGTGGCGCCGATGAGCACGGTGCCGTCGTCCTCGATGGAGATGTCGGCACCCGTGTCGTCCTGGATCTGGTTGATCATCTTGCCCTTGGGCCCGATGACCTCGCCGATCTTGTCCACGGGGATCTTGACCGAGATGATCCGCGGGGCGAACTCGGAGAGCTCGTCCGGGGTGTCGATCGCGGCGTTGATGACCGAGAGGATGTGCAGGCGGGCCTCGCGGGCCTGCTTGAGCGCGGCAGCGAGGACCGAGGCGGGGATGCCGTCGAGCTTCGTGTCGAGCTGGATCGCCGTGACGAACTCGGGCGTGCCGGCGACCTTGAAGTCCATGTCGCCGAAGGCGTCCTCGGCACCGAGGATGTCGGTGAGGGCCGCGTAGCGGGTCTGGCCGTCCACCTGGTCGGAGACGAGTCCCATCGCGATGCCCGCGACCGGCGCCTTGAGCGGCACACCGGCGTTGAGCAGCGAGAGGGTCGAGGCGCACACGGAGCCCATCGAGGTCGAGCCGTTCGAGCCGAGGGCCTCGGACACCTGGCGGATCGCGTACGGGAACTCCTCGCGGCTCGGCAGGACCGGCACGATCGCTCGCTCGGCCAGGGCCCCGTGGCCGATCTCGCGGCGCTTCGGCGAACCGACGCGTCCGGTCTCACCGGTGGAGTACGGCGGGAAGTTGTAGTTGTGCATGTACCGCTTGTGCGTCACCGGGGACAGCGAGTCGATCTGCTGCTCCATCTTGAGCATGTTGAGCGTCGTGACGCCCATGATCTGGGTCTCGCCGCGCTCGAAGATCGCGGAGCCGTGCACGCGCGGGAGCACCTCGACCTCGGCGGTCAGCTGGCGGATGTCCGTGAGGCCACGGCCGTCGATGCGGACCTGGTCCTTGAGGATGCGCTGGCGCACGACCTTCTTCGTGACCGAGCGGAAGGCAGCGGAGAGCTCCTTCTCGCGGCCCTCGAACTGCCCGGCGAGCTGGCCGAGCACCTCGTCCTTGAGCTCGTCCGACGCCGACTCGCGGGTCTGCTTGTCGGCGATCTGGAACACCTCGGCGAGCTTCTCGGCCGCAGCGGCCTCGACGGCCTGGTACGCGTCGTCCTCGTAGTCGAGGAAGACGGGGAACTCGCCCGTGGGCTTCGCGGCCCGGTTCGCGAGGTCCTGCTGGGCCTCGCACAGCGCGCGGATGAACGGCTTCGCGGCGTCGAGGCCCTGGGCCACGACCTCCTCGGTCGGAGCCGTGGCGCCCTGCTCCTTGATGAGGTTCCACGAGTTGTCGGTGGCCTCGGCCTCGACCATCATGATGGCGATGTCGTCCCCGGCATCGCCGGAGACCACGCGGCCCGCGACCACCATGTCGAACGTCGCGTTCTCGAGCTGTGAGTGCTTCGGGAACGCGACCCACTGGGCACCCTGCTCGTCGTGGACGAGGGCGACGCGCACGCCGCCGATGGGGCCCGAGAAGGGCAGGCCCGCGAGCTGGGTGGACATCGATGCCGCGTTGATCGCGACGACGTCGTACAGCTCGTCCGGGTTGATGGAGAGGACGGTCACGACGACCTGGACCTCGTTGCGCAGGCCCTTGACGAACGCGGGGCGCAGCGGGCGGTCCATGAGGCGGCACGCGAGGATGGCCTCGGTCGAGGGGCGGCCCTCGCGGCGGAAGAACGAGCCGGGGATGCGGCCCGCGGCGTACATGCGCTCCTCGACGTCCACCGTGAGCGGGAAGAAGTCGAAGCCCTCGCGCGGGGACTTGCCCGCCGTCGTGGCGGAGAGCAGGGCGGTGTCGTCGTCGATGTAGGCCATCGCGGCGCCGGCGGCCTGCTTGGCAAGGCGGCCGGTCTCGAAGCGCACGGTGCGCTTTCCGAAGCGGCCGTTGTCGATGACGGCCTCAGCGAACTGGATCTCGGGACCCTCCATGGGAGAGCACCTCCGTTTCCGTGTCAGGTGGAGGCGGCCGGAACCCGGTCTTCGATCGAGGCCCTTCGCGCGCGCCGCAGCGCGCCCGCAAGGGCCACTACCGAGGACCGCAGGCTGCCGGTGCCTCCAAGTGGTTGTTCAGTCCCGGAACCGGCGGGCGCCGGAGCCGGGTGTGCAAGAAGCGGCCCGCACCCTCCCCACCAGAGCACTGGTGCAGCAGGAAGGACGGGCCGCTCCCCAGACTACCGGCGCAGGCCGAGACGCTCGATGAGCGAGCGGTAGCGCGCGATGTCCGTGTCGTGCAGGTAGGCGAGCATGCGCTTGCGACGGCCCACGAGCGCGAGGAGGCCCCGCTGCGTGTGGAAGTCGTGCTTGTGCTGCTTCATGTGCTCAGTCAAGTCCTTGATGCGCTTCGTCAGAACGGCGATCTGGACCTCGGGGGACCCGGTGTCGCCTTCCTTGGTCGCGTATTCCTTGATGATCTCCTGCTTGACGGCGGGATCCAAAGCCATGGATAGCTCCTCGTGTTGTGCCGTGCGGCCCGCTGGACGGTTCGTCCCCGGGGGACGCCGGGCCATCACACCTGAGGTGCGGCACCGGCGCGGCCCAGGCCGCCACGGACTGCAGCGAGGGCCACCGAGCATTCTATCCGGCGGCGGCACCGTGTGTCGAAACACGGTGGACCGGTCGCCGAGGGCCGCCAGGCCAGGCCGGTTCGGGCATGCCATGCCCTCAGGCGAGGCGCGCGGTCCCCTCGAGGATCCGGCGGGCCTGGTCGACGTCGAGCTTCATCTGCTCCACGAGCGCCTCGGCCCCCCGGTAGGCGACCATGCCGCGGAGCCGCTCGACGAACTCGACCGCCACTTTCTGGCCATAGAGGTCGAAGTCCTCGGGCGCCTCGTCCGGGCGGTCGATCACATGGGCCTCGACCTGCCGCGCGACGCCCGCGAAGGTCGGGTTCGAGCCGACGGAGATGGCAGCCGGCCACCGCGTCCCCGCCTCGTCCACGAGCCAGCCCGCGTAGATCCCGTCTGCCGGGACGTGCCCCGCGGAATCGTGGGCGAGGTTCGCCGTGGGGAAGCCGAGGGCGCGCCCGCGGGCCGCGCCGTGGACCACCTCCCCGTGCATCGTGTGGGGGCGGCCCAGGATCTCGGCCGCGGTGCGCACGTCCCCGGCCTCGAGTGCCTCGCGCACCCAGGTGGACGAACAGCGGCGCTCCTCGGCGTCGTCGTCCTCCACCGCCGCGCCGCCGCGCGCGTGCTCGGTGTACTCCTCCACCACCACGACCTCGAAGCCGAAGCGCCGGCCGAGCTCCTGCATGGTCGAGAGGTCCCCGGAGTTGCCCCGGCCGAACCGGACGTCGTGGCCCACGACGACGTGGCTGGCCTTCAGGCCCCGCACGAAGACGTTCTCCACGAACTGCTGTGCGGTCTGCTGGGCGAACTCGAGCGTGTAGTGGAGCACGAGGATGCCGTCCAGCCCCTGGCCGGCGAGGACGGCGAGGCGGTCCTCGAGGTCCATGATCAGGTGCGGCGCGGCGTCTGGGTGGTGGACAACGGCGGGGTGCGGGTCGAAGGTCACGGCCACGGCCCGGCTGCCGGCCGCGCGGGCCGTGCGGGAGAGCTCGGAGAGGACCTGCTGGTGGCCGCGGTGGACGCCGTCGAAGTTGCCGATCGTCAGCGCAGTGGGACCGAAGTCCCGAGGTACCTCGTCCAAGCCGTGCCAGATCAGAGCCATCGTCCTCGCCTCGTCGCCGTGAATGTCGCTACCCCAGCGTACCGGCTGGCCGGCAGACCGCCCCGCCCGCTGCCCCCGCGGAGCCCACGGGACTAGGATGCCGAACACAGTGGGTGGCCGCTCGCGGCTGCCCCTTCGAGCCCCACGAGGGCAGCACCGAGGAGGAACCTGTGTCCGAGATCGACGAGCTCCTGTCCAGACTCCCCATCGACCAGATCGCCGAGCAGCTCGGGACCGACCCGACAACCGCCCGCGCCGCCGCCGAGGCGGCCCTGCCCTCCCTCGTCGCGGGCCTGGGCAACAACGCCCAGGAGCCCGCAGGGGCGGCGGCCCTCGAGGGGGCCCTCGCCGAGCACCGCGACGGGCTCGCCGACGGGGGCGTGGACCTCTCCGGCGTCGACACTGCGGACGGCGAGAAGATCGTCGCCCACGCGTTCGCGGGCCAGCAGGACGACGTCGCCGCCCGCCTCGCGGGGGCCGCCCAGCTCGGCGGGGTGGGAGGCGAGCTCGTGCGGCGGCTCCTGCCCATGCTCGCCCCGATCGTCATGTCGTGGCTCGCGGGGAAGGTGTTCGGCCGGCAGGGCGCACCGTCCGGTCCCGCTCAGGCGCCTGCCGACGGCGGGCTGGGCGGCGGCGTGCTGGGCGACCTGCTCGGGGGAATGCTCGGCGGTGCCGCAGGCGGCCACGCGGGCCAGACGGGCCAGACCGGGCAGGGCGGGCTCGGGGGCGTCCTGGGCGACCTGCTCGGCGGTGTCCTGGGCGGGCGGCAGTCCACCTCCGACGCGGGGCAGGATCGGGCCAGCGGGCACCAGGCCGGCGTGGACCAGACCGGCATAGACCAGGCGGGACAGGGGCCCGTCCTGCCGGGCGCGGCGCCGTCCGAGTCCGGCCTCACCCCGGGCGAGGTGGTTGACCCCGGCCAGCGCTGAGGGCAACCGGGGCCCGGTGCTATCGGGCCCCAGCTCCGCGCCGGGGCCTGTTGGCCCAGAGCCAGAAGAGCCCGATGAGCGGGAGCACGAGCGGCACGTAGCCGTAGCCGCGGCCGAACCCGCTCCATACCGTGTCATGCGGGAAGGCCGACGGCGCGAGGGCGCTCGCCGCCCCGACGGCGAGGACCCCGACGAGTTCGACGAGCACCGCTGAGAGGGTCACGTACCAGCTCGCCACACCGCGGCGCGCCATCGCGACGGTCGCGACGATGTAGACCACGGCGGCGAGTGCGCTCAGGAGGTACGCGACCGGGGCTTCGCCGAACTTCGTGGCGATCTGGTAGCCGGCGCGCGCCGTCGAGGAGAGCGCGAAGACGGCGTAGACGGCCACGATGATGCGTCCGAGCCCCACGCTGCGCGTGCTCGGGGATGCCTGCTGTGTCATGAGAGAGGGGCTCCGTCCCAGATCTGCTCCATGCGGAACAGCATCACGAGGATCGTCACGGGCACCGCGGCGAGCACGGCATTGCTCCACCGGGTCTTGTCCAGCACGGCCCACCAGAAGGCGCCGACCGGGATCAGGAGGGCGGTGAGGAGGTAGCCCCAGAACTCCCAGGCCTCCCCGCGCACCGCCTCGCCGCCTGCCTGACGGATGCCCGCGCCGATCCCGTAGGCGAGGAGGAAGAGCTCGACCAGGCCGACTGACACGATGGCCGCGTCTCCGGGATAGGTCTTGGTCACCGTGGCTGCAAGGCAGACGAGCAGCGAGAGCGCGCAGAGGCCAGCGCCAACGAGGAAGAAGGGGTCGACGGTCACGCGCCGTCCCCCTGGGCGGCGAAGACGAGCTCCGGCTTGGCGTGCGCGCCGGTGTCCTTGATGAGTGCGACGAGCGCGCCGTCCGGGGCGAAGGCGGCCGTGACGGGGCCGCGCTCGGCGCCCGCGGCAGCGCGGGTCGACTCGATGCGGCGGCCGAACGACAGCTCGACCGCCTCGTGCTCGGTGAGCTCGCGGGTCGGCAGGAGCGCCCGCGCCGCGTCGTCGAGCGGGAGCATTGTGAAGCCTTCCGCGAGCTCCTCGAGGGTGCGGGCCTGCTCGACGCCGTACGGTCCCACCTGGGTGCGCCGGAGGGCGGTGAGGTGCCCTCCCACTCCGAGGTCGTTGCCGAGGTCGCGTGCGAGCGCCCGGATGTAGGTCCCCGACGAGCAGCGCACGGTCACGTCCACGTCCTGGAGCCTGCCACCGCGCACGCGCCGGACGCCGTGGACCTCGAAGGAGTGGATCGTCACGGGACGGGCCTCGAGGGCCACCTCCTTGCCCGCACGGACACGCGCGTAGGAGCGCTCGCCGGCCACCTTGATGGCGCTCACGCTGCTGGGGACCTGGAGGATCTCGCCGGTGAGCCGGCCCACGCCGCCCCGGATCTGGTCCTCGGTGATGGCTGCGGCGAGGCGCTCCTCGAGGACCTCGCCCTCGGCGTCGTCCGTCACCGTGCTCTGCCCGAGGCGGATGGTCGCGGTGTACGTCTTCTCGGTGCCCACGATGTAGGAGAGCAGGCGCGTGGCCTTGTTGACGCCGACCACGAGGACGCCGGTGGCCATGGGGTCCAGGGTGCCCGCATGCCCCACCTTGCGGGTCCCCGCGAGGCGGCGGACCTTCCCCACGACGTCGTGGCTCGTCCACCCACGCGGCTTGTCCACGATCACCAGTCCAGAAAGCACGCCTCCCAGTATATGGAGCCGGTCAGTACTCGACGCGCTCGGCGTACTCCGCCCACGCCTCGAAGGGGCGCGCTCTCCCGGGGGCCTCTGCGTGCTCGACCGGCATGAGCGTCCGGCCCTCGCCGCCGAAGTACTCGTAGAAGAGCGCGTCGTCGAATCCGGCGGCCGCGGCGTCATGCCGGTCCGCGGCGAAGCGCACGGCGCTGATGCGGGCCCACAGGGCCGCGGCGAGGCACAGGGGGCAGGGCTCGCAGCTCGCATAGAGCACGGCCCCGTGCAGGTCGAAGTCCCCGAGCGCGGAGGCGGCGCGGCGGATCGCCACGACCTCGGCGTGCGCCGTCGGGTCGTTGTCACGCGTCACGCGGTTCACGCCGTCGAACACCCTGCCGTCCGCGGTGACGACGACCGCGCCGAAGGGCCCGCCGCCGTCGGCGACATTCGCGACGGCGAGGGCCAGGGCCCGCTCGAGGTACTGCTGCCCGGGATCGGCCGGGGCGTGGGCGGCCCCATCGTATGCACTCATGGCTCCCATGCTACGGAAAGCCGAAAGAGGGCCCGTCCGCGGGGGGACGGGCCCTCTCCAGGACCGCCTGCCGGCCTCGGGCCGTCAGAGCGCGCTTCAGACGCCCAGGAGGCGGTTCAGGATGTTGGCTACGCCATTCAGGCCGACACCCTTGTCCAGGAGTCCTGAGACGCTGCAGAGCAGGTTGCCCAGGAGGTTCCCCGGACCCGGCTCGGCCGTGATGTCGAGGTTGACCTCGTTCAGGTCGACGACGAGCCCGAGCACATCGAGGTGGAGCGGACCGAGGTCGAGCGTCAGGATGTCGCACGCGGCATCGGTGGCCGCGGATGCCACCGCCACAGAGGAGACCGCGTCCGTGATGGGCGTGACCGCGCCAGCAGCGGTGGTCAAGGTGCCATTGAAGACGCCCTGGGCCACGAGCTGGCCGTTCTCGACCACGAACTGCGTGATGCTGAAAGTTCCAGCGAGGGACGAGCCGTCCGCCAGGACCTCATTGACGCTGACGGGCTCGAGGCCGGTCAGCGACGGAGCAGCCGCAGGCAGGGCCTGTCCCGCGTTGAGAGGAGGAGCCGCCGTGGCCGGACCGGCCGCGGCCAGGGCCGCGCCCGAGAGGGTGGCGGCAAGCAGTGGGGCAATGATCTTGGTCTTCATCGGTATCTCCTTGCGCGGACCGTTCCCCCCGCAGTCGCCCGGCCGTCGTGGACCAGAACGGCGGTAAGGCCCGCAGTCGGTTGTTCCTCGATCATGGTGTCGGACGCTCTGGGCGCCGACGCCGTCACCATTGCCCGCTCCTTCGCTATCCCAAACCTCCGTCGCGCGCGCAGCCGCGGCGTCAGTCGTCGTCGCGCTCCTCGACGTCGTCGAACTCGAGGTCGTCCCGGTCGTCGGCGTCATCCATGCCGGCTCCCGGTCCCTCGCCGTCGGCGCCCTCCGCGCCGGACTCGCCCTCGCGGCGGTAGGGGTCGCTCTCCCCCGCCGGCTGGGCCCCGGCGGCCAGACGGGCCACCTCGGCGTCCCGCTCCTTGGCCTGGGCCAGGAGCTCCTCGAGGTGCGAAGCGTTGACGGGGATCTCGTCCGGGACGAACTCGAGGGTCGGCGTCAGCCGGATGGTGAGGTTGCGGCCCACCTCGCGGCGGAGTACGCCCTTCTTCGCCTCGAGCACATCGCGCGCGCCCTGGGCCGCGGAGGCGTCCCCGAAGACGGTGTAGTAGACGGTCGCGTGCTGCAGGTCGTTCGTGACGCGGGCGTCGGTGACGGTGATGGGCTCGGCGCGCTCGTCCTTGACGGCCTTGCGCAGTGCCTCGGCGACCACCACCTTGATGCGCTGCGCGAGGCGCGCGGCGCGTGCCGGATCAGCCATGGTTCCCTCCTAGGGTCGTGGGTCAGTCTGGCAGCGGGGCTGCCGGGAAGCGTACAGGGACACGGGAGCGCCCTCGGACACGGGACAGCGACGCGGAAGGGGGCCCCGCGGGCGGGACCCCCTTCGTCACGACTCCCTAGACGCGCGGCTTCTCGCGCATCTCGAACGTCTCGATGACGTCCTCGAGCTGGAGGTCGTTGAACGAGCCCAGTCCGATACCGCACTCGAAGCCCTCGCGGACCTCGGTCGCGTCGTCCTTGAACCGCTTGAGCGACTCGATGGTCAGCTTGTCGCCGATCACCACGCCGCCGCGCAGCACGCGGGCCTTCGCATTGCGGCGGATGAGGCCGCTGCGGACGATCGAGCCGGCGATGTTGCCGAACTTGGAGGACTTGAAGACCTCGCGCACCTCGGCGGTGCCCAGCTGGACCTCCTCGTACTCCGGCTTGAGCATGCCCTTGAGCGCCAGCTCGATGTCATCGATCGCCGCGTAGATGACCGAGTAGAAGCGCATGTCCACGCCCTCGCGGTCCGCGAGCTCGGCAACGCGCTCGGCCGGCTTGACGTTGAAGCCGATGATGATCGCGTTGTCGACCGTTGCGAGGTTGACGTCGTTCTGGGTGATCGCACCCACGCCGCGGTGGATGACGCGCAGCTGGACGTCCTCGCCCACATCGATCTTGAGCAGGGAGTCCTCGAGCGCCTCGACGGCACCGGAGACATCGCCCTTGAGGATGAGGTTGAGGGTGTCGATCTTGCCCTCGGCCACAGCCTGGTCGAAGTCCTCGAGGCTGATCCGCTTGCGGCGCTTGGCCAGCTGCGCGTTGCGCTCTGCCGCCTCGCGCTTCTCGGCGATCTGGCGGGCGGTGCGCTCGTCCTCGGTCACGAGGAACGTGTCACCGGCCCGCGGGACCGAGGACAGGCCGAGGACCTGCACGGGGCGCGACGGGGTCGCGGCCTCGACGGTCTCGCCGTCCTCGTCGAACATCGCGCGGACGCGGCCGTGGGCGGTGCCCGCCACGATCGTGTCGCCGACGTGCAGCGTTCCCGACTGGACGAGCACGGTGGCCACCGCGCCGCGGCCCTTGTCGAGGTTCGCCTCGATGGCCACGCCGCGGGCGTCCTTGTTCGGATTCGCCCGCAGGTCGAGGGCCGCGTCCGCGGTCAGCAGGACTGCGGAGAGCAGGTCGTCGATGTTGAGGTTCTGGCGCGCGGAGACGTCCACGAACATCGTGTCGCCGCCGTACTCCTCGGGGACCAGACCGTACTCGGTGAGCTGGCCGCGGATCTTGTCCGGGTTGGCGCCCTCCTTGTCGATCTTGTTGACCGCGACGACGATCGGCACGTTGGCGGCCTGGGCGTGGTTGAGCGCCTCGACCGTCTGCGGCATGACGCCGTCGTCCGCGGCCACGACGAGCACCGCGATGTCGGTGACCTGGGCACCACGGGCACGCATGGCGGTGAACGCCTCGTGGCCCGGGGTGTCGATGAACGTCAGGCGACGCTCGATGCCCTCGTGCTCGAAGCCGATCTGGTACGCACCGATGTGCTGGGTGATGCCGCCGTGCTCGCCGGCCACCACGTTCGTGTTGCGGATCGCGTCGAGGAGGCGCGTCTTTCCGTGGTCGACGTGGCCCATGACAGTCACGACGGCCGGACGGGCCTCGAGGTCCTCGTCGGTCTCGCCCTCGAGCTCGGCATCCAGGTCGATGTCGAAGGACTCGAGCAGCTCGCGCTCCTCGTCCTCCGGGGAGACGACCTGGATCTTGTAGCCGAGCTCCTCGCCGAGGACAGCGAACGTGTCCTCGTCGAGGGACTGGGTGGCCGTGGCCATCTCACCGAGGTGGAACAGCACGGTCACGAGCGAGGCCGGGTTGGCATCGATCTTCTCAGCGAAGTCGGTGATCGACGCACCGCGGCGCAGGCGCACCACCGTGCTGCCGTCGCCACGGGGCACCGAGACGCCGCCGAGCGACGGAGCGCTCATCTGCTCCAGTTCCTGGCGCTTCGCGCGCTTCGACTTGCGCTGCTTGCCGCGCCCGGCGCCTCCCTTGCCGAAGGCACCCTGCGTGCCGCCGCGACCGCGGCCGCCCTTGCCGAAGCCGCCTCCGGCAGGAGCGCCGCCGCCCGCGCCGGGGCCGCCGCCCGGGCGGCCCGGTCCGCGCCCGCCGGTGCCCGCCGGGCGGGCGCCCGGCTGCGGCCGGTCAGTGCGCGGAGGCATCATGCCGGGGTTCGGACGGCCTCCGCCGGCACCGCCGGCACCGCCGCCAGGGCGCGGGGCGCCCGGGCGCGGGGCGCCGGGACGCGGAGCACCCGGACGCGGAATGCCGGCCGTGCCGCCAGGACGGGGCGCTGCGGGACGCGGACCGCCGGGGCGGGGCCCGCCGTCGCGCCCGCCACCGGGCCGCGGCATCCCCTGCGAGGACGCGAACGGGTTGTTCCCGGGGCGCGGTGCGCGGTCGCCGTCGCGGGCGGGGCGCTGCATGCCCTGGGAGGACGAGAACGGGTTGTTCCCCGGGCGCGGTCCGCCCGGGCGGGGGCCCGGGGTCCCGGCGGGACGGGCACCCGGGCGGGGAGCCTCGGATGCCGGACGCGACGCGGGGCGCGGAGCCTCGGCACGGGGTGCCGGGGCCGGGCGCTCCGCACCGGGGCGGGGCGCGGCCTCGGCGGCCGGGCGGTCCGCCTCAGCGGGGCGCGGCGCGGACGGCGCGGACTTGGCGGGCGACGGCGCCGGGGCAGCCGGGCGCGCCGGTCCGGGGGTCGGTGCGGACGCACCGGAGGGCTTGGACGCCGGGCGGGCAGGCTTCTCGCCCGTCTTGGCGACAGGCTTCGCGCCCGCCGCCTTCCCTTCGGCGGGGTAGGCGTCGCGAAGCTTCTTCACGACGGGCGCCTCGATCGTCGAGGACGCAGAACGGACGAACTCGCCCATCTCCGCGAGCTTGGCGACGGCGTCCTTGGAGGTGATCCCGAGCTCCTTGGCGAGCTCGTGTACGCGGACCTTGGCCACATTTCTCCTGTCTCGGTCCGCGCCGAGCCAGGCACGAACCGTCTACTGCTTGCTGCAGGTCCCGTCAGCGGACTCCTTGGACAGGGCGAACGCTGACGAGCCCAGGGCGGTGCTCACCACAGTCATGGCTAAGCACTCATCGGACGGGGACTCATCGGGTGTCCATCAGATTTCTGACCCGCTTTCAGCTTGAACGGTGCCCGTACCAGCAGTGGCTGGAACGGTGGTGCCGAAGTAGCCGTCGACCTGCGTGGCGTCCACGTGCCCTCGGAAGGCCCGGTTGAACGCCCGCCGCTTGATGGCGAGCTTCAGGCATGCCTGGTCGGGGTGCAGCCAAGCACCTCGACCGGGCAGCCGGCGGCGCGGATCCACGAGGACGCGCTGGGCGTCCGCAGGGTCCCGGGCCAGCCGGAGCATGTCGGACCGGGCCCCTGGACGGCGGCACCCGATGCAGGTCCGCAGTGGCTGGGCGTTGCTGCGCGTCATCCACTGCTCTCTCTGCCGCGGCGGGGGCCGCGGACGGGTTTCCTGCACTTCTGCCGCCGGGCGCAGGCCCGGACTTGTCTATTCTAGACCCTCGCGTCCACGATCCCTGAATGCGCGGGTCTGCCGGGCGCTCTCGCGCCCGGCGCGTCAGGACTGGCCCTCAGCCGCCCCGATGTCGATGCGCCAGCCCGTGAGCTTCGCGGCGAGGCGGGCGTTCTGGCCCTCCTTGCCGATCGCGAGCGAGAGCTGGTAGTCCGGCACGAGCACGCGCGCGGACCGCGCCGCCGCGTCCACGATCGTCACCGAGCTGACCTTCGACGGCGAGAGCGCGTTCGCGATGAAGGTCGCCGGATCGTCGCTGTAGTCGACGATGTCGATCTTCTCGTCGTTGAGCTCCGTCATGACGGCGCGCACGCGCGAGCCCATCTCGCCGATGCAGGCGCCCTTGGCGTTGATGCCGCCGACGTTGGCGCGCACGGCGATCTTGGTGCGGTGGCCGGCCTCGCGGGCGATCGCGACGATCTCCACGGCATGGTCCGCGATCTCCGGCACCTCGAGTTCGAAGAGCTTCTTCACGAGCCCCGGGTGGGAGCGCGAGAGCGTGATCGACGGGCCCTTGAGTCCGCGGTGCACGTCCACGACGTAGGCGCGCAGGCGGCGTCCGTGCCGGTAGTCCTCCCCCGGGACCTGCTCGGGCGGGGGCAGGAGGGCCTCGACGCTGCCGAGGTTCACCTGGACCATGCTCGGGTTGTGCCCCTGCTGGATGGTGCCGGCGATGAGCTCGCCCTCGCGGCCCTTGAACTCGCCCAGGACGTTGTCGTCCTCCACGTCGCGCAGGCGCTGGAGGATGACCTGACGGGCCGTCATCGCCGCAATGCGGCCGAATCCCTCAGGCGTGTCGTCGAACTCGCCGACGGCGTTGCCCTCGTCGTCCAGTTCCGCGGCCCAGATGGTGACGTGGCCGCTCTTGCGGTCCACCTCGGCCCGGGCGCGGTCGATCGCCCCCGGCGACTTGTGGTAGGCGAGCAGGAGGGCCTGCTCGATGGTCGGGATGAGCTTGTCGACCGGGATGTCCCGCTCGCGCTCCAGCAGACGGAGCGCGCTCATGTCGATGTCCACTAGGCCTCCTCGTTCTTCTCGGTGGTCTTCTCGTCCTCGAGTGCTGTCTCAGGGCCCAGCTCGACCTCGTCGAGGTGGGAGAAGTCGACCTCGACCCGGCCGGAGCGGATCCGGTCGAACGGGACCTCGACCGGCTCGCCCTTCTTCGGCTTGACGCCCTTCTTGGCGGGAAGGTCGGGAACGACGACGATCCCGGACTCCGCGACCTCGGTCAGCCGCCCCGTGACGTTCTCGCCCTGGATCACGTTGACCTTCACGAGGCGGCCCCGGGCCCGCCGCCAGTGCCGGGGCTGGGTGAGGGGCCGGCTCACGCCGGGCGAGGACACCTCGAGGTCGTACGGGCGCGAGTCGCCCGCGGGGTCGGCGTCCAGTGCTGCAGACACGTCCCGCGATACCTCGGCGATCGCGTCGAGGCCCACCCCGCCCTCCTGGTCCTCGGGCAGGTCCACGGCGACGTGGAGGACCCGATGCCGGCCGGCCTGGGTGAGCGTGACGCCCTCGAGGATGAGCCCATGGGCGTGCACCGCAGGTTCGAGCAGGGCGTGGAGGCGGCCTTCTTCCCCGTTCACCGCGGGCGCCTCGTGTTCCTGCGTCGGGCCGCCCTTTTGGGGCAGATCGGGCGTGGACATGGCAGTCCGCCTCCTTTGCTCAGTTGTCCCCATAGACTATCCGCTCCGTGGGGGCCGCGCGGCAGTCTGCGCCGCCCATGGGATGATCAGAGCCGTGACATCCACCACCGACGCCCCTGACCAGCCCCCTGCGCCCGATGCGGAGGGGCCACGGCCGGCCCGACGGGCCTGGGCCTGGGTGGCTGCAGTCACTGCCGCCGTCGTGCTGGGCACCGGGGCCGCCCTGGCCGCCGCACCTGCCCCCTCAGCTCCTGCCGCCTCCCCCGAGGAGGTGGCCCTTGCCCAGGCCGAGGACGACGCCGACCGCCTCGTCTCGGTCGCGGACACCGTGGCCGCCGCCTCGAGCGGGCCCACGGCACAGGCGGCCCGCCGGGTGGCAGGTGTCCTGCGCCTCCAGGCCAGCGTGCTCTCCGACCGGCCCCAGCTGCCCACCGACCCCGCATCGGCCCCCGCAGCCACGGCCGGTCCGTCTTCCGCCAGCGCCTCCGTTCCCACCCCCCCTGCGACCAGCCCGTCCGCGACCAGCCCGTCCCCCGCGGCAGGCCCCGCAGCGCAGGCTGCAGGCCTCGCCGCGGACCTTGACCGCAGCGCGGCTGCGATCGTGGACCGGCTCGACGGTCTCGACGGCCCGACCGCCTCCGTCCTGGGATCCGTCGCCGCCGCACGCACCGCCGCCGCACGCTCACTCGCCCCTGCCGGGCCCAGGGCCTCCGGCGGCTCCCCGACGGGCGGGCAGGACGGCGCCCAGCCCATGGAGGCACAGGCAGGGCAGGAGCCCGAGGCGGCACAGGCCTCCGAAGGCCTTGCCGGCACGGCCTGCCCGGCCCCCACCCCGGCAACAGCCTGGGAGGCGGTGCACGCCGCGGAGTCCGCCGCGGAATGGGCGTACACCGTGCTCGCCGCACGGGCCGAGGGCGCGGAACGGACAGCGCGCCTGGATTCAGCCGCCGCCCACGCACGGCAGGCCGAGGCACTCGCCGGCATCGCCGCGGCGTCGTGCGTCAGCCTCCCGGCGCGCGAGCCGGCGTTCGCGCTCGAGGACCCTGCGCCGCGGGCGGCACTCCTCGTAGAGCGCGCCGCGGCGGAGTCGTGGGCCCAGCTCGTGGGCGCCGCTCCCCCGGCGCAGCGCGCCGCGGCCGCCGGGCGCCTCGCCGAGGCGGCCCTGCTCCTGGCCGCCCACGCCCCCCAGACGCCCGCCGAGGCCGCGTTCCCGGGCCACGCCGCGGCCCAGACGGCAGCATCGGCGCCCGCCGCGGGCTGACGCACGCCGTGGAACCGCCCGTCCAGCCGTGGGAGAGTAGGGGCATGCCGAGCGACGCCGGAACCGGGCTGCATCCCGAGCCCCAGGGCACCGACCTCGCGGCCAGGCTCAACTGGCTGCGGGCAGGGATCCTCGGGGCGAACGACGGGATCGTCTCCGTGGCCGCGGTGGTCGTGGGCGTCGCGGGGGTCACGGCGGAGACCGGCCCCATCCTGGCCGCCGGCGTGGCCGCGCTCGCCGGGGGCGCCATCTCGATGGCGCTGGGCGAGTACGTCTCGGTGAGCAGCCAGAGCGACAGCCAGAAGAACCTCATCGCCAAGGAGCGGAGCGAGCTCGCGGAGGAGCCCGAGGAGGAATTCGACGAGCTCGTGGAGCTCTACCGCGCCAAGGGGCTCACCCGCGCCACGGCCCGCCGGGTCGCCGAGGAGCTCACGGCCGCTGACCCGCTGCGCGCGCATCTGGACATCGAGCTCGGGATCGACCCGGACGAGATCGTGAGCCCGTGGCACGCGGCCATTGCGTCCGCCGGGTCGTTCGTCGTCGGCGCGCTCCTGCCGCTCCTCGCGATCCTGCTCACACCCGAGTCCCTGCGGGTCGCAGCGACATTCGCGGTAGTGCTCGTGGCCCTCGCCGTCACGGGCGCGACCGGGGCCTGGATCGGCGGGGGCTCGCGCCTCCGGGCGGCACTGCGCGTGGTCCTCGGCGGCGCGCTCGCGCTCGCGACGACGTTCGGCCTGGGCAGCCTGCTGGGGACCGCGGGCATCCTCTGACCGCGAGGCCCATCTGGGCCCGGGCCGACGGATGCGGGACTGAGGGTCCGGGACTGCCAGGTGCCCGGCGCCGTCAGGAGTCCGGGCCCGCGGCGGCGAGGGCGTCCTGCACGGCAGCGACCGCGATCTCGGCGTCCGCGCCGTCCGAGGACCAGTTGGCGACCGAGATCCTCAGCACCGGCCGGCCCCTCCACCTCGAGGCGCTCATCCAGACGCGCCCGTCCCGCGCGAGCTCGGCGGCGACCGCCTGTGTGCGCGCGTCCGAGCCGATGCCCAGGCAGACCTGGGTGAACACGACGTCGTTGAGCACCTCGACGCCCGGCAGGGCGCCGAGGCGCTTCGCGAGGTCCCGCGCATGGCGGACGAGGCCGTCGACGAGCGAGTCCACGCCGGAGCGGCCGAGGGAGCGCAGCGCCGCCCACACCGGGACCCCCCGCGCGCGGCGCGAGAGCTCGGGAACCTTCTCGAACGGGTCGCCGGGGCCGTGGTCACCGTGCGCATCGTGGACGAGGTAGTCGGCGTGCATCCCGAGCGCGGTCCGCAGCGCCGGCACGTCGCGGCACACGGCGATCCCGCAGTCGTACGGGACGTTGAGGTTCTTGTGCGCGTCCGTGGCCCACGAGTCCGCCGCCTCGGCGCCGGCCATGAGGTGCCGGGTCGACGCCGCGGCGGCGGCCCAGAGCCCGAACGCCCCGTCGATGTGGGCCCACGCGCCGTGGCGGTGGGCGGTCGCGATGCACTCGCCGAAGGGGTCGAACCCACCGGAGTGGATGTTGCCGGCCTGGAGGCACACGATGACAGGGCCGGTCCCGGCGGCGAGGGCGGCCTCGAGGGCCTCGGGCCGCATGCGGCCCTGGTCGTCCACGCCGATGGGTTCGGGCGCCCCGAGGCCGAGGAAGCGCAGCGCCATGTCGACGGTGTCGTGCCGCTCGGCGCCGACGAGCACGCGCACGCGCGGCCCGCCCGCGAGCCCCTGGGCCCCGACGTCCCAGCCCGCCCTCTCGAGCACGCGCCAGCGCGCCGCGGCGAGGCCAGCGAAATTGGCCATGCTCGCTCCCGTGACGAAGCCGACGTCGCACGCGGCCGGGAGGCCGAGCAGGTCCAGCACCCACCGGCCCGCGGCCTCCTCGGCGGCG
The DNA here is from genome assembly GCF_039615075.1 of Sinomonas halotolerans. Lineage (NCBI taxonomy): Bacteria > Bacillati > Actinomycetota > Actinomycetes > Micrococcales > Micrococcaceae > Sinomonas > Sinomonas halotolerans. The sequence goes on along the minus strand of NZ_JBDFRB010000001.1, from coordinate 260,544 downwards.
ACCACGGAGGGCGTCGCGAAGCGCAGGCCGGCGTTCTGGTCCCACGCGCTCACGAGCCAGTCGGCGGCCATCGCGGCCGGGAGCGTCCCGCCGATCACCCAGCCATAGAAGCGCCCCGACCCCATGGCCATGAGGCCCGGCTCCGCCGCGGCCGCGAGCCGGTCCACGGCCTCGCCGGGGGGCATCCCCTCCTCGGGCAGGGGCCCGCCGAAGTCCGCCGCGAGCTCGTCCGCCGTCGCCTGCGGGCCGGTGTGCCGATCGGGCACGCTCCCGATCCAGCGCCGCGCATGGCGCGCGGCGCGCTCGAGGGGGTCGTTGTAGTCCTCGGGGGTGAGCATGGCCGCATGCTACGCCCGACCCGCACCGCGGGACAGGGGCCGGGACAGGGGCAGCCCGGACAGGGTGCGAGAGGGGGGTACGGCGGCCAGCGCCCCGTCAGCCGAGGCCCTCGGTCCAGACATCCACGCCGAGCCGCACGGCGAGGACGGCCACCACGCCCAGGAAGACCCAGCGGATGAACCCGTTGCCGCGGGCGACCGCCATCCTCGCCCCCACGTACCCGCCGCACATGTTCGCCGCGCCGAGGGCGAGGCCCAGGCCCCACAGGAGCGTCCCCTGCGGCGCGAAGACCGCGAAGAGGATGAGGGCGCCGAGGTTCGTGGCCATGTTGACGATCTTCGCCTTCGCGCTCGCCTCGAGGAACGCGTAGCCGATCCCGGAGACGAGTCCGATCACGAGGAACGAGCCTGTGCCGGGGCCGATCAGGCCGTCGTAGAAGCCGATCACGGCACCGAGCCCGCACGCCGCCGCGAGGTGCATGCGGCCCCTGAGCCGCAGCTGCGTGTACTGGCCGAGCTGCGGCCGGAACGCGGTGAAGAGCGCGACGGCGACGATCGCCGCGAGGATGATCGGCTTGAAGACGCTCGCGGGCAGGACGGTCGCCACGGCCGCGCCGCCGAACGCGCCGGCGAGGGCGACTCCCGCCATGGGGAGCGCCGTGCGCAGGTCCGGCCGGACCCGGCGTGCGTAGGTGACGGCGCTCGTCGTCGTGCCGAACACCGAGCCGAGCTTGTTCGTGGCGAGGGCCTGCACGGGCGTGATGCCGGGGACGGCGAGGAGCGCGGGGAGCTGCAGGAGCCCCCCTCCGCCCACGACCGCGTCGATCCAGCCGGCCCCGAAGCCGGCTGCGACGATGAGCGCGAGGGTGACCGGGTCCAGCGACTCGAGGCCGCTGACCACCTAGCCGCGGGCCCCGAGCACGGCTGCCGCGACCCGGTCCACGACCTCGGCCACCGGCACGTCCTCGGCCGTGCCCGAGCGGCGGTCCTTGACCTCGAGCGTGCCCGAGGCGAGGCCCTTGCCGACGGCGACGATGGTCGGGACGCCGATGAGCTCGGCGTCGCCGAACTTCACGCCCGGGGAGACCTTGGGACGGTCGTCGAGCATGACGGTGAGGCCGCGGGCCTCGAGCTCAGCGGCGACGCGCTCGGCCTCGGCGAAGATCTCCTCGCCGCGGCCGACGGCGACGACGTGGACGTCTGCTGGCGCGACGGCGCGGGGCCACACGAGGCCCTTCTCGTCATGGTTCGACTCGGCGAGGGCCGCGACCGCGCGGGTCACGCCGATGCCGTAGGAGCCCATCGTGACCGTGACCTGCTTGCCGTTCTGGTCCAGGACCTTGAGGTCGAGGGCCTCGGCGTACTTGCGGCCGAGCTGGAAGATGTGCCCCATCTCGATCCCGCGGGCCGTCTCGAGCGGGCCCGAACCGTCCGGGGCCGGGTCCCCGGCGCGCACCTCGGTGCACTCGATGACGCCGTCCCAGCCGAAGTCACGACCGGCCACGAGGCCGTAGACGTGCTTGCCGTGCTCGTTCGCGCCGGTGATCCACGTGGTGCCGGACACGACACGGGGGTCCACGAGGTAGAGGAGCTTCGCCTTGCCCTCGAGGCCGAGGAGCGCGTCATCGCGGTCGAGGCCCGGGCCGAGGTAGCCCTTGACGATGAGCGGCGCCTGCTTGAGGTCCTCATCGCCGGCGGCCTCGAGGCCGATCTCCCCCGCGACCGGGAGGAAGGCGCCGATGTTGGCCTCGACCCGCTTGAGGTCCACCGCGCGGTCGCCGGGGACGCCGATGACCACGAGCTGCTTCTCGCCCGTGGGCAGGGTCACCGCCAGGACGACGTTCTTGAGGGTGTCCGCCGCGGTCCAGGGGCGCTCGGGGTTCGGGAAGACGGTCTGGGACGCCGCGACGAGCGTCTCGATCGTCGGCGTGTCCGGGGTGTCGAGCACGACCGCGGCCGGAGCGGCCGTGTAGTCGATCTCGTCCGGGACCACCGTGGTCACGGCCTCGACGTTGGCCGCGTAGCCGCCGGCCGAGCGCACGAAGGTGTCCTCCCCGATCTCGGTCGGGTGCAGGAACTCCTCGCTCTTGGATCCGCCCATCGCCCCTGCGGTCGCCTTGACGGGGACCACCTCGAGCCCGAGCCGGGCGAAGACCTTCACGTAGGCCTCGCGGTGCCGCGCATAGCTCGCGTCGAGGCCCGCGTCGTCGGCGTCGAAGGAGTAGGAGTCCTTCATGATGAACTCGCGCCCGCGCAGCAGGCCGGCGCGCGGACGGGCCTCGTCGCGGTACTTGTTCTGGATCTGGTACAGCGAGAGCGGGAGGTCCTTGTAGGAGGAGTACAGGTCCTTGACCAGGAGCGTGAACATCTCCTCGTGCGTGGGCGCGAGGAGGTAGTCGGCGTCCTTGCGGTCCTTGAGCCGGAAGATGCCCTCGCCGTACTCGGTCCAGCGGTTGGTCGCCTCGTAGGGCTCCTTGGGAAGGAGTGCCGGGAAGTGCACCTCCTGCGCGCCGATCGCGGCCATCTCCTCGCGGATGATCTCCTCGACCCGGCGCAGGACCGCGAGCCCCAGCGGGAGCCACGTGTAGATGCCCGGCGCCGCGCGGCGGATGTAGCCCGCGCGCACGAGCAGCCGGTGGCTCGCGACCTCGGCGTCGGCCGGGTCCTCGCGGAGGGTGCGCAGGAACAGGGTGGAGAGTCGCAGGACCACGCGGTCATCCATTCTCGAAGTCGGCGCCCAGAAGGCGGCGCAGGCAGGCAGGGATCAGCTACCAATGTAGCCCAGCGCGCGGGCCGGCTAGAGCGGCAGCCGGGAGAATGCCATGTCCGCGTACGCGCGGACGGCGGCTGCGGCGTCGTCCGGGCGCGTCTGGACGAGCAGCACCTCGACCGTGACGGTGCCCTTTGCTGCGACCGCGTGGACGAGGGTGCGCTCCTGCGGCGTGCCGCCCCCGTCGGGGTCGGGGACGAGCGCGGTCACCGTCGCCATGGCGGCGCTGTCCGCGGATGCACCCGGGTCCGCCGTGCGCACGACGACGGGCACCCGCCTTCCGTCCACCGCCGCGGTGTGGCGGGCGCACGCCGCAGCGCGCTGCGCGAAGGCCGAAACGGCGTCGACCGCGGCCTCCGGTGCCGCGTGGCTTGCGAGGCCTACTGCGGTCCTCTGGGCCCGGGAGTCCGAGGGAGCCGTGATGAGGGCCGTGGCGCCGGGGACCACTGCCCTCCCAGCGTCCCCGGCGCCCAGGGTGCCGAGCGTGGCCGCGGGCGTGCCGAGCACCCTGCAGGCCGCTGGCTCCGCGGCGCCCAGGAAGCCGGCCGTTGCGCCCGCGCCGGCCCGCGCATCGGGAGCTCCGGAACGCGGGACCTGCGCAAGCTGGGCGTGGTCGAGCACCGTCCCGCCGAGGCCGAGGGCAGTCCGGGTCTCGGCGGCCGTGGCGACGAGCTCGTCCGCGGCGAACGTCCGCTGCTGGCCGGCGGCGTTCAGGCCGGCCCTGTACTCGCCCGAGGGGGGTGGGATCTCTGGGCCCCGGCAGCCGGCCAGGGCAGCGGCGGCCACGGCGAGGGCGCACACGGACAGGACGCGGCTCGTCCACAGGGCCATGGCAGGGGTTCCTTCCTCAGGACGGCGGGATCAGGAGAACAGGGGAACAGGAACGGGTCGGGACCAGGACAGCGGGTGCATCAGAAGAGGACCGTGGCGAAGGTGCCGACCTGCTCGAAGCCGACCCGGCGGTAGGCGGCTCGGGCACGGTGGTTGTAGTCGTTGACGTAGAGGCTCACCACGGGGGCGATCCTGCGGGCGTGCTCGACCACGGCGGCCATCCCGCCATGGCTCAGGCCCGTCCCGCGGCGCTCCGGGGCCACCCACACGCCCTGCACCTGGGACGCCTGGGCGGACACGGAGCCGAGCTCGGCCTTGAAGACCACCTCTCCGCGGTCGCCGAAGCGGGCGAACGAGTGCCCGGACGCGATGAGCTGGCGCACGCGCCGGTAGTAGTTCTCGCTGCCGCCGGCCACCGGCGAGTACCCCACCTCCTCTTCGAACATCGACACGCAGGCCGGTGCGAGCGAGTCGAAGTCCTCGGGGGTGCTCACCCTCACGAGCGGGTCGGGCTCGACGGCGGGCGGCCCCTCGATCGCGAGGAGCGGCTGCTCGGCGCGCACCTCGCGCGGGGCGATGCCGCGCAGCTCCGAGAAGATCGCAAGGGTTCCCTCCGCGGGGCCGAAGATGGAGGCGAAGCGCCGCCGCGATGCCCCGATGGCCTCGGCGTACGCGCGGGCCTGGCCCGTGGTGACGCCGACGGGGACGATGTTGGCACCGACCCAGCATGCGCTCACGAGCTGCCCCTCGGCGTCGAACGCGCCGAGCACCTCCGCGCCCGCCGGGGTGGGTGCGGCGGTACCGGAGGACTCGAGGTGCGCGGCGATGAAGATGTTCGCCACGGGGTCCGCAGCAGCGAGCGCGGCGAGGGCGTGCGTGTCCTCGTCGGCGAGCCTGCGCACCGCCGTGGCGGCGCCTCCTCTAGGAGACGGTGACCACGGGGCCGCCTTGGACAGCATCTTCGCCACCGGCTTCCCCCATTTCCTCGGCGATCTTCATCGCCTCCTCGATCAGAGTCTCCACGATGTCCGCCTCGGGGACAGTCTTGATGACCTGGCCCTTGACGAAGATCTGGCCCTTGCCGTTGCCGGAGGCGACGCCGAGGTCAGCCTCGCGCGCCTCGCCCGGCCCGTTGACGACGCAGCCCATGACGGCCACGCGCAGCGGGACCTCCATGCCCTCGAGGCCCGCCGTCACCTCGTCCGCGAGCTTGTACACGTCCACCTGCGCGCGCCCGCACGAGGGGCACGAGACGATCTCGAGCTTCCGGGGGCGCAGGTTGAGGGACTGCAGGATCTGGATGCCCACCTTGACCTCCTCGACGGGAGGGGCCGAGAGCGAGACGCGGATCGTGTCCCCGATGCCCTTCGACAGGAGCGCGCCGAACGCGGTGGCGGACTTGATGGTGCCCTGGAAGGCCGGGCCCGCCTCGGTCACGCCGAGGTGCAGGGGCCAGTCTCCGCGCTCCGCGAGGAGCTCGTAGGCGCGGACCATGACGACCGGGTCGTTGTGCTTGACCGAGATCTTGAAGTCGTGGAAGCCGTGCTCCTCGAAGAGGCTGGCCTCCCACACGGCGCTCTCCACGAGGGCCTCGGGCGTGGCCTTGCCGTACTTCTCGAGCAGACGGGGGTCGAGCGAACCGGCGTTGACGCCGATCCGGATGGAGGTGCCGTGGTCCTTGGCGGCCTGGGCGATCTCCTTGACCTGGTCGTCGAACTTGCGGATGTTGCCCGGGTTGACGCGGACAGCCGCGCAGCCGGCCTCGATCGCCGCGAAGACGTACTTGGGCTGGAAGTGGATGTCCGCGATCACGGGGATCTGGGACTTCTTCGCGATGATCGGCAGCGCCTCGGCGTCGTCCGCCGAGGGACACGCGACGCGCACGATGTCGCAGCCCGCGGCTGTGAGCTCGGCGATCTGCTGGAGGGTCGCGTTGATGTCCGTGGTCGGCGTCGTCGTCATGGACTGGACGCTCACCGGGGACTCGGAGCCGACTCCGACCGACCCGACCCTGATCTGCCGCGTGGGGCGCCGGGGCGCGAGGACAGGCGGCGGGGCGGCGGGCATTCCGAGGCTGACCGAGGTCACGGGAGGGGCTCCTTAGAGGTGCTGCGGGGCTGGAGGTCCTGCGGGCTGCAGGCGCTGCTGGGCGTGAGGGTGGTGCGGCTCAGGCCGTCACGGCATCCGCGAGGCGCCCGATGATGGGCTTCCACGGGGTGGCCTCGGTGGACTCGATGAGCCCGGCCTCGGCGAACGGGTCCTGGGCGAGGACGGCGTCGAGGGCCGAGCGGTCCTCGGCCCGGAAGATGAGGAGGGCGCTCGCACCGCCCTCGTACGGGCCGCTCGCGAGGACGGTTCCCGCCTCTGCCTGTTCGGCGAGCCAGGCGCGGTGGGCGGGGCGCACCTCGTCGAGGCGGCTGGCTGCCGACTCCGTTCCGGAGGCGTAGCGGTATTCGACGGCGAAGACAGTCATGGATCCAGCCTATCCCCCGCTCACCCGAACAGCTTCACGGGCTTGACGATGTCCGCGTAGATGAGCAGGACGCTCATGAGGATCAGCACGCTCGCCACGGCGTAGGTGAGCGGCAGGAGCTTCGCGATGTCGAACGGGCCGGGGTCCGGCCTCCCGCGCCACGCGGCGAGCCGGCGCCGCACCCCCTCGTACAGCGCGCCCGCGACGTGGCCGCCGTCGAGCGGCAGGAGCGGGATGAGGTTGAACACGGCCAGCGCGAAGTTCACGCCCGCCACGATGCTGAACAGGGTCGCGACTCGGGCGTCGATCGGGACCTCCTCGAGCGCCGCGACCTCGCCGGCCACGCGGCCCACGCCGACCACGCTGATGGGCCCGTTCGGGTCGCGCTCGGCGGTGCTGAAGGCCGCCTCGGCCACGCCCACCACGCGGGCGGGGAGGTTGAGGACGACGCCGGCCACCTGGCGGAGGTTCTCCCCCACCGTGGGCAGCACGGCAGTGGCCGGCTCGGGGACGAGCATCTGGCGCGAGCCGATGCCGAGGAAGCCGACCTCGGTCGTCTCGTACGAGCCGTCCGGCCTCGTGACCGGCTGGCCGTCGCTCCCGATGACCGGGCGCTCGCTCAGGACGGGCGTGACCGTCGTCGTGACCTCTGCCCCGCCGCGCAGGAGGGTGACGGGGACCTCGCGGCCGGCGGACGCCCGGATCCACGAGGTGAGCTCCTCCCACCCGGTGACCTCGCGCCCGTCGTACCGGACCACGGTGTCCCCGGGCTTGACCCCGGCGGCCGCGGCGGGGGTCCTCGTGCACGTGGACTCGTCCACGGGGGCCTCGCTCTCGGGGCTGCCCTCCACGACCATGCACGCAGAGACGGACGCGATCTGGGTGGTGGGCTGCGGGAGCCCGAAGCCCACGAGCGCGACCGCGGTGAGGGCGATGCCGAGGAGGATGTTCATGGCTGGGCCGCCGAGCATGACGATGGTCTTCTTCCAGACCGGCAGCTGGTAGAACAGCCGGCCGTGGTCCTCGGGCCGCACCTCCTCGTGCGCCTGGTCCCGCGCAGCCTCGGCGAGGCCCTGGAACAGGCCCGTGCTCGAGGAGCGCACGGAGCCGTCGCGCACATTGGGCGGGTACATGCCGACCATGGCCACGTAGCCGCCCAGGGGGATGGCCTTGATGCCGTACTCGGTCTCGCCGCGGCGCCGCGAGAAGAGGGTGGGCCCGAACCCGATCATGTACCGGGTGACGCGCACCCCGAACAGCTTGGCGGGGACCAGGTGCCCCACCTCGTGCAGGGCGATGGACACGGCGATGCCGAGGGCGACGAACACGACGCCGAGGATGAAGAGGACGAGGGGGCTCACGTTCACGCTCCTTTAGTTCCGGGTAGCCAAACGTTCGAGGGCCCTCGCCCGTGCCCACGATTCGGCCTCGAGCACCGATTCGAGCGTGAGCTCGGCGGAGCCGCCGTGCTCGGACAGCACGGCCTCGACCGTGTCGACGATGTCAAGGAATCCGATGCCGCCGGCGTGGAACGCTTCGACCGCCTCCTCGTTGGCCGCATTGAAGACGGCCGGGAACGTGCTGCCCTGCCGGGCGGCGTGCTTGGCGATCGAGACGGCGGGGAACGCCTCCTCGTCGAGCGGCTCGAAGGTCCAGGCCGCCGTGGCGCTGAAGTCGCAGGGCGCGGCGGCACCCGGGACGCGGTCCGGCCAGCCCAGTCCGAGCGCGATGGGCAGTCGCATGTCCGGCGGCGAGGCCTGCGCGATGATCGACCCGTCCGTGAACTGGACCATCGAGTGCACGATCGACTGGGGGTGCACGACGACGTCGATCGCCGCCAGCGGCGTGCCGAAGAGCAGGTGCGCCTCGATGACCTCGAGGCCCTTGTTCACGAGGGTCGCGGAGTTGGTCGTGACGACCCTGCCCATGTCCCACGTGGGGTGGTTGAGCGCCTCGGCGGGCGTCACGCCCGCGAGCTCCGCCCGGGTGCGGCCGCGGAACGGCCCGCCCGAGGCGGTGAGGATGAGCTTCTGGACCTCGTCGGGCCGGCCGGAGCGCAGGCACTGCGCGATGGCGGAGTGCTCGGAGTCCACCGGCACGATCTGCCCGGGGGCGGCGGCCCCGGTGACGAGGGCGCCGCCGACGATGAGGCTCTCCTTGTTGGCCAGGGCGAGGGTCGCCCCGGAGCGCAGCGCGGCGAGGGTCGGGGCCAGGCCGATGCTGCCGGTGATCCCGTTGAGCACGACGTCGGCGGGGCCGCTCCCGCCGTCCCAGGCGGCAATGCGGGTGGTGGCGTCCGGGCCGGCGAACAGCTCCGGGCTGTAGCCCTGCACGCCGGCCCGGCGCGCCTGCGCGGCGATCGCCTCGCGCAGCGCGTCCACGCTCCCGGCCGCGACCCCGACCGCCTCGGCCCGCGTGTGCACGGCCTGGGCCGCGATCGCATCGAGGCTGGCCCCGCCAGCGGCGAGGGCGGTGACCCTGAACCGGTCCGGGGCGCTGTCGACGACGTCGATCGCCTGGGTGCCGATGCTCCCCGTCGATCCGAGGAGGACGACGGTGCGCTGGCCCTCGGAGCCCGGGCCCTCGGAGCCCGGGCCCTCGGAGCCCGGGCCCCCAGCGCGCCGGCCCACGGCACGCCGGCTGCCAGCCGAGCTGCTGCCGCCAGGGGTGGAGTGGGCATGCGGGTCATCGGAGCGCGGGTCTGCGCCGGAGGAATGCATGCCCCCAGTATTCCGCACCGGTCAGAGGGCGGCTCCCTCGGGCGTCCGGTGGACGGCGGCCTGGATCGCCCGCTCGCGGCGGCGCAGCCACACCGTGCCGAGGAAGATCAGCAGCAGCGAGGCGTAGACGGCCACGGTGAACGGGGTCGAGACGAGCGTGGTGAGGTCGTTCTGCGAGAGCTGGAGCGAGCGGCGCAGCTGCACCTCGAACATCGGCCCGAGGATGGAGGCGATGACGAGCGGCGCCACCGGGTACCCGTACTGCCGCATGAGGAAGCCCAGCACGCCCACCACGGCCAGGACCACGAGGTCCGCCGTGCTGAGGTTGACCGCGTAGGCCCCCAGGCCGGCGAACGTGAGGATCCCCGCGTAGAGGTACGGGCGCGGGATCCGCAGGATGCGCACCCACAGGCCCACGAGCGGGAGGTTCAGCACGAGGAGCATGAGGTTGCCGATGTACAGGCTCGCGATGAGGGCCCACACGAGCGGCCCCTCGTTCGCGAACAGCAGCGGGCCCGGCTGGATCTGGTAGTGCTGGAACGCGGTGAGCATCATCGCCGCGGTGGCGGTGGTCGGGATGCCGAGGGTGAGCAGGGGCACGAGGACGCCGGCGGCGGCCGCATTGTTCGCTGCCTCCGGGCCGGCCACACCCTCGATCGCGCCCCGGCCGAACTCCTCGCGTGCCTTCCCCCTGGCGAGCTTCCGCTCCGCTGCGTAGGAGAGGAACGTCGAGACGTCCGCGCCGCCGGCCGGGATGGTGCCGATCGGGAAGCCGATCGCCGTCCCGCGCAGCCAGGGCTTCCATGAGCGGCGCCAGTCCTCGCGGGACATCCAGTGCTTCCCCTTGCCCACGGCCATGACCTGCACCGGGCCCCGGCGCAGTCGCGCGGCCACGTAGAGCGCCTCGCCCACTGCGAAGAGGCCCACGGCGACGAGCACGACGTCGATCCCGTCGATGAGCGCGGGGTTGTCGAACGTGAAGCGCTGCTGCGCGGTCGAGTCGTCCACGCCGACCATGCCGACGAAGAGCCCGAGCCCGAGCGAGGCGAGCCCGCGCAGCGGCGACGAGCCCAGGAGCGCCCCGACGGTGAGGAAGGCCACGACCATGAGCGCCACGTAGTCCACGGGGCCGAGCTGGACGGCGAGCTGGACGATTGCGGGGGCCAGGAAGCTCAGGAGGACGGTCGCCACGGTGCCCGCGACGAACGAGCCGATCGCCGCCGTGGCCAATGCCGCGGCGCCCCGGCCGAGCTTGGCCATCCTGTTGCCCTCGAGCGCCGTGACGATGGACGAGGATTCCCCGGGGGTGTTGAGCAGGATCGAGGTGGTCGAGCCGCCGTACATGCCGCCGTAGTAGATCCCCGCGAAGACGATCATGGCCGGCGTCGCATCGAGCGAGTACGTGATGGGCATGAGCAGCGCCACGGTCATGGCGGGCCCGATCCCCGGCAGCACGCCCACGGCGGTGCCGATGAAGACGCCGAAGAGCGCGTAGAGCAGGTAGACGGGCTGCGCAGCGGTCGCGAAGCCCTCGAGCAGGGCGGTGAGGCTATCCATTCAGGAAGGGCACCCCTTCCAGGAGCGGTCCAGCGGGCAGGCCCACGCCGAGCAGGCCCGCGAAGACGGCCTGCAGGGCGAGGGCGAGGACGACGGCGACGGCGGCTGCCCGCCACACGGGCCTCGCGCCGAGGGACCAGGCGGCGCCGGTGAAGAGGACGGCCGCGGCCACGGGCCAGCCGGCGGGCTCGACGAGGACCACATGCGCGGCGAGGAAGAGGGCCAGCCTGAGCAGGGTGGCCCAGTCGATCGACGCCGCGGAGTCCACGTCCTCGCCCTCCTCGGCGCCCACGGTGCGGCCGCGCAGCTCCTGGACGGCGAGCGCGGCGCCGACGGCCGTGAGGAGGGCGCCGACCACGTAGGGCAGGGCTCGGGGCCCGATCCCGGTCTCGAGCGGCGGGACGGGGATGGAGCCGGCGGTGGCGAGGATGAACGCGCCGGTGCCGAGTACGCCGAGCGCGGCGAGGAGGCCGCCGAGGCGCCTCCCCGCCGCGCCCCGCGTGGCCTCCCGTGCGCCCGGCCCGCCCGCGGCGTGCGGTGCGTCCGAAGAGGACGCGCCGTGCAGGGAACCGAGGGAGGGCATGGCTACTTGACCAGGCCGATCTCGGAGAGCGTCGCCTTGACGGCCTCGATCTCCTCCGCGAGGTAGGAGTCGAACTCGTCGCCCGAGAGGTAGGCGTCGTCCCAGTTCTTCGCCGCGAGGGTCTCCTTCCACTCGGCGCTCTCGTGGACCTTGCCCACGAGTTCGACGAGCGCGGCCTTCTGGTCGGCGTCGATGCTGCCGGGGGCCACGACCCCGCGCCAGTTGGTGAGGACGACGTCGATGCCCTGGTCCGTGAGGGTCGTCACCTCGGGCAGGGCCGGGGAGGGCTTGCTGCCGGAGACCGCGAGCGCGCGGACCGTGCCGGCCTTGACCTGTTCCGCGTACTCGCCGACGCCCGAGATGCCCGCCTGCACCTTGTTGCCGAGCAGCGCCGCGAGGGACTCGCCGCCGCCGGAGTAGCCGATGTAGTTGAGCTGGCTGCTCGGGATGCCCGCGGCCTTGAGGATCTGGCCCATGAGGATGTGGTCCGCGCCGCCGGCGGAGCCGCCGGTCACCGCCACGTCCTTGCCCTTCGCGGCAATGTCCGCCACGAGGTCGTCCACGGACTGGTAGGGGCTGTCCTTCGGGACCACGAGCACGAGCGGCTCCTCGGTGAGCCGTGCGATCGGCGTGGTGTCCTCGAGGCGGTTCTTGGAACCGTTCGTCTCGACCGAGCCGACCATGACGTAGCCCATGACCATGAGCGTGTTGGGGTCCTTCTCGGTGGCGAGCTTCGCGAGGCCGTTGGTGCCGCCCGCACCGGGGACGTTCTCGACCTGCGAGGAGCCGGCCAGGCTGCCGGCCTTGACCGCGTCCGCGAGCGCGCGGCCGGTCTGGTCCCAGCCGCCGCCGGTGTTCGCCGGAACCACGATGGAGAGCTTCTTGATGCCCTCCCCTGCGGCGGCGGTGCCGGACTGGGCGGTTCCCCCGCACGCGGTGGCGGTCACGAGGACCGCCGTTGCCGCGGCGGCGGAGAGGAGGGCACGGCGGGTGAATGGCCGCGCTGCAGAACGGGAGCGGAAGGGGCTGGTGGGGAGCATGGGACGTCCTTGTCCTGGTATGAGGGGGCGGTGTGGAAGCCGGCGGCCGCGGGAGTGTGACCCGCATCACCGACACGGCACGAGCGTAGGAACGCGCCCGGCGCGACCGGAAGCATGCGGTGGTAGTGGTGGTATTGGTCGTTCTGGTCGCGGGATGCACCCCGGACGTGAGGCCCCATCGTGGGATACTGCTGTGATGCCCGTCGCAGTGCCGCGGGCCGCGACGGCGCGGCTCCCTTTCCTCCCCCGCGCTGTGCCGTTCCGCCTCCAGCTCCTCCTGCTGCAGGTCGGGATCGTGCTCGGCGTCCTCGCGATCGTCGGCGCCGTCACGCTGCGCCTGCAGGAGCAGCAGCTGCGCGACGCCTACGAGGAGCGGATGGTCGCGGTCGCGACGAGCGTCTCGCGCCTGCCCAGCGTCCTGGCGGCCTTCGACGACGACGAGCCCGCCTTGGCGATCCAGCCCCTCGCCGAGCTCATCCGCACCTCCGCGGACCTCGGCTACGTCGTCGTGACGGACGCGCGCGGGCTGCGGCTGTCCCACCCGAACCCCTCCCTCATCGGCCTGCCCGTCTCGACCGACGCCTCCGTGCCCCTTTCAGGGAAGACCTACGTGGGCACCCAGACCGGCACGCTCGGCTCGTCCTGGCGGGTGAAGGTCCCCGTGCGGAGCGAGTCCGGGGACGTGATCGGCACGGTCAGCGTGGGCATCCTCGAGTCAGAGCTGAGCGAGGCGCTGTGGGCCCGCGCGCCGGAGCTCCTCGCGTGGCTCCTCGCTGCTGGCGGGGTGGGGACGGCGGGCGCGTTCTGGATCTCGCGCCTCGCGTGGCGCCGGGTCTACCGGCAGGAGCCCGAGCAGATCGCGGCGCTGCTCGAGGCGCGGGACGCGATGCTGCACGGGATCGGGGACGGGGTGCTCGCCGTCGACGAGCAGGGCCGGATCGTCCTGGCCAACGACGAGTCGCGCCGCCTCCTCGGCCTCGCCGAGGGCGCCGAGGGCGAGCTGGCGGCAGCGGTCCTCGAGCCACAGGTGGCAGGCCTCCTCGCCCGGGCGGCGGGGACCGAGGAGCCGGTCCTCGCCGGCGAGCGGGTCCTCCTCGCGAAGGCGCGGCGCGTGGGGGTGGAGGGCCAGCACGTGGGCGCGGTCCTCGTGCTCCGCGACCGCACCGAGGTCACGGCCATGCTGCGCGACCTGGACGGCGCGCGGGACCTCACGCAGTCGCTCCGCGCCCAGGCCCACGAGTTCTCGAACCAGCTCCACGTCCTCTCGGGCCTCCTCGAGCTCGGCCGGACCGACGCCGCGGCGGCCTACCTCGAGCGGCTCGGCGCGGGGCCTGCCGCGTCGGTGCATGGCGACGCCGAGCGTCTGGGCAGCGCGGAGCTCGCGGCGCTGGTCCTGGCCAAGGGCGCGCTGTGCCGTGAGAAGGGCATCGAGCTCGTCGTCGAGGCGGACGGTGCGTCCCCGGCCGAGGGGGCCTTGGCGTGCGGGCCCGCCGAGGGGCTCCGCGGCGAGCAGACCGCTGACCTCGCGGTCGTCGTCGGGAACCTCCTCGACAACGCCATCGACGCGGTGGGGCACCGCGGCCGGATCGAGCTGCTCGTGGCGCGCACCGGGGACGAGCTCGTCGTCGAAGCGCACGACGACGGTCCGGGGCTCCCGCCTGAGGCCCACCGCCTGTGGGAGATCGGCTTCAGCACCAAGCCGGTCGGGAGCCGGCGCGGCACAGCGAGCGGGGAGGGCACAGCGAGCGGGGAGGGCACGGCGCCGTCGCGGGGATTCGGGCTCGCGATCGTGAAGCGCATCGCGGAACGCTCGGGCGGCAGCGCCACGGCTGGACCGTCCCCGCTGGGCGGGGCGTGCGTGCGGGTGGAGCTGCGTCTGGCGGCCAGCACGGGAGCGGCCGGCACGGCAGGGCCGCCCGGCACGGTCCTGGACGGTGCGCGGTGATCCGGACCCTCGTGGTGGACGACGAACCTGCCGTGGCCGGGGTCCATCAGGGATTCCTGCTCGCCCGTGGGGGCTTCGAGGTCGTTGGGGTGGCCCACACGGCAGAGGACGCGGTCCGGCTCGTCGGCGAGCTCTTGCCGGACCTCGTGCTCCTGGACATCCACCTGCCGGACGCGAGCGGCCTCGAGGTGCTCCGCTCCTTGCGCGGGCTCGGCGCCGAGAGCCCCGAGGTGATGGTCATCAGCGCCGCGCGCGAGCTCGAGACGGTGCGCGAGGCAATGCTGGGGGGCGTCTTCCACTACCTCGTCAAGCCGTTCAGCTCCCAGCAGCTCCATGAACGGCTCTCCACACTCGCTGATCGGCATGCGGCCTTGGCCTATGTCCGGGACACGAGAGGCTCGGAGCTGGACCAGGGGTCCATCGACCGGCTCCTGGCAGCCCCCAGCTCCAACGGGCCTTCGCGGCCCCGTCTCGACGGAATCGAGCCGCCGAAGGGCCTGTCGCCCACCACGCTGCGCCTCGTCGCCGCGCGCATGGACGAGCTGGGCGCTTCGGGAGCCGATGCGTCGGCTGCCGAAGTCGCGAGCGGGCTGGGCCTCTCGCGCGTGAGCGCGCGGCGCTACCTCGAATTCCTCGCAGCCCGTCAGCTCGTCGACGTGCTGCCCCGCTACGGCACCGCCGGACGCCCGGAGAACCGGTACCGCTGGAACGGATGAGTGGGCCCGGGACGCCGACGGACACCGTGGACGTCGGGGCGGGCTTCCGGGTCAGCCCTCGTCTCCGGCGTCAGTCCTCGTCACCGGCTCGGCGGAGCACTGACTCGGCATGGCGCAGGATGGGTCCGTCCACCATCTGGCCGCGGTGCTGGAAGACGCCGGTCCCGGCGGCCTCGGCGGCGGCGAGGAGATCGCGCGCCTCGGCGACCTGCTCGGCCGTCGGCGCGTACGCGGCCCGCACCGGCCCGGCCTGGTTCGGGTGGATGCAGGCCTTCGCCGCGAAGCCCGAGGCAGCCGCGTCTGCCGCCTCCTCCGCGAGGCCGGCGAGGTCCGGGATGTCGGTGTAGACGGCGTCGACCGCCGCCTTGCCGTGTGCCCCGGCGGCGAGCAGGACGCTCGAGCGGGCGTGCAGCGCGACCGCACGGTAGGCGCCGTCCGCGGACCGGCTCGACGTCCCGCCGAGGGAGGCGATGAGGTCCTCGGCGCCCCACATGAGCGCCACGGTGTTGGGCGCCGCTGCGATCGCCGGGGCGGTCAGGACGCCCGCGGCGGTCTCGCACAGCGCGATGACCCGGTAGGAGCGCAGGAGGGCGAGGTCCTCGGCGGACTCCGCCTTGGCGAGCATGACGGTCGTGTAGGGCGTCTCCTCGAGCGCTTCGAGGTCCGCCTCGAAGTGCGCCGAGCTCAGGGCATTGACACGGACGATGGTCCGCTCGGGGTCCAGCGGGACCTCCACGAGGTTGCGGCGCGCGTCCGCCTTGGCGTCGGGGGCCACGGCGTCCTCGAGGTCCAGGATCACCGCGTCGGCGCGGTCTGCGGCCTTCGCGAACCGCTCGGGGCGGTCTGCAGGGCAGAAGAGCAGCGCCGGGCCCATGGCGAAGGGCGCGCTCCAGGGATCGGCGGGAATCATGCGTCCACCCTATGCGCCTCGCGCAGCCACATGAGGCACGAGCGCTTCGCCCGCCCCACCACGGTGCCGTCCTGGTTGCGTCCCGTGAGCTCCATGGTCACGATCCCCTGCCCCGGGCGGGAGGACGAGAGCCGCTTCTCGGTCACCACCGTCTCGGTGTACAGGGTGTCCCCGTGGAACATGGGGTGCGGGAAGACCACGTCGGTCAGGCCCAGCTGCGCGACGATCGTGCCCTGCGTTAGCTGCGCGACGGACTGCCCCACCATCGTGGAGAGCGTGAACATCGAGTTCACGAGCCGCTGCCCGAACGGCTGCGACCCGCTCCACGCCGCATCGAGGTGCAGCGCCTGCGTGTTCATCGTCAGGGTCGTGAACAGCACATTGTCCGTCTCCGTGGCGGTCCGGCCCGGCCGGTGCGCGTACACCACGCCCTCCTCGAGCTCGTCGAAGTACAGGCCGCGCTGCACGACGACGCGCAGGTCGTCGCGCTGCTCGCCCGCCGTGGGTGCCGGGTCAGGGCTCGTTGTCATGGATCTCCACCTCCAGCTCCACTCCCGTGGCGGCCTGGATCTCGGCCTCGCTCACGCCCGGGGCGAGCTCGCGCAGCACGAGCACGGGCCCCGTCCCCGGCTCCATGCCCGCGCCCAGGCCCTCGCTCACCACGTCGATCACGCCCAGGTCCGTCACAATCCGGTCCACGCAGCCGCGGCCCGTGAGAGGCAGGGTGCACTCGGGGAGGATCTTCGGGTTCCCGTCCCGGTCCGTGTGCTCCATCATGACGATGAGCCGCTTCGCGCCGAACACGAGGTCCATCGCGCCGCCCATGCCCTTGACCATCTTGCCCGGGATCATCCAGTTGGCGAGGTCCCCGTGGGCTGAGACCTGCATGGCTCCGAGCACCGCGACGTCCACATGCCCGCCCCGGACCATGCCGAACGAGGTCGCGGAGTCGAAGAACGCCGCGCCCTTGTTCACGGTGACGGTCTCCTTTCCCGCGTTGATGAGGTCCGGGTCCACCTCGTCCTCGCGCGGGTAGCGGCCCGTGCCGAGGATGCCGTTCTCCGAGTGCAGCACCACCTCGACCCCGGCCGGGATGTAGTTCGGGATGAGCGTGGGCATGCCGATGCCCAGGTTGACGTACTGCCCGTTCTCGAGCTCGGCCGCGACCCGTGCCGCGAGCTCGTTGCGCGTCCAGGCCATCAGGACTCCCCTCCCGCGGACACGGTCCGCTTCTCGATCCGCTTCTCGGAGTGGGGCCCGCCAGGCGGCACGTGCACCACCCGCTGGACGAAGATGCCGGGCAGGTGGACGTGCTCGGGGTCGAGCTCCCCCGGCTCCACGAGCTCCTCGACCTCCGCGACCGTGATCCGCCCCGCCATGGCGCACAGCGGGTTGAAGTTCATCGCGGTCGCGTGGAACACGAGGTTGCCGTGGCGGTCGCCCTTCTGCGCGTGGACGAGGGCGAAGTCCGGCGTGAGGGACTCCTCGAGCACATAGTCGGCGCCGTTGAAGGTGCGCACCTCCTTGGGCGAGGACGCGAGCGCGACGGTCCCCTCGGCGTCGTACCTCTGCGGGAGACCGCCCTCGGCGACGAGCGTGCCCACCCCCGCCGCGGTGAAGAACGCGGGGATGCCCGCTCCGCCTGCCCGCAGCTTCTCCGCGAGCGTGCCCTGCGGGGTGAGGACCACCTCGAGCTCGCCGGCGAGGAACTGCCGGGCGAACTCCTTGTTCTCCCCGACGTAGGAGCTGATGGTGCGCGCGATCCGCCCGTCCGCGAGGAGGATGCCGAGGCCCCAGTCGTCCACGCCGCAGTTGTTGCTGATGGTCGTCAGGTCCCTCGTGCCCTGCCGGTGCAGGGCATCGATGAGCGCCACGGGGATGCCGCACAGGCCGAAGCCGCCCACGGCGAGCGACGCGCCGTCGCCGATGTCCGCGACCGCCTCCTCGGCGGTTGCCACCACTTTGTCGATCACATTCCCCTCCTCGTCGAGCCAGCAGCCTGCCGGCCTCTCGCCCTCGTCGGGCCCGCCTGGAATCCATCCAATACGCGCCGCGCGCCCTTGGCTAGGGCCCACCCCGCGGTGGCCTGGCGTCAGAGGCCGAGCTCGCGCGCGATGAGCATGAGCTGGACCTCCGTGGTCCCCTCGCCGATCTCGAGGATCTTCGAGTCCCGGTAGTGCCTGGCCACGACCGACTCGTTGATGAAGCCGTAGCCGCCGAACACCTGGGTCGCGTCGCGGGCGTTGTCCATCGCCGCCTCGCCCGCCACCATCTTCGCGATGGCCGCCTCCGTCTTGAACGGCCTGCCCGCGAGCATGCGCGCGGCGGCGTCGTAGTACGCGAGGCGCGCCGTGTGCGCGCGGGCCTGCATGCGGGCGATCTTGAACTGGATGGCCTGGTACTTGCCGATGTTCGCCCCGAACGCGCTGCGCTCCTTCGCGTACTTCACCGACTGGTCCACGCAGCCCTGCGCGGCGCCCGTGGCCAGGGCGGCGATGGCGATGCGGCCCTCGTCCAGGATGGAGAGGAAGTTCGCGTACCCGCGGCCGCGCTCGCCCAGGAGGTTCTCCTCCGGGACCCGGACGTCCTTGAAGCTCAGCGGGTGCGTGTCCGAGGCGTTCCAGCCGACCTTGCTGTAGGCCTTCTCGGCGCGGAAGCCGGGGGTCCCGGAGGGCACGATGATCGTGGAGATCTCCTTGCGGGTGCTGCCGTCCGGGCGCTCCTGGGTGCCGGTGACCGCCGTGACGGTCACGAACTTCGTGATGTCCGTGCCCGAGTTCGTGATGAACTCCTTGGAGCCGTTGACCACCCACTCGCGCCCCTCCGAGGCCGGGCCGGCGCCGTCCTCGAGGCGGGCGGTGGTCTTGGTGCCGCCGGCGTCCGAGCCCGCCTCCGGCTCCGTCAGGCCGAAGCCCGCGAGCGCGCGGCCCGCCGCGAGGTCCGGCAGGAGTGACTCCTTCTGCTTGTCCGTCCCGAAGCGGTACACCGGCATGGCGCCGAGGGAGACCCCGGCCTCGAGCGTGATAGCGACCGACTGGTCCACGCGGCCGAGCTGTTCGAGCGCGAGCGCGAGGGCGAAGTAGTCCCCGCCCATCCCGCCGTACTCCTCGGGGAACGGCAGGCCGAACAGGCCCAGCTCCCCCATCTGGGCAACGATCTCGTACGGGAAGCTGTGCTCCTCGTCGTGCTTGGCGGACACGGGGGCCACGACCTCGTCGGCGAACTCGCGGACGGTGTCGCTGAGCTCGCGGTATTCGTCGCTGAGCTGGAAGTCGACCATGGGATCTCCTGGTGGTGGTTGGCTCGTGGTGTGAGGCGTGTGCTGGTGGGTCGTGGAAGGTCAGGTGGCCGGCGCGGGTTCGGGCTCCACGGTCGCGACGACCTGGTCGGCCTTGACGAGGGCTCCCGCGGCCACATGCAGCTGCACAGTGCCCGTGACGGCCGCCGTGAGCTGGTGCTCCATCTTCATGGCCTCGACCGAGACGAGAGCCTGCCCGGCCTCCACCCGCGCCCCGTTCTCGACGGACACCGACACGACCGTGCCGGGCATCGGCGTGCGGACCTGCGGATCAGCCTCGCCCTCGTGGCGGTGCAGCGCGGCCCTGACCCGCTCGAGCCGGCCGGCCCGGTCCAGGACGGGCAGCGCGACCGACCAGCCGCCCTCGCCCAGGAAGACCGTGCGCTCCGCGCCCTCGCCGCCGGACCCGTGCCCAGCGGCGCGCTCGGCGGTGGAGTAGCGGTGCTCCTCGCCGTCGAGCTCGAGCACGACGGCGCGCTCCCCGGCCGGCGTCAGGCTCGCCTTGAGCTCGGGGCCGCGCTGATCGCCGCGGTCGATCCGCACCGTGCGCCCGTCACCGGGGTGCACGTTCACGGTCACGAGGCCTCCCTCGGGCGATCCGAGCGAGACGCGACGGGTGGCCGGCGCCCCCATGCGCCATCCGTCCAGTGCCCACGGGCGCCCGTCCGGGGCGGCCGTACCGAGGGCCAGGAGGGCCGCGGCGGCGTACTCCGCGTCGCCCGGCGCCTGGAAGTCGAGGTGGTCCAGGCGGCGTTCGATCAGAGTCGTGTCGAGGTGCCCGGCCTGCACGTCCGGGTCTGCGAGCAGGAGCCGCAGGTACTCGATGTTCGTGGCCACGCCGAGGACGGTGTAGTCGGCCAGTGCGGCGTCCAGCCCGGCGAGGGCCTCGGCGCGATTCTCGCCCCAGGCGATCGCCTTGGACAGCATGGGGTCATAGTCCGAGCCGATGGCCAGGCCCTCGGTGAGGGAGCTGTCGACCCGGATGCCGTCCCCCACCGGCTCGCGCAGGAGCTCGACCCGGCCGGTGGCCGGGAGGAAGCCCTTGGCCGGGACCTCGGCGTAGATGCGGGCTTCGATCGCGTGCCCGTCCAGGCGGATGTCCTCCTGGGCGAGGGCCAGGGGCTCCCCCGCGGCGACGCGCAGCTGCTGCTCGACCAGGTCCACGCCCGTGACCATCTCCGTCACGGGGTGCTCGACCTGGAGGCGGGTGTTCATCTCCATGAAGAAGAACTCGTCCGGCGCCTCGTCGGAGACGAGGAACTCGACCGTGCCGGCCCCGACGTAGCCGACGCTGCGGGCGGCGTTGCATGCGGCCTCGCCGATCCGGGCGCGCGTCACGGCGCCGCCCTCGGTGTCGAACAGCGGCGAGGGAGCCTCCTCGATGACCTTCTGGTGGCGGCGCTGCAGGGAGCACTCGCGTTCGCCGAGGTGGACCGTGGTGCCCTGCGAGTCGGCGAGGACCTGGACCTCGATGTGGCGGGGCGCGCGGATGAGGCGCTCGATGAGGAGCGTCCCGTCGCCGAAGGCGGCCGTCGCCACGCGGCGTGCGGTCGCGAGGGCCGCGGGGAGCTCGGCCGCGGACTCGGCCACGTGCATGCCCTTGCCGCCGCCCCCGGCGGAGGGCTTGATCAGCAGGGGGAACCCCACGCCGTCGGCCGCGGCGATGAGCTCCTCGTCGGTGAGGCCGGGTTCGGCGACGCCGGGGACCACGGGCACGCCGAAGGAGGCCACGTGGTTCTTGGCGCGGATCTTGTCGCCCATGACGGAGAGGGCCTCGGCGCCGGGGCCCACGAAGACGATGCCCGCCTCCGCGAGGGCACGGGCAAGATCGGCATTCTCGCTCAGGAATCCATAGCCGGGGTGGACGGCCTCGGCTCCCGTCGCGCGGCAGGCCGCGACGATCGCGGGGATGCTCAGGTAGCTCTGGGCCGCAGGCGCGGGGCCGATGCGCACGGCCTCGTCGGCCTCGCGCACGTGCCGGGCCCCGGCGTCGGCGTCGCTGTACACCGCGACGGAGGCGATGCCGAGGCGGCGGAGCGTGCGCAGGACGCGGACGGCGATCTCGCCGCGGTTCGCGACGAGGACCTTGGCGAACGGGCGGCCCGCGCTGGCCGGGGCTGGGGTATCTGCAGACATGGGGCTCACATCCTGAAGACGCCGAAGGACGTCTCCGGCAGCGGGGACTGGGCGACGACCGCGAGGGCCATGCCGAGCACGCGGCGCGTGTCGGCCGGATCGATGATCCCGTCGTCCCACAGGCGGGCGGTCGAGTAGTAGGGGCTGCCCTGCGCCTCGTACTGGGCGCGGACCGGGGCCTTGAAGTCCTCTTCCTCCTCGGCGGACCATTCCTGGCCGCGCGCCTCGAGCTGGTCGCGCTTGACGGTCGCGAGGACGGATGAGGCCTGGTTGCCGCCCATGACGGAGATGCGGCTCGCAGGCCACATCCACAGGAACCGCGGTGAGTACGCGCGGCCGCACATGGAGTAGTTGCCCGCCCCGAACGAGCCGCCGATCACCACGGTCAGCTTGGGCACGCGCGTGGTCGCGACGGCCGTGACCATCTTGGCCCCGTGCTTGGCGATGCCGCCGTGCTCGTAGTCGCGGCCCACCATGAAGCCGGAGATGTTCTGCAGGAAGAGCAGCGGGATGCCGCGCTGGTCGCACAGCTCGATGAAGTGCGCGCCCTTCATGGCCGACTCGGCGAACAGGACGCCGTTGTTGGCCACGATGCCGACCGGGTGGCCGTCGATGTGCGCGAAGCCGGTGACGAGGGTCGCGCCGTAGTCCTTCTTGAACTCGTGGAAGGCGCTCCCGTCCACGAGCCGGGCGATGACCTCGTGGACGTCGTACTGGGCGTTCACGTCGGTCGGGACGACGCCGTAGAGCTGCTCCTGGTCGGCCTTCGGCTCGACCACGGGGCGCACAGCCCACGGAGCGTCCGCGGGGGGCGGCAGGGTCTCGACGATGCTGCGGACGATCTCGAGCGCGTGCTCGTCGTTGTCCGCGAGGTGGTCCGCGACGCCGGAGACCTTGGCATGGACATCGCCGCCGCCCAGTTCCTCCGCCGTCACGATCTCACCGATGGCGGCCTTCACGAGCGGCGGGCCGCCCAGGAAGATCGTGCCCTGGTTGCGCACGATCACCGTCTCGTCGCTCATCGCGGGGACGTACGCGCCGCCGGCCGTGCAGGAACCGAGAACCGCGGCGATCTGCGGGACCTTGGCCGCGGAGAGCCGGGCCTGGTTGTAGAAGATGCGGCCGAAGTGGTCGCGGTCCGGGAAGACCTCGTCCTGCTTGGGCAGGAAGGCCCCGCCGGAATCGACGAGGTAGATGCAGGGAAGGCGGTTCTCGAGCGCGATCTCCTGCGCCCTCAGGTGCTTCTTGACCGTCATGGGGTAGTACGTGCCGCCCTTGACCGTCGCGTCGTTGGACACCACCATCACGTGGCGGCCGTGGACCAGGCCGATGCCGGCGATCACACCCGCCGCCGGGCACTCGTCGTCGTACATGCCGTTGGCGGCGAGGGCGCCGACCTCGAGGAACGGCGACCCCTCGTCCAGGAGCGCGTCGATGCGCTCGCGCGGCAGGAGCTTCCCGCGGGCCACATGCCGTTCCCGGGAGCGTTCCGGGCCGCCGAGGGCCGCCGCGGCGAGGCGTTCGCGCAGGCCCGCGGCGAGGGCCCGCTGGGCGGCGTCGTTCTCGGCGAACGCTGCGCCGGCCGGGTCGATCCGGCTGGTCAGGGTCTCCATCGATCCTCCGGTGGGCGGGTTCAGTTAGTGGTGACTAACCGGAATCTAGGTTAATGTGTATTAACTGTGATGTCCAGCACAGCAGCGGAGCCAGACACAGCAGGGAAGCCAGGCACAGCGGGGATGTCCGGCACAGGAGGGACATGAGCGAGTCACCCAGCGCACGCAGCGAGGCCAAGGCCGTACGCCGGCAGGCACTCCTCGACGCCGCGGCCGGGCTCTTCGCGGCGCAGGGCTTCGCCGGCGCGTCGCTCGAGGACCTCGGTGCGGCGGCCGGCGTGAGCGGGCCCGCGATCTACCGCCACTTCCCCGGAAAGCAGGCCGTCCTGGGGGCCCTCCTGCTCGAGGTGTCGGAGGCGCTCCTGGAGGGCGGGCGCCGGGTCGCCGCAGAGACGGACGACGGCGCGCCGCGGCTGGGCGCGCTCGTCGCCTTCCACGTCGACTTCGCGCTCGTGCAGCCGGACGTGATCCGCGTCCAGGACCGGGACTTCCCCTCGCTCGCCGACGACGACCGCGAGCGCGTCCGCGCGCTCCAGCTGGCCTACGTCGAGATCTGGAGCGAGTCGCTCGCGTCGCTCCACCCGGCCGAGAGCGCCACGGAGCGCAGGCTGCGGGCCCAGGCCGCCTTCGGCCTCATCAACTCGACCCCGCACTCGGTGCGCCGGCATGGGGGGCGCGTCCCGTCGTCGTCCGCCCGCCGGATGCTGACGGCCATGGCGATGGCCGCTCTGGAGGCCCCCGCCTGACCCCAAGTGGGCGCCAGGGACCCCGCAAGCGATACGGGGTCCCGTCCCGTCCGATACGGGGTCCCGTCCCCTCCGACACGGGGTCCCGTCCCGTCAGACCATGGTCAGGACCATGCCCGGGTCGGCGAGGATCGCGCCCACGTCGGCGAGGAAGCGCGAGGCCTGCTCGCCGTCCACGAGCCGGTGGTCGAACGAGAGCGAGAGCGTCATGACCTGCCGCAGCGCGATCTGGCCCTCGTGCTCCCACGGCTGCCGACGCACCTGGCCCATGGCGACGATCGCAGCCTCCCCGGGGTTGAGGATCGGGGTGCCGGCGTCGATCCCGAACACGCCGATGTTCGTGATCGAGACCGTCCCGCCGCTCAGGTCCGCCGGGCTGGTCTGGCCTTCCTTCGCCGTGGCGGCCAGCCCCGCGAGGGCTTCGGCGAGCTCGGGCAGGGTGAGGCGGTCCGCGTCCTTGATATTGGGCACCATGAGCCCGCGCGGCGTGGCCGCGGCGATCCCCAGATTGACGTAGTGGTACTGGACGATCTCCTGCGCGTCCTCGTCCCAGTGCGAATTGAGCGTGGGGTTGCGCCGCAGCCCGATCAGCACAGCCTTGGCCACGAGCGTGAGCGGCGTGAGCTTGAGCCCGGCGAACGCGCGGCTGGCCTTGAGCCGGGCGAGGAGCTCCATCGAGGGCGTGACGTCCACGGTCAGGAACTCGGTGGCATGCGGCGCCGTGAAGGCGCTGGTCACCATGGCCGCCGCGGTGTGCTTGCGCACCCCCTTGATCGGTGTGCGCGTCTGGCGCGCCACATCCGCTGGGGGCCGCTGGGCCTCCTGGCCCGCCGGGCGCACGACGCCGCCGCCTCCGCCCGCCGTCGTCCCGCCGCCTGCTCCGGTCTCCGGTGCAGGAGTGCCGCCGGGAGTGCCCACCGCGGCCAGGACGTCGTCGCGCGTGATGAGTCCGCGCGGTCCCGTGCCGGAGAGCTGGGCGATCTCGATGCCGAGGTCCTTGGCGAGCTTGCGCACTGGAGGGGTGGAGCGAGGGCGCTCCGGCCGGCCCGCCTCAAGGGAGGGCGCATGCTCGGGGGCGCGCTGCTCCGGCCCGGGCTGCTCGGGGGCGCGCTGCTCCGGCCCGGGCTGTTCGGCGGCGCGCTGCTGGACGCCGGGAGCCGCCGGCTCCGCATCGGATGCCGGTGCCGTGGCCCACGAGCGGGCCTTGCGGGCTGGGCGGCCGGACCCCTCGACCATGGCCCCGTAGCCCACGAGGTTCGGCTCGCGCTTGCCGGGCGCGCCAGGGCGGGCGGACTCGCCCGAACCTGCCCCCGCGCCGGCGGCTCCGCCCGCAGGGGGCCGGCCGGCGTCGGCGGACACCTCGAAGGCCACGATCGGCGTGCCGACGGCCACGGTCGTGCCGGGCTCTGCGAGGAGGTGCGCGATCGTGCCCGTGTACGGGCTCGGGAGCTCGACCACAGCCTTCGCGGTCTCGACCTCGGCGATCACCTGGTTGAGGGTGACCGAGTCGCCCTCGGCCACGCGCCACGCGACGATCTCGGACTCGGTGAGGCCCTCGCCCAGATCGGGCAGGCGGAATTCGCGGATCACGGTGCCTCCGGAGGACGGGGCCCCCGCCTGCGGGGCGGTGGGCCGGGCGGTGTCGGTCACGGTCACTGGCCCTCCTCGAGGCCCGAGAGGGAGTTGGGGCGGCCCAGCGCCCGGTCCACGCCGTCGAGGATCCTGTCGAGGTCGGGCAGGTGGTGGTGTTCGAGCTTCGAGTACGGGTACGGGATGTCGAAGCCCGTCACGCGCACCGGCGAGTGCTCGAGGTAGTAGAAGCACCGCTCGGTGATGCTCGCTGCGATCTCGGCCCCGAGCCCGCCGGACTGCGCCGCCTCGTGGGCGACCACGAGCCGGCCGGTGCGGCGCACGGACTCCTCGATCACCGGGTAGTCCACCGGCGCGAGCGAGCGCAGGTCGATCACCTCCACCGAGACGCCCTCGTCCGCGGCGGCGAGCGCGGCGTCGAGGCACGTCTTCACGAGTGGCCCGTAGGAGACGAGCGTGACGTCCTCCCCCGCAGCGGCCACCCGGGCCTGGCCCATGCCGAGCCCTCCGGGCCCCTCGAGGCCCACGGACTCGTCCACCTCGCCGCGGTCGTGGTAGCGCCGCTTGGGCTCGAAGAACACCACGGGGTCGTTGCACGCGATGGCCTGCTGGACCATCGCGTACGCGTCCTGCGGATTGGACACGGCCACGACGCGCAGGCCCGAGGTGTGCGTGAAGTAGGCCTCGGGCGACTCGGAGTGGTGCTCGGGCGAGCCGATGCCGCCGCCGAACGGGATGCGGATGGTGATGGGGACCGTGACCTGGCCGCGCGTGCGGTAGTGCAGCTTGGCCACCTGGGAGACGATCTGGTCGAACGCCGGGTACACGAACCCGTCGAACTGGATCTCCACCACGGGCCTGTAGCCCCGGTAGGCCATGCCGATCGCGGTGCCCATGATCCCGGACTCTGCGAGCGGCGTGTCGATCACCCGGTGCGGGCCGAAGTCCTTCTGCAGCCCGTCAGTGATACGGAAGACCCCTCCCAGCCGGCCGATGTCCTCGCCCATGAGGACCACCTTGGGATCGCGCTCGAGGGCGCGCCGGAGGCCTGCGTTGATGGCCTTGCCGAACGTCATCTCGCCCATGTCAGGCTCCTTCCACGGCGTGGTGGCGCTCGTCGGTGCCGGCGAGGTGGCTTTCGTCGGTGCCTGCGCGGTAGCGCTCGTAGTGGTCGCGCTGGCGCTCCAGCCAGCTGTTCGGCTCGGTGTACACGTGCTCGAACACGGCCGCGGCGGGCGGGTCGGGCATGTGGACCGTGGCCTCGCGGAGCCGCGCCGCCACGTCGTCGGCCGCCGCACGCACGCGCTCCCGCAGGGCGTCGTCGAGGAGGCCGAGCCCGTCCAGGTGCGCCTCGAGGCGCGCGATCGGGTCGCGCTCCTTCCAGTCCTCGAGCTCGTTGGGGTCGCGGTACCTCGTCGGGTCGTCCGCGGTGGTGTGCGGGCCCATGCGGTAGGTGACGGCCTCGATGAAGGAGGGCCCGTTGCCGCTGCGCGCTCGCTCGAGGGCCTCGCGGGTCACGGCGAGGCAGGCGAGGACGTCGTTGCCGTCCACGCGCACGCTCGGGATCCCGAAGCCGGGGGCCCGCAGGGCGATCGGCACGTGTGCCTGGAGGCCCACGGGCTCGGAGATGGCCCACTGGTTGTTCTGGCAGAAGAACACGACCGGCGCCTGGTAGCTCGCGGCGAAGACCATCGCCTCGTTCACGTCGCCCTGGCTCGTGGCGCCGTCGCCGAAGTACGTGATCGCCGCGGCCTCGGCGCCGTCGAACTGGATGCCCATCGCGTAGCCGGTGGCGTGGAGTGCCTGGGCGCCGATGATGACCTGGGTCGGGGCCATGTTGACCTCGAAGGGGTCCCAGCCGGCGTTGGCGTTGCCGCGCCACACGCGCATCATGTCCCCCACGTCCACGCCGCGGCAGTACGCAACGGCGTTCTCGCGGTAGCTCGAGAACACGAAGTCGCCCTCGGCGAGGGCCCGGCCCGAGCCGATCTGCGCGGCCTCCTGCCCCAGGAACGGCGGCCACAGGGCCAGCTCGCCCTGCCGCTGGAGGGCGGTCGCCTCGGCGTCGATGCGGCGCACGACGACGAGGTCCTCGTAGAGCGCGGCCAGCACCTCGCCGCCGTGGTCGCCGTCGAGATCGGAGAGGTAGCGGTCGTAGCGGCTGTCGGCCCGGCGCTCCCCTCCCGGTGTGAGGAGCTGGACGGGATCGCCGTCCGCTCCGGTGGTCATCTGGTACGTGGACACGGTCCTCGCAGCCCCTTGTCGTCGTCGTCTCGCCAGTCCCTGCGCGCCCGGCGGCCGCGTCGCCGCCAGTTGAGTGTGACCATACTCACAATGCACAAGGGGTACAACCGAAGAGCCAGCGATTGAGCATCCAGCCCAGTCTGGCGTCGCTGCGGCGTGCTACTCTGCGCATCATGCACCCCGTAGACGCCACGGACGCCCGGATCCTGCGGGCACTCGCCGAGGATCCGCGCCGCACCGTCGTGGCCCTCGCCCAGGCCCTGGGGCTCTCCCGCAACACCGTCCAGGCGCGGCTCGCGCGGCTCGAGGCCTCGCATGCGTTCCTCGGGTTCGACCGCCGGATCAACCCCGCCTCCCTGGGCTACCCGCTGCTGGCCTTCATCACGGTGCACGTCCAGCAGCGCCGGCTCGCGTCCATCACGGCAGAGATCGCGAGGATCCCCGAGGTCCTCGAGGGCCATGGCCTCACCGGAACGGCGGACATCCTGCTGCGGGTCGCGGCGGTGGACGCCGAGGACCTCTTCCGGATCAACGGCAAGATCCTCGCGTGCGACGGCGTGGAGCGCACCGACACGGCACTCGCGATGGGCGAGCTCATACCATTCAGGATGGACCCCCTGCTCGAGCGGGGCCCGCGGCCACCGGCGTGAGCGCACCGGCCGGGGCGCGGCAGGCATCCCCGGGGCCAGAGACCGCCAGACGATCGCCCAGAGAGAGGAGAGGGAGCAGCCATGACGTTCCCCCGACTGCCGGACCAGCGGCCGCGCGGACACGCCGGCCCCCCGGGACAGCCTTGGCAGGCCGGACAGGCCCAGCAGGCCGGGCAGCCCTGGGCGCCCGCGCCCGATGGACAGCCCGCCAGCACGGGCCGGCGCTGGCTCTGGGTGGGCCTCGGCGCGGGAATGGCGGCGCTCGCCGGTGCGGCGGTCGCCGCGATCGTGCTCGCGGGCTCCGTCTTCAGCCCCGACGCTGCCGTGCGGCGCGCCTCGGAGCAGATGAGCGCGGACCTCGCCTCGGGCAGCACTGCGAGCGCCTACGCCCAGTTCACGCCCGCGCTCAGGGATCACCTCTCGGAGTCCGCGCTCACGAGCGCCCTGACCGAGCTCGGCGTGGGCGGCCTATGCCGCGCGGACTTCCCCCATGCCGAGTCGCTCTCGCGCGCCGGCCAGCGCCCGAGCGGCGAGGCCCGGGGCTACCTCGTGTGCGGCTCGCGCTCGTTCGATGTGGCCTTCCGCTGGGAAGGCGATCCCCTCCGCCTCGACGCCCTGAGGATCTTGCCGCGCTGACGCGGCCCTGAGCGCATCCCGCCCCTCGCACGCCTCCAGAGGGCCTCGGGGATCTCGGCACGCGGCTGTTCCCCGCGCACACGGACGACGCCGGTCGGCGGCTCCGGCGTCGAAGCTGCCGCCCGGCGTCATGCGCTGGAGCGGGAAGGGGACGGCGACGCCCCCTGGTAAGGCCTTGGTGCGCGCCCCGTGTGGGGCCCTAGTGCGAGACCGCCTTCTCGGCGCCCACGCCCGTGAGGGAGCGGACCTCCATCTCGGCCTGGCGTGCCGGGTCCTCGGTGCCCTTGTCCAGGACCGTCCCGAGCCAGCCCAGGAAGAACGCGAGCGGGATGGAGACGAGGCCGGGGTTGTTCAGCGGGAACCACGCGAAGTCCGCGCCCGGGATCATCGAGGTCTTCGCGCCGGAGACCACCGGGGAGAAGGCGATGAGCCCGATCGCCGAGGCGAGGCCGCCGTAGATGCTCCACAGGGCGCCCTTCGTGGTGAAGCGCTTCCAGAAGAGCGAGTAGAGGATCGTGGGCAGGTTCGCCGAGGCCGCGACCGCGAACGCCAGTGCCACGAGGAAAGCGACGTTCTGGCCGTTGGCGAAGATGCCGCCCGCGATCGCCGCGATGCCGATCACGATCACCGTGCGCCGCGCCACCTTGACCTCGGTGGCCGCGGTGGTGCGGCCCTTCGCGATGACGTTCGCGTAGATGTCATGGGCGAACGAGGCGGCTGCCGTGATGGTGAGGCCGGCGACCACCGCGAGGATCGTCGCGAAGGCCACGGCCGAGATGAACCCGAGCAGGACCGGCCCGCCGAGGACGAACGCGAGCAACGGCGCGGCCGAGTTGACGCCGCCGGGCGCTGCCTTGATGGTGTCGGCGCCGATGAGCGCCGCCGCGCCGTAGCCGAGCACGAGGGTGAAGAGGTAGAAGCCCCCGATGAGCCAGATCGCCCACACGACCGACTTGCGGGCCTCCTTCGAGGTGGGCACCGTGTAGAAGCGCATCAGCACGTGCGGGAGCGCCGCGGTGCCGAGCACGAGCGCGAGGCCCAGGGAGATGAAGTCCAGCTTGCTCGTCTCGCTCTTGCCGTAGGCGAGGCCCGGGTTGAGGAGCTTATCGCCGCCGGCCTCGACGGCGCTGCCGAGCAGGGACGAGAGGTTGAACCCGTAGAGCGCGAGCACCCAGATGGTCATGGCGAACGCGCCCGCGATGAGCAGGACGGCCTTGATGATCTGGACCCACGTGGTGCCCTTCATGCCGCCCAGGAGGACGTACATGATCATGAGCGCACCCACCACGGTGATGACGAGCGCCTGGCCCTCCCAGCTCGAGATGCCGAGCAGGAGCGCGATGAGGGCGCCCGCGCCGGCCATCTGGGCCAGGAGGTAGAAGAAGCACACGGCGAGGGTCGAGCTCGCGGCCGCAATGCGCACGGGTCGCTCGCGCAGGCGGAAGGCGAGCACGTCCGCCATCGTGAACTTCCCGGTATTGCGCAGGAGCTCCGCGACGAGGAGGAGCGCGACGAGCCACGCGACCAGGAAGCCGATCGAGTACAGGAAGCCGTCGTAGCCGTTCACCGCGATCGCGCCGGTGATGCCGAGGAACGAGGCGGCGGAGAGGTAGTCGCCGGCGATCGCGGTGCCGTTCTGGCCGCCCGTGAAGGAGCGGCCGCCCGCGTAGTAGTCCGCGGCGGTCTTGTTGTTGCGGCTCGCGCGGATGACGATCACGATCGTCACGGCGACGAACAGGCCGAAGATGGCCATGTTCAGCCACGTGCTCTCGAGGAGGCTCTCGGTCAGGTTCATCGGGTGCCTTCCTCGGTGGACGCGCCCACAGCCGGTGCGGCGTCGAAGTCGTGGCCCTCGATCTCGGTGCGGATGGCCTCCGCCTGCGGATCGAGCTTCTTGTTGGCGTGGTGCACGTACCAGGCCGTGATGCCGAACGTGCTCACGAACTGGAGCAGGCCCAGCACGAGGCCGAGCGTGATGTTGCCGGCCACGCGGATCGACATCAAGCCGTGCGCGTAGTCGGCCAGCAGGACGTACAGGAAGTACCAGAGCAGGAACGCCCCGGCGAGAGGGAAGACGAAGCTGCGGTGGCTCTTGCGCAGCGTCTGGAATTCATCGCTGGCCTGGACCAGCCGGAAGTCTGGCTGCGGTGCGGTGCCCTCCGCGGCGCCGCCCGAGGCATCGTTGCCCATGGATCCTCCTCGACAGGCCGGGCAGGACCCGGCGGATGAGTGATGCAGATCACTCTCCCCGCTCGCGGGGCCTTCGATCCAGTTGAATCCGGGCCCGGTCGGCCAACGGCGCCTCCCGTGCGCCGAGCGGCGCCCGCACGACGCCGAGCGGCGAGGCCGGGCGGCTGCCTCCCGGGCCTGCTCCGTCCGTGGCCTGCGGCGGCGCCCGCCGGCCCCAGCGGACGGTCTGAGCGGGCCGGGACGCGGCGCCGGGGCCGCTAGCCTTGCGTGCATGACCTCCGACGCGCTCTCCCTCGCGGTCCTCGTGCTCGTGCTCCTCGCGGGCGCAGCCGCGGGGACCGCGGCATGGCGGCTGTGGCGCTCGCGCCGGGACTTCGGCAGCGAGGCGGAGCGCGCGAGCTACACGATCCTCCACGCCGCCTCCCAGGCGGGCCGGTCCCTGCGGGCGGGCCTCGACCCGGAGGGCGCGACGAAGGCCGTCCGGCACCTCAGGTCGATGATCGGCTCCCCCGCCCTCGCCCTCACCGACGAGTCACGGCTGCTCGCGTGGGACGGGGCGGGTGCCGCGCATGCGTCGGCCGTCATGGCGCTGGCCGCCAAGACCCTCGCACAGGGCCGCACCCGTGTGGCGGGCCCGGACGAGGTCGACTGCCAGGCCGTCGGCTGCCGCGAGCCGGAGTGCCGGCTGCACAGCGCGGTCGTCGCCCCGGTGCGTGCCGGGTCCCGTGTGGTGGGGACGGTCGTCGCATTCGCGCAGGACGCGGGCGCGGGGCTCGTGCGCGCCACGGGCGAGCTCGCCGACTGGGTCGCGACGCAGGCGGAGCTCGCCGAGCTGGACCGCTCCCGGACACTGCTCATGGAGGCCGAGGTCCGGGCGCTGCGGGCCCAGATCAGCCCGCACTTCATCTACAACTCCCTCAACGCGATCGCGTCCTACATCCTCACGGACCCCCAGCGCGCGCGGGAGCTCGTCGTCGAGTTCGCGGACTTCACGAGGTACTCGTTCCGGCGCCACGGGGACTTCACGACCCTCGCCGAGGAGCTGCGCAGCATCGACAGGTACCTCCTGCTCGAGCGGGCGCGGTTCGGCGAGCGCCTCCAGGTGAGCCTGCGCATCGCGCCCGAGGTGCTCGGCACCGCCATCCCGTTCCTGAGCCTCCAGCCCCTCGTGGAGAACGCGGTCCGCCACGGACTCGAGGCCCGCGAGGGCGTGGGCCACATCCAGATCACGGCAGAGGACACGCCCCACGAAGCGCTCGTGAGGGTCGAGGACGACGGCGCCGGCATGGACCCCGAACGGGTCCGGGAGGTGCTGGCCGGCCGCGCGGGCGGGGACCACGTGGGGCTCCGCAACGTCGACGCGCGCCTGCGGCAGGTCTACGGCGACGACCATGGCCTCGTCGTCGAGACCGCGCCCGGGGAGGGCACGCTCATCACACTGCGCATCCCGAAGTCGCAGCCCGGCCATGAGGTCGGACCGCCACTAGACTGATCGGCATGATCACCGTCCTCGTCGTCGATGACGAGCTGCCCGCCGTGCAGGAGCTCTCCTACCTCCTCGGCCGGGACGACCGGGTCGGGGCGGTGCACACCGCCACCTCGGGCACCGAGGCGCTGCGCATCCTCGAGCGCGAGGATGTGGACGGGATCTTCCTGGACATCCACATGCCGGGCCTGAGCGGGCTCGAGCTCGCCCGCGTCGTCGCCCGCTTCGCCGCGCCGCCCGCCGTCGTCTTCGTCACGGCCGACGACGACCACGCCCTCGAGGCGTTCGACCTCGCCGCCGTGGACTACCTCCTCAAGCCCGTGCGCCCCGAGCGGCTCGCGCGCTGCGTAGGGCGCATCGCCGAGCTGCGCGAGGCCGCCGGCGCCGGGCGGCCTGCCCCCGAGCCCGCGCTCATCACGGTCGAGCTCGGCGGCGTGACCCGCATGATCCGCCGCGACGACGTGGCCTTCGTCCAGGCCCAGGGCGATTACGCCCGCCTCCACACTGCGGACGCGAGCTACCTCGTGCGCGTGGCCCTGAGCGACCTCGAGCGCCAGTGGGGGCCCGCGGGGTTCGTGCGGATCCACCGCTCGTACCTCGTGGCCATGGACGCCGTCGGGGAGCTGCGGCTCACAGGACCGCAGGCCACTGTGATGGTCGGAGGGACCGAGCTGCCCGTGAGCCGCCGCCTCCTGCCCGGCCTGCGGGAGCGCCTCGCCTCGACCCGGATCCGGCCGCGCGCATGAGCGGCCCCGCCCTCCCGCCCGCGGACGGACCGCACGGGTCCTTCCCCGCCCGCCGGGCCGTGGACCCCTCTCGGCGGGTCCGGGTCACGGCCCCGCAGTCCTCTGCCGCGCCAGCGCCGCAGCCGCCGCCGCTCTCGCGCGAGCTCGAGGAGCAGTCCGAGGTGGGCGGCCTCGTGCTCCGCTCCCTCATGCGCTCCCAGCTCCGCCTCGCGTCGACCGTGGCGGGCGCGTTCCTCGCGGCCATCGGCGCCGTGTGGGCGCTCTCCTCGCTCGCGGAGCGGCTGCCCTGGCTGCCCGGCCTTCCGCTCGTGTGGCTCCTCGTGGGGGTCCTGCCCTACCCCGCCGCCATCCTGTGCGGGGCCGTGTACAACCTCGCGGCGAACCGCACCGAGGAACGCTTCACAGAGCTGCTCGAGGACCGCCGGTGATCCCGGGGATCGGCATCGCGACCCTCGCGCTCGTCGCGGCTGCGACAGTCCTCATCGGCTTCTACGGGCTGCGCATCTCGCGCACCACCGGCGACTTCTACGTCGCCTCCCGCACCGTGCGCCCGTGGTGGAACGCATCCGCGATCGGCGGCGAGTACCTCTCGGCGGCGAGCTTCCTCGGCGTCGCCGGCCTCATCATGGTCAGCGGCTCCGATGCGCTCTGGTACCCCGTGGGCTACACCGCCGGGTTCCTCATGCTCCTGCTGTTCGTGGCCGCGCCCCTGCGCCGCTCGGGGGCCTACACCGTCCCGGACTTCGCGGCGGCGCGGCTCGGCTCGCTCGCCGTCCGCCGGGCCACGAGCGTGCTCGTGGTCCTCATCGGCTGGCTCTACATCGTGCCGCAGCTTCAGGGCGCCGCGCTCGCAGTGCGCACGACGACGGGCCTTCCCGGGTGGGTGGGCTCCGCTGCCGTCGTGGCCGTCGTCGTGTTCGCCGTGATGCTCGGCGGGATGCGCTCCATCACGTTCGTGCAGGCGTTCCAGTTCTGGCTCAAGCTCGCCGCGATCGCCCTGCCGGCAGTGTTCCTCGCCCTCCACGTCGCCGGGCGCGGCGCGCCGGACCTGGGAGCCGCCGGGGGCCTGTTCGAAGGCGCCGGACTGCCCGGCCCGGGCAGCGGAGCCGGGGCCGCCACCGTGGGCAGCGGGCTCCCCCGCGGAGGGACCGGGAGCGGCGCAGGGGCGGGCTACCTGAGCCTCTCGGTCACGGCGGCCCTGCTCTTCGGGACGCTCGGGCTGCCTCACGTGCTCGTACGGTTCTACACCAACCCGGACGGGCGCTCGGCCCGGCGCACCACCGTGATCGTGCTGGTCCTGCTCTCGGTGTTCTACGTCTTCCCCACGGCATTCGGGGTGCTCGGCCGCCTGGCCGCCCCCGGGCTCGCGGACCAGGGCGACGCCCTGGTCCTGCTCCTGCCCTCCGCGCTCGTCGCGGGCCCGGCCGGCACAGCGCTCTCGGCGCTCGTGCTCGCCGGCGCCATGGCGGCGTTCCTGTCCACGACCTCCGGCCTGCTCGTCTCGGTGGCCGGGGTGATGAGCCAGGAGCTCTTCGGCGGGAGCGTGAGGGGCTTCCGCACCGCCGCCGCGCTGTCGGCGCTCGTTCCGCTGGCCGCCGCGGTCATCGCGAGCGAGCAGGCCCTCGCCGGAGCGGTGGGGCTCGTCTTCGCGTTCACGGCGTCCACACTCTGCCCGCTCCTCGTGCTGGGCATCTGGTGGCGGGGCCTCACCGCGGCCGGGGCCATCGCCGGCATGGCTGCCGGCGCCCTCGCGTGCGGGAGCGCCCTCGCGGTCTCCGCCGCGCTCGCGACCGGCCCCCTCCCGGGCGCCCTGGGCGTGCTCGCGGTCGCGTGCGCCCAGCCGGCCGCATGGAGCGTCCCGCTCGCCTTCGGGACCATGGCCGCCGTCTCCCGCGCCACCCGCAGCGCGATCCCGCGCGGCACCGACCGCTTCCTCGTCCGGCTCCACACGCCCGAGCCGTCCCCTGAGCCCACGGCAGGCCGGGCGCGGTGAGCACGGCGCTGGGGCTGGCCGGGGATCAGTCGATCGCGGCCATGAGCTCGACCACGCGGTCGAGGAAGGCGTCGACCTGGGTCTCCTCGTAGCCCTCGTCGCCCGTCACCGTGCGGAACACGGCCGTGCGCACCTCGTCGGCGCTCATGGGCGAGCCGTGCTCGAGGTAGTCGAGGAGCCTGACGCAGAACGCGTCGACGTCATCGGTGCTGTAGCTCGGGGCCTTCGCGCTCGAGGGGCGGCGGAAGCGCTCCCCGTCCGAGCGCACGAGCCGGCCGCGGAGGATGCCCGCTAGCTGCCCGATCTCCCTCAGCCAGGCCTCCTCGCCGGACTCGGTGATGAGCTCATCCCGCTCGCGCCGGGCAAAGGCGTCCTCGAGCCGGTCCAGAGCCGCATCCACCTCGCTCGCATCGAACCCGCCGCGCACCGCGTCGAAGGAGACCGTGCGGACCTCGCGGCTCGTCACAGGGGGCGCCGAGCTGTCCTCGAGGTAGGCGCGTGCCCGCTCCATGAACTTCTCGACCTGCCGGGGGCTGTACCCGAGATCCCCGCGGGCCACGCGGTCGAACCCCGCAGCAGCGCGGCCGTCACTGTACGCCACGTGCTTCCTTCCTCTCATGGGCTGATGGGCCCATCATCGTCTCCTTCTCCCGCCCGGCCCGCGATCGGGGCCGGACCGGCCTCACCGTCCGGCACAGCCCGACAGCACCTAGGCGCCGGGCAGGACGCTGAACACCAGATAGGCGGCCGGCATGCCGAACAGGATGGAGTCCAGTCGGTCCATCATGCCCCCATGGCCTGGCAGGATGCTGCTCATATCCTTGATGCCGAGCTCGCGTTTCACCATCGACTCCACGAGGTCCCCGGCGGTCGCCGCTGCCACGACCACCACTGCGAGGACCGCGCCTGCCCACCAGGGCAGGCCCAGGAGGAAGACCGCGCCGAGGATCCCCACCGCGAGCGATCCGCCCACCGAGCCTGCGAAGCCCTCCCAGGACTTCTTGGGGCTGATCTTGGGAGCCATCGGGTGCTTGCCGAGGCTTGCACCGACGATGTACCCGAACGTGTCGTTGGCCACGATGAGCACGAGCGTGAGTGCGATCTCGAGCGCGCCCTGCGGCACGACGCCCTCGGGCCACAGCCCAAACCCCGGAGGCTGAACCGCATCCCGCAGCGGCAGGACCGCGAAGGACACGAGGAAGGGCACCCACAGGACCACGAAGACCCCCGCGAAGACGCTCTTCGCCGCCCCCTCCGCCGGTTCGAGGCTCTGCCAGACGAGCACGGCCGCGGCGCCCGCCACGAGGGCGAAGAGCTGCGCCTCCGGCCCGCCGAAGTAGGCGCTGAGGGGGATCGCCACGGTTGCCGCGAGCACGGGGGCCACCGGCACGGCGGTGCCGTGGAGGGTGAGCGCTCGCGAGACCTCCCACGAACCCAGGAGAGCGGCCGCCAAGGCGATCGCGACGAAGCCGATCGGCCACAGGAAGAGCCCGCCGAGGAGCCCCCCGAGCAGGACCAGGCCCACCGTGATCGCGGCGGGGAGGTCGCGGCCCGCCCTCGAGGGCTTGACGGCCCTCTGCGCACGCCGGCTCCCGGGAGCGGGAGCTCCCGGGTCAGCGGAACGCGGCTCGGGAAGGGGCACGCTCATCAGACCTCGAGCAGCTCGGCTTCCTTGCGCTTGACGAGGTCGTCGATCGACTCGACGTGCTTCTTGGTCAGGGCGTCGAGCTCCTTCTCGCCGCGCGCGCCCTCGTCCTCGCCGACCTCGCCGTCCTTGACGAGCTTGTCGAGCGACTCCTTGGCCTTGCGGCGGATGGAGCGGATGGAGACCTTGGCGTCCTCGCCCTTGCCCTTGACGATCTTGACGTACTCCTTGCGGCGCTCCTGCGTGAGCTCCGGGAGCACCACGCGGATCACGTTGCCGTCGTTGGACGGGTTGGCGCCGACTTCGGAGTCGCTGAGCGCCTTCTCGACGTCCCGAAGGGCGGTCTTGTCGTAGGGCGTGATGAGGATCGTGCGCGCGTCCGAGACCTGGAACGACGCGAGCTGCTGGAGTGGGGTCGGCGTGCCGTAGTAGTCCACCATGACCTTCGCGTACAGCGCCGGGTTGGCCCGGCCGGTCCGGATCGACGCGAAGTCCTCCTTGGCCACCTCGACGGCCTTCTCCATCTTCTCGGTGGCCTCGAGCAGGGTATCTTCGATCACGTCGGTCTCCTTGGTGAATCTGTGCGGCAGCGTGGTGGAACAGCGCCACGCCGTGGCGTGGCCGCTGGGCTACGACCATCCTAGCCGCCAAGAGGGGCGGCCAGACGCGCGGGCGCGGCGGGTCCGTGACGCCCGGGATCGGCCCGTCTGGGCCTAGACCGTGACGAGGGTGCCGAGCTTG
Source organism: Sinomonas halotolerans (assembly GCF_039615075.1). Classification (NCBI taxonomy): domain Bacteria; kingdom Bacillati; phylum Actinomycetota; class Actinomycetes; order Micrococcales; family Micrococcaceae; genus Sinomonas; species Sinomonas halotolerans. The sequence goes on along the minus strand of NZ_JBDFRB010000001.1, from coordinate 222,947 downwards.
TCCCCGCGGATCGCCCTCGTGACGTTGCCCTGCCCCTCCATGCCGAACACGACCATGGCGAGCCTGTTGTCCTTGCACATCGTCATGGCCGTCTGGTCCATGACCCGGATGTCACGGCGGAGCGCCTCGTCGTAGGTGAGCCGCTCGAGCTTGACCGCGGTCGGGTCCTTCTTCGGGTCCGCCGTGTAGACGCCGTCGACCCCGCTCTTGGCCATGAGGACGACGTCGGCATGCACCTCGAGCGCGCGCTGCGCGGCGACGGTGTCAGTGGAGAAGTACGGCAGTCCCGCGCCGGCGCCGAAGATCACGACGCGGCCCTTCTCCATGTGCCGGATGGCGCGGCGCGGAATGTACGCCTCCGCGACCTGCCCCATCGTGATGGCGCTCTGCACTCGCGTCTCCACCCCGGCCTGCTCGAGGAAGTCCTGCAGGGCCAGGCAGTTCATCACGGTGCCGAGCATGCCCATGTAGTCCGCCCGGGAGCGGTCCATGCCGGACTGGGAGAGCTCGGCGCCGCGGAAGAAGTTGCCGCCGCCGACCACGATGGCGATCTCGACGTCGTCGACGGCAGCAGCGATCTGGTCGGCGACCCCGCGGACGGTGGCCGGGTCAACCCCGAGCTTGCCTCCCCCGAAGACCTCGCCGGAGAGCTTCAGGAGCACCCGGCGCCGGCGCTGCGGCCGGCGCTCCGCTCCCTGGGCGGCAGAGTCTGCGAGAGCGGTGGGGGCAGCGGAGTCGGTGGGGGCAGCGGAGTCGGTGGGGGCAGCGGAGTCGGCGGTCTGAACGGTTTCCATGGATGTGTCCCCTCGGGCGTTTCTGGCTCGGGCGGTTCTGGGCATGAGCCTTGGTCTAGAGTAACGGCACAGCAAAGGGGCGGTCACCGAAGTGACCGCCCCCTGATGCGCTGTGTCAGGCGCCGACGCGGAAGCGCGCGACTGCAGTAGCCTCGACACCGGCCTCGGAGAGGACCTGGCCGACGGACTTCTTGGCGTCCTTGGCGAACGCCTGGTCGAGGAGGACCTCGCCCTTGTAGAAGCCGGTCACGCGGCCCTCGACGATCTTCGTGAGCGCAGCCTCGGGCTTGCCCTCGGCCTTCGCGGTCTCCTCGGCGATGCGGCGCTCCGACTCGACGAGGTCGGCCGGGACGTCCTCGCGGCGGAGGTAGTTCGGGGCCATTGCAGCCACGTGCACGGCGACGTCGTGCGCGGCGGTCTGGGCGGCCTCGCCCTCGCCGTCGACAGCGAAGAGGACGCCGACCTGGGCCGGGAGGTCCTTCGACGTCTTGTGCAGGTAGGCGTCGACCGTCTGGCCCTCGACGCGGGCAAGGCGGCGGATGACGACCTTCTCGCCGAGCACGGCGCCTTCCTCGACGACGAACTCGCTCAGCGGCTTGCCGTCGACGTCAGCGGCGAGGAGGGCATCGAGGTCGGCAGCGCCGGAGGCGACGGCCGTGGCCAGCACCTTGTCGGCGAGCTCGATGAACTTGGCGGACTTGGCAACGAAGTCGGTCTCGCAGTTGACCTCGACCATGACGCCGACGCCGTTCTCGACCTTCGCGGCCACAAGGCCCTCGGCGGTCGAGCGGCCCTCGCGCTTGGTAGCGCCCTTGAGGCCCTTGATGCGGATGATCTCGATGGCCTTGTCGGCGTCGCCGTTGGCCTCGTCGAGTGCCTTCTTGACGTCCATCATCCCGGCGCCGGTGCGCTCGCGCAGGGCCTTGATGTCAGCAGCGGTGTAGTTCGCCATGTGAACCCCTCTGTCGTTGTTCTTCAGTTCTTCCGGCCGGCAGGATGGCACCCCTCGTCGAGGGAGGCCATCCTGCCGGAAGTCTCCGGATCCTGGTGGGCCCCGGAGAGGGTCTTGGTTCGAGCTACTCGGCGGACTCGGCCGGAGCCTCGGCCGGGGCCTCAGCCTGGGCCGGAGCCTCAGCCTGGGCCGGAGCCTCGGCAGCGGCCTCCTCGGCCTTCTGGCCCTCGAGGAGCTCGCGCTCCCACTCGGCCAGCGGCTCGGCCTGGGCGCCCTCGTTGCCGGCGGCGCGGTTCGTGCGGGCGATGAGGCCTTCGGCGACGGCGTCGGCCACGACACGCGTGAGGAGGTTCACGGAGCGGATGGCGTCGTCGTTGCCCGGGATCGGGAAGTCGACCTCGTCCGGATCGCAGTTCGTGTCGAGGATCGCCACGACAGGGATGCCCAGCTTCTTGGCCTCGTCGACCGCGAGGTGCTCCTTCTTCGTGTCAACGATCCAGAGCACGGACGGGGTGCGGGTCAGGTTGCGGATGCCGCCGAGGGTCTTCTCGAGCTTGTCCTTCTCGCGCTGGAGGATGAGGAGCTCCTTCTTGGTGCGGCCCGAACCGGCCACGTCCTCGAAGTCGATCTCCTCGAGCTCCTTGAGGCGCTGGATGCGCTTGGCAACCGTGGAGAAGTTGGTGAGCATGCCGCCGAGCCAGCGCTGGTTGACGTACGGCTGGCCGACGCGCGTGGCCTGCTCGGCGATGGCCTCCTGGGCCTGCTTCTTGGTGCCGACGAAGAGCACGGTGCCGCCGTGGGCGACCGTGGCCTTGACGAACTCGTAGGCGCGGTCGATGTAGGACAGCGACTGCTGGAGGTCGATGATGTAGATGCCGTTGCGCTCGGTGAAGATGAAGCGCTTCATCTTCGGGTTCCAACGGCGGGTCTGGTGACCGAAGTGGACGCCGCTGTCGAGCAGCTGGCGCATGGTAACGACGGGCATGCCGACGCTCCTTCCGGCAGGTCTCAAGTCCGAGGGCGCCGAACGGCGGCCCTTGCCCCTGCCATAGTTGACGGTTGTTGACGACGACGGCCGGCTGGCCGTTCGCCCCTGGCACCCCCTGCGTCGCCGAACCGCCGGAGCGGACCGCCGGGACGCAGTGCCCCGCCCGCGCGCCCGTGCCGGAGGCCGGGAGCTTGGTTGGGACGCTGGATGCGCGGAGTCGACCCCCCATCGCGCCCTGCGCGCCGACGATTCTGGCACAGCAAAGGCGGGCTGGTAGGCCGCGGATCCCAGTGTACTACAGGGCGGCGCGCGGCCCGGGCAGCCCCACCGCGTCGGCGGACGGCAGGGCGCCGGCCGGATGGGGCTTCTTCTCCTCCACAGCCGCGGACCGCGGCGTGTCGTCCACATAGTGCACCTCGGGCCTTGGGTGGCACGGTCCGGAGCGGGATGCTCGGGTCATGCCAGCACTCCCCCGGTCCCGCCGGAACAGCCGCCCCGCCAGCGGGAGCCGCCCCCGCGCGTGCGTCGCCTTGGCCGCGCTCGTGCTCGGAACCGCCGCCGCGGGCGAACCTCCGTCCGACCAGGGCGCGTGGACCTGGCCGCTCGAGCCGCGGCCCGCCGTCGTCCGCCCCTTCGACCCACCCCCCAAGCCGTGGATGAGCGGGCACCGCGGCGTTGACCTCGCCGGGCCAGGCGAGGAGGTCCACTCGCCTGCGGCGGGCACAGTGGTGTTCGCGGGGCGGGTGGTGGACCGCAGCGTGGTCACCGTCGACCACGGCGGCGGGCTCCGCAGCAGCTTCGAGCCCGTCGTCGCGTCCGTCGCCGTGGGGACAGCGGTGGCCCGGGGCCAGGCGATAGGCACGCTCGAGTCCTCGCCGGGCCACTGCCCGGCGGCGCCCTGCCTGCACTGGGGCGTCCGCCGCGGAGACGGGTACACCGACCCGCTCCAGTTCATCGAGGACCGCAGGCCGTCCGTGCTCCTCCCGTGGGCCGTCCCCACCCCCGGGAGGAGCTCGGAGGGCCTGCGCGGACTCCTCGGTCAGACGATCGCGGAGATGCCCGTGGCCGCACGGCCGGTCACGAGGGTGTTGATCTCATGGGTCCCCTCATAGGAGTAGATGGCCTCGGCGTCCGCGAAGACCTTCGCCATCCGATGGTCCGTGACTATCCCGTTGCCGCCCAGCAGGCTCCTGCCGAGGGCCGCAGACTCGCGCATCCGGGCCGTGGTGAACGCCTTGGCGAGTGCAGACTGCTCGTCACGGCCCAGGCCTTGATCCTCGAGCTGCGCCAGGCGCACCATCATGCCCATCGAGCTCACGGCGTTGCCGAGCATGGTCACGAGCTGGCTCTGGACCAGCTGGAAAGAGGCAAGGGGCCTGCCGAACTGCTCGCGCTCGAGCGCGTAGCCTCGCGCGATGTCGTAGGCCGCGAGCTGCTGGCCGACTGCCTGCCAGGCAACGGAGAGGCGCGTGGACCTGAGGACGCGGTTCACATCCTTGAAGCTGTTGGCGTGCGCGAGCTTGAAGTCCGCCGGCACGCGCACGCCGTCGAGCGTGATGTCGGCGTTCTGCACGGTGCGCAAGGAGATCTTGTTCTCGATCCTGGCCGCGCGGTAGCCGGGCAGGGCCGTGTCGACGAGGAAGCCCTTGACGCTGCCGTCCGCCTCGTCACGGGCGTAGACCACGACCCAGTCGGAGAAGGTCGCATTGCCGATCCACCGTTTGGCGCCGTTGAGCACCCACGAGCCGCCCTCGCGGCGCGCCGTGGTACGCAGCCCGCCCGCTACGTCGGAGCCGCTCGCGGGCTCCGTCAGGCCGAACGCACCGATCTTCTCGAGCGCGTACACATCGGGCAGCCAGGCGGCCTTCTGCTCCTCGGAGGCGAGGAGTTCGAGCGAGCCCGTGAAGAGCCCGTCGTGCACGCCCATGAAGGTCGCGATCGAGGCATCGGCCCGCGTGAACTCCGCGTGGATGAGCCCGGCGAGGAGGTGGGAGTGCCCCTGCCGCCGCACCGGGCTCACCACGTCGAGCTCGGCGAGCGACGGCACGAGGGTGTGCGGGAACTCGGCGCGGTTCCAGCAGTCCACCGCGATCGGCTCGACCTCGCGCGCCAGCCAGACGCGCACCTCGTCGAGGCGGCTCCGCTCCTTCTCCGAGAGCAGCGACTCGAAATCCAGGAGGTCTGCCGGGGACTGGCCTACGGAGGTGAAAGGGGCGGGAGCTGGGACGGTCATGGATCCTCCTGGACGGGTCAGCGGCTGGGGAGGCGGAACAGCGGCCCCCAGCAGCTTGCTACTCGTGAGTAACTTACCGTGTCAGCCACCGTCCCCGTCAAGGGCTGGTCCTGAGCGCGGGCGCGTCCGTGCCGGAAACGGCTGAAGGCCCCCGGTCAATGACCGTGGGCCTTCGACGCCCGGAGCCTGTCCCAGGCGTCCGGGGGGAATGCATCGGAGTAGGGCGTGTGGGACTTGAACCCACGACCAAGGGATTATGAGTCCCCTGCTCTGACCGGCTGAGCTAACGCCCCCTGCCGCGGCGGCCTGCGCGGGGGCGGGCCGCGATGCGCGGACCTGTCCATCCTACTGTCAGTCAGCGGCCCGTGCTCGGCGCAGCCCACTGGCCGGAAGGCATCAGACCCGCCCCGCCGTCCCATCGACGCCCCGGTACAGCGCCTCGAACGTGTCGAGTGTGGCCTTGATGCCATGCTTCTGGACCATGGCGTGGCTCGCGGCGCCCATCCGGCGGCGCTCGTCGGCCGGGGCCCCCAGGACAGCCGTGATCTTCTCGGCGAGGTCCTCGGGGTCGTTGGGACTGAAGAGGTAGCCGTTCTCCCCCTCCACCACGAGGTGCGGGAGTGCCATCGCATCGGCAAGGACCACTGGCGTGGAAGCGCTCATCGCCTCGAGCGTCACGAGGGACTGAAGCTCGGCCGTCCCCGGCATGCAGAACAGGTCCGCCCGGAGGTATGTCGCGCGGAGCTCCTCGTCCGAGACGAGCCCGAGGAACCGCACGCGGGAGCGCAGCCCGAGCCGGTCCACGAGGGCCTCGAGTGCGGGACGGACCTCGCCCCCGCCCGCGATCTCGAGGTGGACGTCCAGTTCCACGGGGGTCTGGGCGAGGGCCTTGATGAGCACATCCACATGCTTCTCCTCGGCCAGGCGCCCGACGAACAGCACGGTCGGGTAGGGGTTGGGCGCTGGGTCCTCGCCCGGTCGCGGCTCGTACGCGGCCACGTCGATCCCGTTCGAGAGCGGCTGCACCTCACGCAGGAAAGCGTGGTCGCGCATGGCCTTCGCTGCGAGCGGGGTCGGCGTGGTCACGACGTCGGCCTTCCCCATGACCTTGCCCATGTCCTTCCACGAGATGCGGCCGATGACGTCCTTGAACCACTGCGGAAAAGGCAGGAACGGGTTGAGGTTCTCGGGCATGAAGTGGTTCGTGGCCACCACGCGGATGCCGCGCTTCACGGCCTCGTAGAGCACGTGCTCGCCGATCATGTAGTGGCTCTGGATGTGCACGACGTCCGGCTGCACCTGGTCGAACAGTGCCGAGATCTCCTTCTTGACCTCCCACGGGAAGACGATCCGGAAGTACTCGTGCGTGGGCACCGAGTGCGAGCGCAGCCGGTGGACCACGGCCTCCGAACGCGTCTCGGCGAAGCTGGCGCCCTTCTCCGCGCGGCACGCTGCCACGTGGACCCGGTGCCCACGGGCGGTCATGCCCTTGGCGAGGCGGTAGCCGAACTGGGCAGCGCCGTTGACGTGCGGCGGGTAGGTGTCAGCGCCGATGAGGATCGTCAGCGGCTTCTGGGTCGCGTCCGGCTCGGGGGCGGGCATCGTCACGGATGGTCTCCTCGTCGGGCGGACCGGCGGTTCCGGTCCGCTGTGCCGGCCTCGGCGCACGACGGCGCTCGGCGGCCAGGGTGGGCAGGTTCCCCGGCCCCTTCCCGCCCCGCAGCTCGCGTGCTGCGTCCTTCCGCCGCTTGGCGACTTCGGGGTGGTGCCGGGAGAGGGCGATGACCCCCACGATAGCAATGAGGGCGGCCACGACCATGGCAATCGCGAGGACGGCGGGCACGTCGGGCCGCAGTTCGCCGAGGATGGTGATCCCGATCGCGATGCCGACGATGGGGTCCACCACGGTGAGGCCTGCGATGACGAGGTCGGGCGGGCCTGCGGAGTACGCACTCTGGACGAACCAGGAGCCGAGCGCCCCGGCGGCCGCGATCGCGACGATCGAGTACCACTGGACGTTGAGGAGGAACAGGCCGTTCGGGTCGAGGAGGTTCCGCCCGATGATCCTCGTGAGAACGGCCACGAACCCGAACAGGACCCCGGCGCCGATGATGTACACGAACGCGCTCATGCGGTGCCTGAACATCGCGGCGAGCGAGCCGAAGACGCCCACGGCGAGCGCGAGGAGCAGTACGATGGCGAGCTCCTGGTCCGGCTCGACCGCGTGGTTCTCGACCGTCGCTGTGACTGCGAGGAGCACGAAGAGCGCGGACCCCAGGACGCACGAGGTGATGGCCACGACCGTGGGCCGGTTGATGGTGATGCCCTGGTCCTTGGAGTTCACGACCGTGGTGATCACGAGGGCTATCGCACCGATGGGCTGGACGACCGTGAGCGGCGCGGAGACGAGCGCGACCATGTTGCACAGCATCCCTGCGGCGAGGAGCACGAGCCCGAAGACCCAGCGGGGGTTGCGCAGGAGCCTCAGGAAGCCGTTCGAGCTGAGCGCGAGCCCGCCCGTGTCCGCCTTGACAGCGCTGCCCTGACGCTGCGCGCCCAGCGCCAGGAAGAAGGCCCCGAGCACCGCGAGGAACACTGCGAACCAGACCATCAGAGCCCCGCCTCGCGCTCGTCGAGCCGCTCTTCGCGGACCGGGCGGCCCTTGCGGACGATCGCCCGGAAGTAGTTGACGGCGGCGATCCAGTGCCCGATGAGACCGAGCCCGAGCAGGACCCACGCGACCGCAGCATTGGCCTCCGCCCCGGGCAGGGCCAGCTTCGAGAGGACCAGGAGGGGGGTGCCGGCGAGCAGCAACGCCGTGCGCAGCTTGCCGATGCGCGAGACGGGAAGGTCCGGGTGGCTGCGGAAGTAGAAGAGCGAGGCCGTGCCGAGCACGACATCAGGGACGAGGAGCGCCGCGAGGTACCACCACTGGACCACGTCCGCGAGGACGAGCGTCAGGGCGACGGCGAGGAGGGCGAGCCTGTCCGCGGCAGGGTCGAGGATCCTGCCGAGCCTCGACGTCTGCTCGAAGCGCCGGGCCACGTAGCCGTCCACCCAGTCCGTGCTGCCCATGATCGCGAGGACCACGACGGCCCACCCGTATTCCTTCTCGCCGAGGACGAGCCACATGAAGAGGGGCACGCCCATGAAGCGGAGGACGGTGAGGGCGTTCGGCACCGTCAGGACCAGATCGCGGTCCACCGGCTCGTGCCCCGGGCGAGCGCCCGCCCCGAAGATCCTCATTGCCCCCGCGCCTCCTGGCGCTGAGGCGCTGCCGTGACCCGATGACGAGCTGGGGGCGCCGGAGCGCTCAGCTCTTCACCAGCCTGCGCAGGAGAACCACGAACGCGGTTGCCGACACCGTGAAGACGGCGAGGGGGGCCCAGCGCTCCCTGATCGCCTCTCCGGCGCCGGGGCGCTCCCCGCCAGCGGCGCCCCTCGCGCCCACGCCGCCGCCCGTCGTCGTGCGCACGGACGAGGACGCGAACCGGTGGCGGACATCGTCGGCGAGGTTCGCGGCCTGGAGCTTGACATCGAATTCCCGGACGAGGTCCTCACGGACGTCGAGGAGGTGGTCGCGGCGCTTGTCGAGCCGCTCCCGCAGCTCCTTCTCGCTCGGCGGCGGCAGGTGGACCTTGCCGTGGACCCTGTCCTGCGCCTCCTTCTCGGCCCTGGCCTTGAGCTTCTCGGCCTCCTTGGTGGCCTGGGCGCGCTTGTACTGGATGGTGGACGGGTCCAGGAGCCGGGGGTCGAAGGCGCGGCCTTCCCGGACCACGGCGAGGTCGTGCCGGAGGCCGCGGATCGCGTCCTCGGGAAGGAGCGGAAGGGCCTTCTTCACCCAGCCCAGGCCGAGGAGCGCAGCGATGACGAGGATCAGCAGGAAGACCCCGCCCACGATCAGGGCCGCGAGCCAGCCGGGCATGACGGTGGCGAGCCCGAGGATGGCAGCCACGACCAGGGCGATGACGAGGAGCCCCAGGAACACGAGGGCGACGCCGAAGAGCCCAGCTCCGACGCCGGCCTGGACGCCCTTGTTCTTGAGCTCGATCTTCGCAAGCGCGATCTCGTCATTGATCTGGCGCGGCGCGAGCCGGAGCGCCTGTCGCGTGAGATCTGGTAGCGCGGCCAGTTTCGGCCGGCGCGCCGCCGGCATGCTGTGGCGTCCACTCATTCGGGGCCCCTTCCCTTCGGTCCAGCAGCGTGAAGCGCAGTCCGTGACCAAACTACCACCGTGGAAGGAGTGCGCCTCTGGACGGCACGGAGGCGCGGCCGGGTCAACGGCGGCGCGCGCGCTGAATGCAGGAAGCCCGTCCCGGTCCGCGCACTGCGGGCCCGGGACGGGCTTCTTCTCGCTCCCCCGACTGGACTCGAACCAGTAACCCTTCGATTAACAGTCGAATGCTCTGCCAATTGAGCTACGGGGGAAGGTGTGCAGCCGCGGCGGCACCGATGCATCGGACCCGCCATGGCTCCCCCGACTGGACTCGAACCAGTAACCCTTCGATTAACAGTCGAATGCTCTGCCAATTGAGCTACGGGGGATTGCAGCGGGATCTACCCTAGCAGGGCAGGGGGCCCGAGCGGAAATCGGCGGCGGGCGCACAGTGCCCCCACTTCGCGGGGCCGCGGAAGGCCCCGCGGGCGGGCCGGCGCCCGTGGGGCGGGAGGCCCGACGGCGGGCCGCGCCCCGCCCGGGCGGGCCGGCGCCCGTGGGGCGGGAGGGCCGACGGCGGGCCGCGCCCCGCCCGGTCAGTCCCGCCCGCGCAGGGCGCGGCGGCGCAGCTCGAGCTCCATGAGCACGCGGTTGAGCCGCTGGAACTCCTCGGGCGAGGCCGCGGCGTCAAGGCGCTGGAGCTGACCCATCATCTCGGCCTTCTGGGCCGTGATCTGGAGTTCCGCGAGGCCCGCGAGGATGTCCCGGCAGTACCGTTCGAGGGAGGCCTCGGTCGTCGCCGGGAGGGGGGTGACGGCAAGCTCGGCGAGGAGCGGGTGCAGCGCCGCTGGGAGCTCGTGCCTGACCCGCTCGATCCACGCGGCAGCGGCCTCCTGCTCGCGGGGTCCCCCGGCGGCACCGATCGCGCTGTGGACGGCAACGTGGGCAGGAGCCACGAACCGGGAGGCCGAGAACTCGGCCCACGCGGTGGAATCGAGCGTGTGCGGCTGCTGGAGCACCACCTCGAGTGCCTGGCGCTCCATAAGGGCGACCGGGTCCCGAGGGTCTGCCCGCCACGGGGCAGGCTGTGGGCCGTCCGCAGGCGCACGGCTGCCTGGCTCCTGCGGGCTCGGGTAGTCGGCCCCCGGGCCGGAGCCTGCACGGCTCCCCTGCTGGGGCCCCGGCGCCGGTGCGCCGTTCCGGGACGGCGTGCCGCCCGGCGCAGCGTCTCCGCGGCGCCCTGCCGCAGAGACCGCGCGGGAGACATCCTCGAGCGGCATGCCGAGCCACTTCGCAAGCTCGCGGGTATAGGCCGGCCGGATCGCATGGTCGCGGATCTGGGCCACGACAGGGGCTGCCTCCCGGAGCGCCGCGATCCGCCCCTCGACGGAGTCGAGGTTGTGCCGGCGCAGAGCGGCCTGGATCGCGAACTCGAAGAGCGGCCGCCGCGTCCCGATGAGCTTCTGGACGGCCGTGTCGCCATGGTTCTGCCTGAGCTCGCAGGGGTCCATCCCGCTCGGCTCGACCGCCACGTAGGTCTGGGCGACGAAGCGCTGGTCCTCTTCGAAGGCCTTGAGCGCCGCTTTCTGCCCCGCCGCGTCGCCGTCGAACGTGAACACGACCTCTCCCCCGGTGCCGTCGTCCGAGAGCAGGCGCCGGGCGATCTTGATGTGCTCGGCACCGAAGGCAGTGCCGCACGAGGCCACCGCCGTGTCTACCCCTGCGAGGTGGCAGGCCATGACGTCGGTGTAGCCCTCGACCACCACGAGCTGGCGCTTCCTGGCGATGTTCCGCTTCGCCATGTCGATCCCGTAGAGGACCTGCGACTTCTTGTAGAGAGCAGTCTCCGGGGTGTTGAGGTACTTCGGGCCCTGGTCGTCCTCGAAGAGCCGGCGCGCGCCGAATCCGATCGCATCCCCGGCGATGTCCCGGATCGGCCAGATGAGGCGCCCCCGGAACCGGTCGTAGAGGCCGCGATTGCCCTCGGAGAACATGCCCGTGAGCTTGAGCTCCTCGTCCCGGAAGCCCTTGGAGCGCAGGTGCTTGAGGAGGCTGTCCCACCCCTGCGGGGCGAAGCCGACTCCGAACTGCTCGGCCACGCTTCGCTCGAAGCCCCGCTCGAAGAGGAACTGGCGCGCGGCCGCCGCGGCGGGGGTGAGGAGCTGGGCCTGGAAGTACTCCGCCGCGACCTTGTGGGCGTCCAGGAGCCGCTGCCGCCGGCCGACCTCCTCGCGGCGGGGACCGGCGCCCTCCTCGTAGGCCAGCTCGTAGCCGATTCGCGCGGCGAGCTTCTCGACCGTCTCGGCGAAGGCCGTGTGGTCCATCTTCATGACGAAGCTGATGACATCGCCGCTCTCGCCGCAGCCGAAGCAGTGGTAGGTGCCCACCTGGGGACGGACGTGGAAGGAGGGGGTCCGCTCGTCGTGGAAGGGGCAGAGGCCCTTCCACGACCCGATTCCGGCGCTCTTGAGGGTCACATAGCCCTCGACGACCTCCCGGATGTCCGTCCTCGCGCGGACCTCCGCGATGTCCTCGTTCTTGATCAGGCCGGCCACTGGACCAGCCTAGTCGGGGACGCGGTCGTCGGCATCACCACAGGCTCGGGAGGCTCCCGACAAGCCTCTCGTACCAGGAGAGCGCCGAGGCATCGGTCAGGGACGCGACCTGGTCGATGACGACGCGCAGGCGTGCGGCGTCGTCCTCGGCCGCGCTCCAGTCTGCGGCGAAGCTCGGCTCGAGGTGCCGGTCGCCGCTCGAGTTGAGGGCCGTGACGAGCGCGTACAGCACCTCCCGCTGGCGCTCGTAGATCGGCTGCCGGTGGTCGGTGGTCATGACGAAGGTCGTGGCGAGGCCCTTCATGACCGCGATCTCCATGACGGTCTCCTCGGGCACCATGACCTCGCCCGCGTACCGCGTGAGGGGTGCATGGCCGTAGGCCGCGCGGGTCAGGGACAGGGCAGCGTCGCAGAAGCGCCCGATCAGCTGGCTCGTCATGTTCTTCAGCGCCGCCATCGAGCGGCGCGACCCGTCCGCCTCGCGCACCCACACGGGGGTCGCCTCGAGACGGGCGAGCGCGGCGTCGATCTCGGCGGGGTCGCTGTGCGGGAGGTACCACTGCTGCGTGTAGCCCACCACGCGGGCGCGGTGGTCCGGATTGTCCATCCACCGCAGCTGGAACTTGCCGGCCACGATCGCGTCCTCGACATCGTGCACCGAGTACGCGATGTCGTCCGAGAGGTCCATCACCTGGGCCTCGATGCAGCTGCGGCCCTCGGGGGCATCGGCGCGCACCCACGAGAAGATCTCGGCGTCGTCCTCGTAGGCGCCGAACTTGCTGGTCCGGTGCCCATGGACGAGCGGCGCCTCCACGGCCGTCCACGGGTACTTGCAGGCGGCGTCCAGGCTCGCCCTGGTGAGGTTGAGGCCGGCAGGGCGCCCCTGGGCGTCGAGGACCTTCGGCTCGAGCCGGGTGAGGAGCCGCAGCGTCTGGGCGTTGCCCTCGAACCCGCCGATCGCGTGCGCCATCTCATGCAGCGCGCTCTCCCCGTTGTGCCCGAACGGGGGGTGGCCGAGGTCGTGGCTCAGGCAGGCGGCGTCGACGACGTCCGGGTCGCAGCCGAGGACCCGGCCCAGCTCGCGCCCCACCTGGGCGACCTCGAGGGAGTGCGTGAGCCGCGTGCGGACGAAGTCGTCGGTGTCGGGCGCCACGACCTGGGTCTTCGCTCCGAGTCGGCGGAGCGCGGACGAGTGGAGGATCCGGGCGCGGTCGCGCTCGAAGTCGCTGCGGTAGCCCTTCTTGGGCGGTTCGACGACCCAGCGGCTCGTGTCCGCCTCGCTGTAGCTGCGGATGCCCTCCGCGACCGCGTCAGCCACCGGACACGTCCAGCTCCGCCGCCGCGATCGCGTGCGACTCGTCGGCGTCCATGCTGCGGCTCTCGAGCCAGCGGTGCGGGAGCGCGGGCCGCTTGGGCGAGCCGGCCCGCCCTCGCGGCCCCTCGGCCTCCGCGCCGGGGTAGGGCATGTCAGCGTCGAGCGTGTCGACGAGCCCGCGGAGCTCTTCGAGGTCGTTGACCTGGGCGAGTCGGGCGCGCAGTTCGCCGCCCACGGCGTAGCCCTTGAAGTACCAGGCGACGTGCTTGCGGATGTCGCGCAGGGCCTTGCCTTCATCCTCGAAGTACTCCACGAGGAGCTGCGCGTGGCGGTAGAACGCCTCCCCCACGTCGCCCAGTGCGGGACGGATCCTCTCGCCGCTGCCCTCGAACGCGGCCTGCAGGTCCCCGAAGAGCCAGGGCCGGCCCTGGCACCCGCGGCCGATGACGACGCCGTCCACTCCGGTGCGGCGCACCATCCTGATGGCGTCCTCGGCGCTCCAGATGTCCCCGTTGCCGAGCACGGGCACGTCCGGGAGGGCCTCGCGGAGCCGCGCGATCGCGTCCCAGTCCGCGGTGCCCGAGTAGAACTGGGCCGCGGTGCGCCCGTGGAGTGCCACGGCTGCGACACCGGCGTCCCTCGCGATCCGGCCGGCGTCGAGGTAGGTCAGGTGGTCTTCGTCGATGCCCTTGCGCATCTTCACGGTGAGCGGGATGCCGCCCCTGTCCGCCTCGCGCACGGCCGTCTGCACGATCTGGGTGAAGAGGTCGGTCTTCCAGGGCAGCGCGGAGCCACCGCCGCGCTTGGTGACCTTGGGGACAGGGCATCCGAAGTTGAGGTCGATGTGGTCCGCGCGGTCCTCCTCGACGAGCATCCTCACGGCGCGGCCTACCGTCACGGGATCCACCCCGTACAGCTGGACCGAACGGACCTTCTCGTCCTCGTCATGCCCGATGATCCGCAGGGATTCCGGGTGGCGCTCCACGAGCGCCCGCGAGGTGACCATCTCCGCCACGTAGAGCCCGCCGCCGAACTCCCGGCACAGGCGCCGGAACGCCGTGTTCGTGATCCCTGCCATGGGAGCGAGCACCACCGGCGTGTCGATCGTGAGCCGCCCGAGCCTGAGCGGGGGCAGTTCGAGGCGCGCCGGGGCATCGGGGCCCGGCACCACGGCGGCAGAAGAGGTTGGCACAGCAGTCACCCATCCATTGTGTCAAGCGCGGTCAAATCGCAGCCTGAACACTCGCCGGGACCTCCCATGCGCCGCTGTCCTTCCCCGCCACCGCCTCCATCACGCTGCGCGGGAGGGTCAGGGCGAGGCCCTCGGGCTCCACAGTCGTCGCGGCCGTGACCGGGCCGCCGGGCCGCCAGTGGAACACATGGGGGCTCAGTGGGGCGACCTCGTGCTCGCCGAGGATCCGGTTGAAGCCGAGCATGGCGGCCACGTGCTCCACCGTGGAGTGCTCGGTGAGCGGCTGGACCGCGATCTGGCGCAGCGCCGGGACGCTCAGGAGGACCCCGAGCGGCCCCGGTTCGAGGCCGATCCTCGCCAGGAACTCCTGCGGGTAGGCGAGCCAGGACGCCATGCGCGGATGCTCGCCCTCGAACAGCACCACAGCAGCGCTGCCCTTCCCGTAGACGGTGGGTTCGCCGATCCCTGCCGCGAAGAGGTTGGCCTCGGCCGCCTCCCATGCCTCCGCGGCCCCGCCGGCCTTCGCGAGGTGGATGTCCCCCAGGAGCAGGGAGGTCTGGTCCCGGCGGATGGCGAGGCCCAGCGGGAGTCCCCCCACGTCCCGTGCGTAGGTGTAGTCCTCGGCGAGCCGGACGGGGTCCATGCGCTGCGGCGCGATGAACCGCGGGAACAGCCGCTCGCGCAGGGCCGTGCCCGCGTATCCGAGGCTGCCCGGAGTGGAGGACCCCTGGAGGGCTGCGGCGATGACCTGCCGGACGTGGTCGTCCGTCATGTCCGCCCACTCTTCCTCGGGCAGGCAGCGCGCCTTGTTCGCGAGCGTTGCGAAGCCCAGCTGTGCTCCCGCGCCCCGGAAGGGCCCGCCGGTGACGCGGATGTGGTCGCCCCGGTCCGCTGCCCTGTATCCGAGCGCCTGCACAGCGGCCATGACACCGCCTCGGAGGAGCCCGGCCTGGCCCCGCGTGAAGCCGGGGAGGAACCGGTCCGGCAGGGCGTCAGAGTGGCTGTCCGCCGATGCCGCCGCCCCCGAGGGCATGCCGGCGGCCGGCAGCCTGCGCACGCCTCTCTGCC
Organism: Sinomonas halotolerans; assembly: GCF_039615075.1. Taxonomy (NCBI): domain Bacteria; kingdom Bacillati; phylum Actinomycetota; class Actinomycetes; order Micrococcales; family Micrococcaceae; genus Sinomonas; species Sinomonas halotolerans. The sequence continues at coordinate 207,694 of NZ_JBDFRB010000001.1, read as the reverse complement.
GCTGCCCTGCGGGAGCCCGGTCCCCGGCGGCGCGCCGGACCTCCGCCGCCCTTGTCCTGTTCCGTGCTGCCTTGCCCATGCCGGTCCTCCCGCTCGTCGCCTCAGCCGCCAGATCGGCAGCAGGTGACCACGACGCTACGAAGCGGTGCACGCGGGCGGTAGGCGCCCGGCGTCGTATGTGGAGAACTCCCGGGGACCGTCGTGCAGATCCCCGCAGAACAGGTCTGTTGAGGACCAATGACGGCGCTGCGGAGTCTCGCCCGCAGCGCGCTACCGCGCCTAGGCTGGGCCATGAGCACTTTCACAGACCTGCTGGCCAGCCAGATCAAGCACGAATTCGCCGCGTCCCAGCAGTACATCGCCGTAGCCGTCTGGTTCTCCGGGCAGGACCTCCCCCAGCTCGCGCGGCACTTCTACCGACAGTCGCTCGAGGAGCGCAACCACGCGATGATGATGGTCCAGTACATGGTGGACCGGAACATCGCGGTGGAGATCCCGGGCGTGGATCCGGTCCGCAACGACTTCTCCTCCGCGACCGAGCCGATCGCCCTCGCGCTCTCGCAGGAGCAGAAGGTCACTGAGCAGATCGAGGCGCTCTTCGCAGCCGCCAGGGATGAGGGAGACGCGCTCGGGGAGCAGTTCATGCTCTGGTTCCTCAAGGAGCAGGTCGAGGAGGTCGCCTCGATGACCACACTGCTCAACGTGGCCCAGCGCGCCGGAGGCAACCTGTTCGACCTCGAGAACTTCGTGGCGCGTGAGCGGGTGGGCGACGGTGGGCGTGACGCGAGCGCGCCGGATGCCGCCGGCGGGTCGCTCTGACGGCCCGACGCGAGCGCCGCTCACTGAGGCGGGGAACTGGGGATGACCCCGCAATGCCGTCAGGGGATGAGACCCCGCAACCAGGGCGCGGTCAGCGGCCGCGGCGTGAGCGGCGTGTCGGCAGCTCGTCGGCCCGCCGCTCCCCCTCGGCGCGCCACGCGCCCTCGGCCCGCCGCTCCTCCTCGGCGCGCCACGCGCCCTCGGACCGCCGCTCCTCCTCGGCGCGCCACGCGCCCTCGGCCCGCCGCTCGTCCTCGGCGAGCCGTGCGGCCTCGGACGAGGGCGCGCCCGCGGCCCCCGCGAGACGGGCGGCGCCGGTTGCCTTGACCACTGCGACCGCCACGGCGGTCGTCATCGGGATGGCCAGGACGAGGCCGACAGAGCCCACGAGCGTGCGCACGACCTCCTCGGCCAGCTCGGTGCTCGTGATCGCCTCGAGGAAGGGCCGCTCGTAGAGCATGACGATGATGAGCAGCGGGAGCGCCGCCCCCGCGTAGGCGAAGGCGATCGTGTACACGGTCGAGGCGATGTGGTCCCGGCCGATCCTCAGAGCCGAGGAGAAGAGCTTGCGCGCGGACGTGTGCGGCGCGAGCTCGTAGAGCTCCCACACCGCCGACGCCTGTGTGATCGTGACGTCATTGAGCGCACCGAGCCCCGAGATGATGAGGCCCGCGAGGATGATCCCCGAGATCGAGATGTTCCCGCCCATGTTCACGAGGCTCGCCGCGTCATGCCCGCCCGTGCCCGTGAGGAAGGCCGCATCCGTGGCCCACGCCGCGAGGAGCGCGGTGACGATGAGGCCGAACACGGTCCCCAGCAGCGCCGTGGACGTGCGCGCGGAGAGCCCATGCGCGAAGTACAGGACGCCCATCATGATGACGGTGGAGCCCACGAGCGCGAGCGCGAGCGGGGGCTTGCCCTCCACCAGCCCGGGCAGGACGAACATCACGAGCACCGCGTACGCGCCGCCGAGGCCCAGGAGCGCGCGCAGGCCCCGCCAGCGCGCCACCGCCACGACGACCACGGCGTAGACGGCCGCGAGGAGCAGGATGGGGACGGTGCGGACGAAGTCCGTGAACACGTAGGCGGGCGGGGCGCCCGCCGCTGGGGTGCCGGCCTGCTCGCCCTGGATGCCCGTGAGGTTCAGATAGCGGATGCGGTCCCCCGGGTTGACGCCCCGGGACGAGACCACGTCCGGGTTGAGCGCCACGCGGACCTCCGCCCCGCCGGCGTCCGGCTGGGTCGCGGCGAAGCTGCACTCCGAGCCGGGCTCCGCGTCGGCCCCCGCCTCGGTCGCGCCGGGATCGGCCGACGCCGCACCGGAGCAGGGCGCGACGCTCACCGAGCGCACGGTCCCGGTGTCCATCGTCACGCCCTGGGCGAGGGCATAGGGGTTGGAGAGCTGGAGGCCCGAGCGGTCCCCGGAGGGCCACATCGCGATCATCGCCGCGACCACCGCGATCCCCATCGGAACGAGGATCGCCGCGAGGATCCACGTGGCGCGCCGCCGGGCGGCGCGGGCGGCAGCGGTCGGCGCCGCGTGCTCGTCCGCCTGGCCGTGGAGGTGCCCGTGCCCGTGGCCCGCACCCACGTCAGTCCCCGACGACGATGGTCTCGGGCCCCGCCTCGGCGCTGCCGGCGGCGACCAAGGGGCCGACGACCGCGGTGAGCGCCGTCATCGCGTCGTCCACCTCGAGCCGCACGGGGTGCTGGTAGGCGATGAGCGCGAGCAGGTCCCGGACCGCGTCCCGGGCCTCCTCGGGCGAAAGCCGCGGCTCGTGGCCCAGGAACACCTCGGAGGGCTCCTCCGCGAGCGCCGTTGCCGGGCCTGCATAGCTGACCGCGAAGGCCCGCAGGCGCCCCTTCCTCGACGGCGCGACGCCCGATCCGAACGCGCTCGCGGGAGGCTCGCGCAGCACCACCGCACCGTGCGCACCGGCGGCGTCGGAGAGGAACAGCTGCTGGGCCCGGCCCACGCCCAGGGGCGCCGGCGGGTCCCACGCGTGGACCTCGGTGTAGTAACGGCCTACCGTGTCGGAGAGCTCCACCGAGCCGGTCGCGAGGTCCTCGACGAGGGGGGACGACTCGGACCCCTGCGAGCCGTCGCCGAGCGCCGAGAGGCGCAGAGCGCCGGGACGCACCACCACGTGGCGGGAGCGCTGGAGCTCGCCGAACCCCCGCGCGGCCGCGAACGCCGCGCCCGCACCGCCGGCGGGCACCCTTGAGCGCAGCCGCGGCGCCGCGCCGTCGTGCGCCTGTCCCACGGAGTGCACCGCCCACGACGGCGCTGCTGCCGCCGCCGCCCGCAGCCGGCGCAGCAGCTCGCTGCCCACCCCGGCGCGGCGGTGGTCGCGCGCCACCTCGACGTAGGCCCACAGGCGCTGCGGGTGCAGGGGCGAGGAGAAGACGACGCCCGCCGCGACGGGGATGCCCTGGTCCTCGGCCACGACGCACCGGCGCCAGATCCCGTGACTGCCACTGCCGCCGTCAGGGTCCTGCCCGCCCTCGGAGTCGGGGGCGAAGGCGCCGCGGAACTGCTCCGCCGCTGCGCCCTCGGCGTCGCCCCACACCTGCACGAGGAGCTGGTCGTCGCCCTCGCGCCACGGCCGGTACGTCAGCTCAGCCATGCGCGGCTCAGGCCCCCAGCAGGCGCGAGCCGAGGTAGCCGGCGACCTTGTCGAGGGAGACGCGCTCCTGGGACATGGTGTCCCGCTCGCGGATGGTCACGGCCTGGTCCTCGAGGGTGTCGAAGTCCACCGTGATGCAGAACGGCGTGCCGATCTCGTCCTGGCGGCGGTAGCGGCGGCCGATCGCGCCGGCGTCGTCGAACTCGATGTTCCAGTGCTTGCGCAGCTCGGCGGCGAGGTCACGCGCCTTGGGCGAGAGGTCCTCGTTGCGCGAGAGCGGGAGCACCGCGGCCTTGACCGGCGCGAGGCGCGGGTCGAGGCGAAGCACCGTGCGCTTGTCCACGCCGCCCTTCGTGTTGGGAGCCTCGTCCTCGGTGTAGGCGTCGACGAGGAACGCCATCATGGAGCGGGTGAGGCCGAACGAGGGCTCGATCACGTACGGGATGTAGCGCTCGTTGGTGGCCTGGTTGAAGTAGCTCAGCTCGTGGCCGGAGGCCTTCGAGTGGCTGCCGAGGTCGTAGTCCGTGCGGTTGGCGATGCCCATGAGCTCGCCCCACTCGGAGCCCTGGAACCCGAAGCGGTACTCGATGTCGATCGTGCCGGCGGAGTAGTGCGCGCGCTCGTCCTCGGGGACGTCGAAGCGGCGCATGTTCTCCGGGTTGATGCCCAGGTCCACGAACCAGTCCCAGCACTCCTCGACCCAGTGCTTGAACCACGCATCGGCCTCGTCGGGCGCGGTGAAGTACTCGATCTCCATCTGCTCGAACTCGCGCGTGCGGAAGATGAAGTTTCCGGGCGTGATCTCGTTGCGGAACGCCTTGCCGATCTGGCCGATGCCGAACGGCGGCTTCTTGCGGGCCGTCGTGACGACGTTGTTGAAGTTCACGAAGATGCCCTGGGCCGTCTCGGGGCGCATGTAGTGCAGGCCCTCGGCGTTGTCCACGGGGCCGAGGAAGGTCTTGAGCAGGCCCGAGAACATCTGCGGCTCGGTCCACTTGCCCACGGTGCCGCAGTCGGGGCACGGGATGGAGCCCATGCCGTCCTCGGGCTTGCGGCCCTTCTTGGCCTCGTAGGCCTCCACGAGGTGGTCCTGGCGGTGGCGCTTGTGGCACTGGAGGCACTCGACCAGCGGGTCTGTGAACGTCGCGACGTGGCCCGAGGCCTCCCACACCTGCTTGGGCAGGATCACCGAGGAGTCGAGGCCCACCATGTCCTCACGGCCGCGGACGAAGGTCTGCCACCACTGCTCCTTGATGTTCTCCTTGAGCTCCACGCCGAGGGGCCCGTAGTCCCACGCCGAGCGGGAGCCTCCGTAGATCTCACCCGCCTGGAAGACGAATCCGCGGCGCTTGGCCAGGGAGACGATCGAGTCCAGTGAGGTCTTCGGTGCCAAAGGGTTTCCTCCGTACTTCTCAGGCCGCTGGGTGCGGTCCGGTGGGGTGCACAGCGGGAGCGTGCAGTTCCAAGGGTACCGGCGCACGACGCCGGGAGGTCACCGCGCGCGCAGGAGGCGGCGGTTCCAGGGCAGGGTCGCGAGCACCATGGCGCCCAGGGTGGCCACCGTGCCGATGACCGTGGGGAGGGCGACGACGCTCCCCGGCGCGGGGACGACGACGTCCAGGGCCAGCGAGCCCAGGAGCTGCCCCGCGATCATTCCCAGCCCCGTCAGGAGCACGCCGAGGTGGCGTACGAGCACGGTCGCGGCGGCGATGAAGACGATCCCGAGCGGGCCGCCGAGATAGTACCACCAGTCGGCGGGGAAGTCCCCGGGCAGCGGCCGGGCCGGGCCTGCGACGACGGCCTTGACGCCCCACACGAGCGCGAGCCCCGAGGTGCCTGAGACGAAGTTCACGAGCGTGGCCGTCAGGGGGTTCCCGTAGGCTGTCCCGCTCGCGCCGTTCATGGCGGACTGGAAGCTCTGCCCGAACCCGCCGGCGAAGGGCAGCAGCACCAGGACGGCGAGCAGGAGCGGGTCGATCCCCGTCCCGAGCTTGGGTGTCACCGCATAGGCCACGGAGACGAGCGTGAGCACCGTGGCGATGGCGCGCATTCCGGTGATCCTGCGGACCCTTCCCTGGGCGAAACCCACGCGGTCCACGAGGAGCCCGCTCACCGTCTGTCCCGTCACCGCAGCGATGGTGAAGACGGCGATGCCGAGCACGCCGACCGTGGCGGCCTGCCCGAGCACGAACAGCGCGCCGAGGAGGCCCGCTCCGAGGTACCACCACGGGATGCGTCCCTCGCGCACCGCGGGGAGGATGCCCCTCGCGCTGGCGCGCAGGGACGGCACGAGGGCCGTGAGCGCCACGAGCACAACGAGACCGGTTCCGAAGCTCGTCAGCGCCGCCGCGAGCCCGTCGCCGAGGCGCAGGCCGAGCGCGCCGTTGATGCGGCCCTGGGCGGGGATGGCGATTCCGGCCAGGACGGCTGCCCCGAGCCAGAGCGGGGCCGGGATCCGGGAGGGCGTCGGCGCGCGGCGGGGGCCCTGTCCGGCGGGCCCGAGGGGGTCGTTCACCCGCCTAGCCTAGAGTTGCAGCATGGCCCCTCGCGAATCCTCCGGCACCCGCCCGACCGGCAGCACCCCCGACGACCTCGAGATCCGCGAGGGCACCATCCGGCTCGGCCAGGCCCTCAAGCTCGCCTCCCTCGTCGAGGACGGGGTCGAGGCCGCCGACCTCATCCGCAACGGCCTCGTCAAGGTCAACGGGCAGATCGAGGAGCGCCGCGGCCGCCAGCTCGCGGCCGGGGACGTGGTCGAGCTCGGCGGGCGCAGCGTACGGCTCGTGCCGCGCGGCTGAGGCGGCGGGCCGAGCACGACGCCGGGCACGCGCCGTTGTGCCGGGCCCCGCACCCCGGGAGCCGCGTCAGCGGGCGAGGACCTTGAGCTCGAGGAACTCCTTGACGTGGGCGATCTCCGGGCCCGAGATGCTGTGCGCGATGCCCTGGTACGTGACCTTGGTGAGGTCCACGTGGCCGCGCACCCAGCCCATCGTGTACTCGATCTTGTCCTGCGTGATGACCGGGTCCGCCTGGTCGCGGCCCCAGAACATGGGCAGCGTGCCGTCCAGCTCGCCGTCGCGGAAGAACCGGTATCCTCCGGCGTCCCCGTCTGCGCCCACGGCGGCGCCTGCGCCCGCGGCGGCGGGGTCGACCGCGAAGCCGGAGAGCCCCACGAGGGCGGCGAAGCCACCCGGGCGCCGGCGCACGAGCGAGGTGGCCATGGCCATGCCCATGGAGAACCCGAGCAGGGTCACGGACGAGTGCTGGGCGCGCACCGAGTCGAGCCACTCGAGGATGTACTCCGTGGCGAACTCGACCGCGGACATCGAGAAGTCCTGCGCGGCCATGAGCGGGAACCACTGGTAGGCGCCCGGGGCGAGGACCTGGGGAGCGCGCAGCGAGACGATCGTGAAATCCTCGGGGAGGTAGGGCGCGAGCCCCATGAGGTCTGCCTCGTTGGCGCCGTAGCCGTGCAGGAGCACGAGGAGCGGCGTGCCGGCGCGCTCTCCCTCGGGTCGGCTCCAGACGGCGTGGGGCTCGGGATAGTGGGCGGGGTAGGCGGGGTTCGGACGGGCGTCTGCGGCCGGGGCGTCAGTCATGCAGCCATTGTTCCACGGACTTGAAGCTTCAACCATATGCCGTTGCCCGGTTGGACGCCGCGGGAGCACAATGTACCCGTGGGTAGCATCGCTGAACCGAACGCACCGGCCGCCGGGCCGCGCCACCCCTGGCACCGCTACGTGGCGCTCGGAGACTCCTTCACCGAGGGGATCGGCGACCCGGACCCCGAGAACCCCGGCCGGCACCTCGGCTGGGCGGACCGGCTCGCCCAGGAGCTCGCGCACGGGACCGAGGACTTCGCCTACGCCAACCTCGCCATCCGCGGCCGGCTCATGGCCAGGATCCTCGGCGAGCAGCTCGAGCCCGCCCTCGGCCTCCGTCCGGACCTCGTCTCGGTCTCCGCCGGCGGGAACGACCTCCTGCGGCCCGGAAGCGACCCCGACGCCCTCGCACTCAGGCTCGACGACGCCGTCGGCCGCCTCGCCGACGCCGGCGCCACGGTGCTGCTCTTCAACGGGCCGGACATCGGCGCCACGCCCGTGCTCGGGGCGATCCGCGGCAAAGTGGCGATCTACAACGAGAACCTGCGCGTCGTCGCGGCGCGGCACGACGCCGTCATCGCGGACATGTGGGCGCTGCGCGAGCTCTCCGACCCGCGCATGTGGGACAGCGACAGGCTGCACTTCTCCCCGCTGGGCCACCACAGGATCGCGATCATGGCCCTCGAGGCGCTCAACGTGCCCCACAGCCTCGAGCCCATGCAGCCCGAACCGGCCCGCACCCGCTCGTGGCGCGCCGCCCGCGCCGAGGACCTCGTCTGGGCGCGCGAGTACTTCGTCCCGTGGGTGGTCCGCCGGCTCCGGCACCGCTCGAGCGGCGACGGCATCTCCGCCAAGCGCCCGACGGCGGAGCCCGTCTTCGGCGCGGGCGCCCCCCTCGGCTCGGGCGAGGCCGGCTAGCGCGCCAGGGGCGTCAGAGCGTGAAGACGCGGCGGCGGAGTTCTGCGCCCAGCTGCGCCCTGATCGCCCGCAGGTGTCAGAGCGTGAAGACGCGGCGGCGGAGTTCCGCGCCCAGCTGCCCGATCTCTGTGAGGAACCCGTCATGCCCGATCTTCGCGTCGATCGAGTGGACGGGCACCTCGCCGGGGAGGGCGCGCGCGAGCTCGTCGCTCTGCTCCGGGAAGTAGAGGCGGTCCGAGTTCACCGAGGCGAGGAAGAACTGCGCCCTGGAGCGTGCGAGGGCGCTCTGCAGGCCGCCGCGGCCGCGGCCCACGTCGTGGCTCATGAGCGCCTCGGTGAGGGAGATGTAGCTGTTCGCGTCGAACCGCCCCACAAGCTTGGAGGCCTGGTGGTCCAGATAGCTCTCGACCTGGTACCGCCCGCGCCGGCCCGCTCCGTGGGGCGCCTCGAGGGGGTTCTCCGCTCCCTGCCCCCGGCGGCCGAAGCGGAAGTTCAGCTCGGCCTCCGAACGGTAGGAGATGTGCGCGATCCGGCGCGCGAGCCCCAGACCGGCCTCGGGGGCGGGCCCGCCGTAGTAGTCGCCGCCCCGGAAGTGGGGATCCTGGCGGATCGCGAGCAGCTGCGCCTGCGCGAGCGCGATCTGCTCGGCCGTCGAGTAGCCTCCGATCGCCACGACCACGGCGTGCGCCACACGGTCAGGGTGCGTGGCGGCCCACTCGAGCGCGCGCGCACCGCCCATCGAGCCGCCGAGCACGGCGTGCCAGCGCCGGATCCCGAGGCGGTCTGCAAGCCGTGCCTCGGCCCGCACGGAGTCCCGGATCGTGACGAAGGGGAACCGCGAGCCCCACGGGGTCCCGTCCGGGTCGAGGCTGGACGGCCCGGTGCTCCCGTAGCACCCGCCGAGCATGTTCGCCGCGACCACGAAGTACTTCTCGGTGTCCACGGGCCTGCCGGGGCCCACGAGAGCGTCCCACCAGCCCGGCTCGTCGCCGGCACCCTGGGCCACGTGCGTGTCGCCCGTGAGCGCATGCTGGATGAGGACGGCGTTCGACGCGTCCGCGTTGAGGGCCCCCCATGTCTCGTACGCGAGCTCGACCTCGGGGAGCGCGCCGCCCGCCTCGAGCTGGAGCGCGCCGACGGCGAGCGTGCGCAGCACGCCGTCCTCGGCGCGCTCAGCAGTCGTCCTGCCGGGGGCCGCGGCCATCTGGGCGGAACGGTCGACGACGGTCACGCGACCGGCTCCGCAGCGGGCTCGGCGGCCTGGGCGGCGCCGGCGACAGCTGCTGCTGCAGCGAACCCGGCCTCGAGGTCCGCGAGGATGTCCGCGATGTTCTCGATCCCGACCGCGAGGCGCACGAGGCCCGGGGTCACGCCCGCCGCGCGCTGCTGCTCCTCGGTCAGCTGTGCGTGCGTGGTCGAGGCCGGGTGGATGACGAGCGAGCGCACGTCGCCGATGTTCGCCACGTGCGAGTGCAGGGCGAGCGCGTCCACGAATGCCCTGCCGGCGTCGGCCGCGGCGGCCGCCGAGGGCGCGGAGCCACCGGTGCGCGGGGCGAGCTCGAACGAGACGATCGCGCCCGTGCCCTTCGGCGCGTACTTCTTCCCCAGCCCGTGCCACGGACTCGAGGCGAGGCCCGCGTACGCCACTGAGGCGACGTCGTCGCGCGCCTCGAGCCATTCGGCGACCTTCTGGGCGTTGGCGACATGGCGCTCGACCCGCAGGCTCAGGGTCTCGAGGCCCTGGGCGATGAGGAAGGCGTTGAAGGGCGAGACCGCCGAGCCGAGGTCCCGGAGGAGCTGGACGCGGGCCTTGAGGATGTAGGCGAGGTTCGCGCCGAGGATGCCGCCCACGCCGAGGTCGCGCGCGAACACGAGGCCGTTGTAGCTCTCGTCCGGGGTGTTGAAGCCGGGGAAGCGCTCGGGGTCCCTGGCGTAGTCGAACGTTCCGCCGTCCACGATCACGCCTGCGATCGCGGAGCCGTGCCCGCCGAGGTACTTCGTCGCGGAGTGCACGACGACGTCCGCGCCGTGGGCGAGCGGGTTCAGCAGGTACGGGGTCGCCACCGTGTTGTCCACGATGAGCGGGACGCCGGCTCCGTGGGCCGCGGCGGCGACCGCCTCGATGTCCAGGACGTTCTGGCGCGGGTTCGAGACGGATTCGGCGAAGAAGGCCTTGGTGTTGGGCCGGGCAGCCGCCTTCCACTCCTCGATGCTGTCCGGGTCCTCGACGAACGTGGTCTCGATGCCGAACTTCTTCAGGGTGTGCTTGAAGAGGTTGTATGTGCCGCCGTAGAGGCTCGCGGACGCGACGACGTGGTCCCCGGCCTCGGCGACCGTGAGGACCGAGTACGTCGTGGCCGCCTGCCCCGAGGAGAGCAGGAGCGCGGCAGCGCCGCCTTCGAGGCTCGCGATGCGCTGCTCGACCGCGTCCTGGGTCGGGTTGCCGATCCTGGTGTAGATGGGCGCGAGCTCTGCGAGGGCGAAGCGGTTCGCCGCGCTCTCGGTGCTCGGGAAGACGAACGAGGTGGTCTGGTAGATCGGCAGGGCCCGGGCGCCGGTCTCGGCGTCCGGGGCCTGGCCGACGTGGATCTGGCGGGTCTCGAAGGACCACTCGGGGTTGCTGGACATAGCAAGCTCCTCACGCGCTGCGCTTGCCCGGCGGCTCTCGCCGGACCAGGTCCTCACCCGGGGCACCCCACCGCATCAGGAGGGTTGCCGGCCAGCAAGCCGGGGCTTCGTGCTGGCGCTCATGACCTACTGGCGAGTGTAGGGGCGGGGCCCGTCGGCGGGCCAAGAGTGTGACCGACTGTGACCCCCAGCGCTTGCGGGGTCCCTGCCGGACGCTTGCGGGGTCCCTGCCGGACGCTTGCGGGGTCCCTGCCCTACCCCTCCATGAGCCGCCGCCGGTGGCGCAGCTCCTTGAGCCACGCCCGGGTGACGCTGGGCGCGAACGGCGAGGGCCCGGCGTCGTCCGCCCCGAGCGCCGCCACGAGCGGGGCCGAGGCCTTGAGCGCAAGGTCCACGACGCCCTCCGCGGCCCGAGGCGGGAGGCCCAGCTCCACCGCCCAGCCCAGGAAGTGCCGGCGCGAGATCCCGGTGCGCTTGCCGCCGAGGGGCAGGGCGAGTGACCTGTCCCCGTACGGGACCGTGGAGGGGATGTCGTAGACGGGAGCCACGCGCCACTCCCCCGGCGCGACGGGCCCGCCTGGCCCGCCCGCCCCGGCCTGCGCCCGCACCACGGAGACGTTCTTCGCGTGCAGGTCCCCGTTGCCCGTGAGCCACGCGAACGCGCCCTGAACCGCGAGGCTGCGCAGCGCCGGCAGCCAGGCCGCGCATTGCCCGGCGACCGCGCGGCACAGCTCCTCGTAGGAGACGTTGTACTTGTCCGCCGGGTAGAGCCCGAGCAGCTGCGAGCCGTCCTCGACCGCGAGGCGCAGGGTGCTCCCGTCCGGCTGCGGCGGCCGGTCGAAGCGCTCGACGAGCAGCCCTGCGCGCCCGGCGACGTCATGCACGAGCCGGGCAGGGCTCACGGGGATGCGGAGCTTCGCCGCGAACCGGTACATGAGGTGCTCGTTCTCCACCACATGCGGGAACTCGGGCGCGTTGAGCTTGAGGATGTAGCGGCGCCCGGTCTCCGCGGCGGGCACGGAGATCATGCCCGCGCTCACCTTGTCCTGGATCCCCGCGAGGGCCTTCGGGTCCACGAGGGTGGGGTCGTCCACGAGCGCGGCGAAATCCGGCGGCCGGCGCGGGTCCAGCTCGACGGCGTGCTCGGTGCCCGCGCCGGGCGGGCTACCGCCGTCCGCGGGGAGCGGCTCGCCATGCGGGACGATCTGGACGTCCCCGACCGGGTCGGAGCCGGCTGCCATGAGGAGGCCCAGCTCGTCGTCGGCGCTCGTCTTGACCGCCCGGCGCAGCGAGGCGAGCCGGCGCCCCTCCGGCAGGAGTCCCGTGAAGAACGGGGGCACCGCGCCGGCGGCGGCGTCCACGGGGCGGGGGCTGAGCGGGAGCGTGGTCGCGACGGCTTCCCCTCCGGCCGCGAGGTAGCCCGGGAGGTAGGAGAAGCGGGTGCCCCCGGCATGCCGCTCGAGGCGGGCCGCGAGGACGCCCGCCTTGTAGACGTCCGCGATCCGGTGGCGGCTCACGGCGCGCTCTCCGGGCTGCGCGGCGTGTGCGGGCGGACCGCGAGCCCGAGCCCGAGCGCGTCGAGGACCGCGAGGAGGGCGTCGAGCTGGATGCTCGGCTTTGCCTGTTCGACGAAGCGCACGAACCGCTCGCTCACCCCTGCCAGCTCGGCGAGGTCGCGCTGGTTCAGGCCGAGCGCACGACGCCGGGCCCGCACCTCGGCGGCGAGGGCTCGGCCCGCGTCGTGGCCGCCTCGGGCGGAAGCGGCAGCGGAGGTCCGCTGGGGGCTCGTCGGCACGTTCATTCCGATTCCCAGCCTCGTGCTGTGGAGCGCGTGAGTCAAGCCACAGCGCTGCGCCGCGATCGGAACGTTCGTTCCGGACAGCGCCGGCTCGCGCCGTGGCCTCCGCCTTAGAGCCGAGAGGGGCGCCGGGGGGGCCTCCGCCCGGGAGACCCGAATTGGGAGTTCGCTCCGTCTGGAGGAGCTGCGCGGTGGGTTCTACCATGTATCCCGCAGTTCGAGGCCGGCGATCAAGGAGCCCGCGCTCCGGCTGCGGTGCCGCACCAGCGGCCGCCGGCGAGCATGGGGAGGACGCGGCGGCGGCCTGGCTCCCGTGGCGGGAGCCGCCCGGGGGAGCTCTTCTTTGGGCTCGGGCCAAAGAGCACCGCTTCCACTCAAGGAAGACCAGAACAATGCGCAAGACACTCGCTTCGCTCTCGCTCGCAGCCCTTCTGCTCGGCGCCTCGGCCGGGCCGGTCCTGGCGGCGCCGCTGCCCGACAACTGTACGAAGGACAAGGGCACCGTCACCTGCACGACCTTCACGGGTCCGGGCAAGAACCAGGCCGGAGTCGGCTCCACGTCCACGACCGAGACGCAGGGCAACACGACGAACACGAGCCCCGAGCCGCAGGACCTGCAGTCCGCCTGCACGACGAACCCGCCGAAGAGCCAGGGCGCCCCGGACACGTGCCCGTGAACCGAGGCGAGCTCATCGCCTGGCCGCAGCGCGGCCTCGATCCTCGAGAGGACCGGCCCGCGGGCCCCTCCTCCGGGACGGGGCCGGGCTGCGCACCACCAGTCGCGGGCCCGCCCGGCGACGGCTTCGGGATCCCCCGACGGCCGCCCGCCCCGCCTGCACCCCAGGTAAGGCAACCCTAAGCTGAGGTGCCGGTCACAAAGTGGCACCATGACTCACATGCGTATGGACCACGTTTCTTATGCCTGCGACGGAGACGGCCTCATGGCCACCACGGAGCGGATCGCCAACGCGCTCGGGGTCGAGGCAGTCAAGGGCGGGGTCCACCCGCGCTTCGGCACCCGCAACATGATCATCCCCCTCACGGACCACCACTATCTGGAGGTCGTCGAGGTGCTGGACCACCCGGCGTCGGACAAGGCGCCGTTCGGCCAGGCCGTGCGCGCCCGCAGCGCTGCGGGCGGCGGCTGGATGGGCTGGTGCGTCGAGGTCCAGGACCTTGCGCCGTTCGAGGAGCGCCTCGGACGCCAGGCCGTCCCCGGCAACCGCAAGTTCCCCGACGGGCGCGAGCTCGTCTGGAAGCAGATCGGCATCCTCGGGCTCATCGCCGACCCGCAGGTCCCGTACATGCTCAAGTGGGAGGGCGACCCGTCCCTCCACCCCTCGAACGCGTACCCGGGCACGGTCAAGGTGAGCAAGCTGACGATCGCGGGCTCCGCGGAGCGTGTGACCGAGTGGCTCGGCGAGCCGGTCGAGAAGCCGCTCGAGGACGTCGACGTCGAGTGGATCGCCCCGAAGGGCACGCCGGGCATCATGAGCGTCACCTTCGAGACCGCGAACGGCCTCGTCACCATCTGAGCGCCAGGGACCCCACAACCGCCGGGACGGGACCCCACAGCGTTGAGGGGTCCCGTCCCCTTCGCTGCGGGGTCCCGTCCCCTTCGCTGCGGGGTCCCGTCCCCTTCGCTGCGGGGTCCCGTCCCCTACCCGAGGCCCATCGCCCGTCCCGCCAGGCTGAAGCCCACGAACGCGACGATGTCCAAGAGGGCGTGAGCGATGACGAGCGGCATGACGCGCCCGTACTTCCGGTACACGAGCGCGAACACGATCCCCATCACCACGTTCCCCACGAACGGCCCGATCCCCTGGTACAGGTGGTAGCTCCCGCGCAGCACTGCGCTCGCGGCGACGGCGGCCGCAGGCCCCCACCCCAGCCGCCGCAGCCAGCCCAGCAGGAACGCAACCACGATCACCTCCTCGAGCACCGCGTGGCGCAAGGCCGAGAGGACGAGGACGGGCACGGTCCACCAGTGCGCGTCGAGGGCGCTGGGTATGATCGCGGTCGTGATCCCGAGGGCACGGCCCGCCCAGTAGAGCCCGAGCGACGGTATCCCGATCGCGAGGAACAGCCCCACGCCCCACAACCCATCCCGCGCCGGCCGCGCGGCGTCGAGGCCGAGGCGGGTGAACGGCGTCGTCCATGGGAGCGCCGCCCCGCCGGGCGCCACCTGCCGCGCCACCGTGTCCCAGACGAAGTAGAGCACGAGCGCGACCGGCACGAGGGCGAAGAGGATGTCCAGGAGCTGGTACGCGAGGTCGAAGTACTCGCGCGAGCTGAGCGAGCGGTTGAGCGTGCTGGTGCCCTCGGCCAGGGGCGCGCGGGTGGCCTTGTCGAGAAGCTGCACCACTGAGTACACGGCGGACTGCCCGAGCGACAGCCCCAGGACGATGAGCAGCTGGGCGCGCCATCTCGCGCGCGAGGTGGAACGGACGACGGCGGGTGCTTCCGGCATGCGCCCATTCTCCCCTGCCGCGGTGCGGGCCCCGCAACGAGAGGGACGCGACCCCGCAACGAGAGGGACGGGACCCCACAACGAGAGGGACGGGACCCCACAACGAGAGGGACGCGACCCCACAACGAGAGGGACGCGACCCCGCAACGAGAGGGACGCGACCCCGCAACGAGAGGGACGCGACCCCGCAATGGTCAGCGGACGCGGCGCCCCGCCCGCCACACGGCGTGGGTGAGCGGCATCCCCGGGCGGTACGCGAGGTGGGTGGCCGAGGGCGCGTCGAGCATGTGCAGGTCGGCGCGGTGCCCGACGGCGATCGAGCCCACCGCGCGCTTCCCGTCCGCGTCCTGGCCCACATGCCGGCGCAGCGCGAGCGCGCCGCCGAAGGTCGCGGCGCGGACGGCCTCCTGCACGGACAGGCCCATCTGCAGGACGGCGGTCGTGACGCAGAAGCCCACGGAGCTCGTGTAGCTCGTGCCGGGGTTGCAGTTGGACGCGATGGCGATCTGGACCCCCGCGTCGAGGAGGCGCCGGGCGGGCGCGAGGGGCGCGCGGGTCGAGAGGTCGCACGCGGGCAGGACGGTCGCGACGGTCCCCGCCCCCTCCGCGGACCCGGGGCCGGCCCATGACGCCCAGGTCGCCGCGAGTGCCGCGACGTCGGCGTCGTCGAGGAAGTTCACGTGGTCCACGCTCGCTGCCCCGAACTCGGCCGCGAGGCGCACCCCGGCGCCGGGCCCGAGCTGGTTGCCGTGCACCCGCAGGCCGAGCCCGGCCGCGCGGCAGGCCTCGAGGACGCGACGCGACTGCTCCTCGGTGAAGGCCCCTGCCTCACAGAACACGTCGGCCCAGCGCACGTGCGGCAGCACGGCCTCGAGCATGGGCCCGCACACGAGGTCGGTGTACTCCTCGGCATCGGCGCCCCCCGGCACGAGGTGCGCCCCGAGGTACGTGACCTCGTCCACGGACTCGCCGGCGAGGACGGCGCTGCGCACCTCGTTCTCCACATCGAGGCCGTAGCCGGTCTTCGTCTCGAGGTAGGTCGTCCCCCCGGCGACCGCCTCCGCGACGCGTGCGCCGAGCAGGCGCCGCAGCTCGTCGTCGGACGCCGCCCGGGTGGCACCCATCGTGACGCCGATGCCGCCGGCCGCATATGCCTGGCCGGCCATGCGGGCCTCGAACTCGGCGGTGCGGTCCCCGGCGAAGACGAGGTGGGAGTGCGAGTCGACCCAGCCGGGCAGCACGGCACGGCCGGCCGCGTCGTAGCGCTCGTCGGCGGCGGGGGCGGACGACGACGGCCCCACCCAGGCGATCCGCTCGCCCTCGAGCACGACGGCGGCGTCCCGGAGCACGCCCGCGGCGTCACCGCGTGCGGACAGGGCCGTGGCGTCCGGCTCCTCCGTGAGGTGCTGGGTGGACAGCTCGCCGATGTTGTCGATGAGGAGGGTCATGCAGCTATCGTCTACTGCCGCACGGACAGCCGGTGCGGGTCCAGCGCCCGCGCTGTCTCGGATACCGGATGTGTCCCGGCGCGCAGCGCGTCGCGGCCGGCGAGGAGCTGCCCCGCCGCCTCCTCGGCCATCGCCGAGGAGGTCTGGAACCCGTACCCGCCCTGTCCGGCGAGCCAGAAGAATCCGGGGGCCTCGGGGTCGAACCCGAGCACCGGCAGGCCGTCCTTCGGCGAGGTGCGCAGCCCGGTCCAGGCCTTCACGACGCCGGTCACCTCCAAGTCGGCGACGCTGCGGATGAGCGTCAGCGTCCGCTCGATGTCCCCCGGCCGGGGCACAGCGTCCTCGGCGCGGGACGGCTCGGCCTCCGACGGCGAGACGAGCGCGCCCGCAGCGTCCGGGCGGAAGTACCAGGTCCCGTCCGCCGCGGCGACCATGGGCGTGTCCGGGTCGAGCGGGCGCGCGAGGGACACGAGGGCGGCCGTGCGCCGGTACGGCTGGAGGCCCAGGCGCTCGACGCCGAAGAGCACCGCGAGGTCGTCCGCCCAGGCTCCCGCGGCGTTGACCACGTTCGCCGCGTGGAAGCCCTCGGCGCCAGCGCCCACGAGCCAGCCCTCGCCGACGCGCTGGGCCGTGTGGACCGGGCTGCCCACATGGACCGCGACCCCGCCGGCCCGGGCGGTCCGCTCGTGGTGGGCGAGGAGGGCCGTAGCGTCGGTGCGGACGGAATCGGTGTCCAGGGCAGCGGCCTCGAAGGCGCCTTCCCTCAGGACGGGGACGAGGGCCCGGGCCTGGCCGACGTCGAGGCGCTGCATCCCCGCGTGGGATTCCTCGGCCACCTCCGCCTCAGTGCCCACGAGCATGAAGCGGCTGGGCCACGCGAGCCGCCCGACGGCGTCGTGCGCCTCTTCCTGGACCGCGGCGAGCCGGGCGAGCGTGCGCCGCGTGAGCTCCTGGACCGGCGCGGGTCCGTAGCTCGGGATGAGCTGCTGGGCCGAGCGCGCGGACGTGTGGTAGGCAAGGGACGGCTCGGCCTCGACGAGGGCAACGCGGCACCGGCCCGCGAGCTCGGCCGCGAGCGAGAGGCCCGCGATCCCGCCTCCCACAATCAGGACGTCGACATCGTTGGCGCTTCCGTAGCTGTTGGTGCCCGTCATGAGCGCCACCCTACTCCGCGCGGGCCGCCGTTTCGTGGTCAGCCGGTCCGCCGGCGGAGACAGCCTCGCGCGCGGCGACGAACGCGCGGACGGCCGCCTCGACGTCGTCCGGCGTGTGCGCTGCCGAGAGCTGGACGCGGATGCGCGCCTGGCCCTTGGGCACCACGGGGTACGAGAACGCCGTGACGTACACGCCGTGGGCGAGCATCCCGGCGGCGATGCGGCCCGCGAGCGCTGCGTCCCCGAACATCACCGGCACGATCGCGTGCTCGCCGGGCAGCAGTTCGAACCCCTCCTCGCCCATGCGGCGCCGGAACAGCGCGGCGTTCTCGAAGAGCCGGGCGCGGAGCTCGCCGGACCCGGCCACGAGGTCGAGCGCACGCAGGGTCGCGGCGACGATCGCCGGGGCCACCGAGTTGGAGAAGAGGTACGGGCGGGCCTTCTGGCGCAGGAGCGCCACGATCTCGGCGCGGCCCGAGACGTACCCGCCGGAGGCGCCGCCGAGGGCCTTGCCGAACGTGCCCGTGTAGACGTCCACGCGGTCGGACACGCCCGCGTGCTCAGGGGTCCCCGCCCCGGTGGCGCCCATGAAGCCGACCGCGTGGGAGTCGTCCACCATGACCATCGCGCCGTACTTCTCGGCGAGGCCGCAGATCTCGTCCAGCGGGGCGAGGTAGCCGTCCATCGAGAACACGCCGTCGGTGACGATGAGCACCCGGCGTGCGCCGGCGCCGTCGTGCATCGCCGCGGCCTCCTGCAGGCGCGCCTCGAGCTCGCCCATGTCCCGGTTCGCGTACCGCAGGCGGGCGGCCTTGCACAGGCGGATGCCGTCGATGATCGAGGCGTGGTTGAGCGCGTCGGAGATGACCGCGTCCTGCGGCCCGAGGATCGCCTCGAACACCCCGCCGTTGGCGTCGAAGCAGCTTCCGAAGAGGATGGTGTCCTCGGTGCCGAGGAACTGCGAGACGCGGGCCTCGAGCTCGAGGTGGGCGTCCTGGGTGCCGCAGATGAACCGGACGGACGCCATGCCGAAGCCGCGCTCGTCGAGGGCGCGCTTGGCCTCGGCGATGAGGTCGGGGTGGTCGGCGAGGCCGAGGTAGTTGTTGGCGCAGAAGTTCAGCACCTCCCCCGCCGGCTGCCCGAGCGGGCCGGCCTGGATGTGCGCCGACTGCGGCGAGTCGATGTGGCGCTCCTCCTTGAACGTCCCCGCGGCGCGGATCTCGGCGAGCTCTGCGGCGAGCTGGTCCCTGACTGTCGTGAACATCCTGTGTCTCCTCTTCTCGCGTTCTCCCGGACCCGGCTCAGACGCCCGACCAGTCCAGCACCACTTTGCCGCCCCTGCCGGACCGGGCGGTCTCGAAACCCTCCTCCCAGCGCGCGGCCGGGAGGACGTCCGTGACCACTGCGGCGATGTTGCGCCGGAGCACGGGGTTGGAGGACAGCATGGCGCTCATCGCGTACCAGGTCTCGTACATCTCGCGGCCGTAGATCCCCTTGAGGGTGAGCATGTGCGTGACCACCTTGCCCCAGTCGATCTCCGCGGGCCCGGCCGGCAGGCCGAGCATGGCGATCCGGCCGCCGTGGTTCATGTTCTCGATCATCCCCTGCAGTGCCGAGGGCCGCCCGGACATCTCGAACCCCACGTCGAAGCCCTCCACCATGCCCAGCTCCCGCTGGGCGTCCTCGAGGGTCATGGTGGAGACGTCCACGGCGAGGTCCGCGCCCATGAGCCGCGCGAGGGCGAGGCGCGGGGCGGAGACGTCCGTGATCGCGATCTTGCGGGCGCCGGCGTGGCGGGCCACCGAGATGGCCATGAGGCCGATCGGCCCAGCCCCGGTGATGAGGACGTCCTCGCCCACGAGCGGGAAGCTCAGGGCCGTGTGGACGGCGTTGCCGAAGGGGTCGAAGACCGCGCCGAGCTCGGGGGTGATGGACGGGTCGCGGTGCACCCAGACGTTGGTCTCCGGGATCACGACGTACTCGGCGAACGCCCCGTCCCGCTGGATGCCCACGCTCACGGTGTGGATGCACATCTGGCGGCGCCCCGCGCGGCAGTTGCGGCACACGCCGCACACGACGTGGCCCTCGCCCGAGACGCGGTCGCCGACCCTGACGTCCCGGACGTCCTCGCCCACCTCGACCACTTCGCCGAAGAACTCGTGGCCGGGGATGAACGGCGCACTGGCCATGGCCTGTGCAGAGGCGTCCCAGGACTGCAGGTGGAGGTCCGTCCCGCAGATGCCGGCGGCGAGGACGCGGATCTTGACCTCGGCGGGCCCGGCCTCCGGCTCAGGACGCTCGGTGAACTCGAAGCCGGCGCCGGGGGCGGGCTTGTAGAGGGCTTTCATGAGCCCATTCAAGGCCAGCCGACGGCTTAGAACAACCGCTTCCTTCTCAACAGATGGTTTAGCTTCTGCTTATCCTTGGGGCATGGATGTCCGGCAGCTGCAGATCCTCCGCGAGCTCGGGGAGCTCGGAAGCGTCAAGGCGGTGGCCGACGAGCTCATGGTCACCCCCTCGGCCGTCTCCCAGCAGCTCGCGCTCCTCGCCCGCAGCGCTGGGGTGCCGCTCACGCGCAAGGAGGGCCGCACCCTCGTGCTCACCGATGCGGGGAGGGTGCTCGCGGAGGCGGGCGGCGCCGTCGTGCGCGCCATGGCGGACGCGCGCGCGGCGATCGGCGCCTACCACGAGGACCCCGCCGGCACGGTGAGCGTGAGCGCCTTCCACTCCGCCGCGCAGGCGCTCTTCGGCCGCCTCGCTGCTCGGCTCGCGCAGGAGGAGGTGGCTGGCGCGCACGACGCCGGGCCCGCACCCCGCGTGCCCCGGCTGCGGCTCGCGGACGAGGACGTGCCGCAGCACGGCTTCCCGGCGCTCACCGGAAGGTACGACATCGTCCTGGCCCATCGCATGGCGCACAGCGAAGGCTGGCCGGCGGACCGCCTCGAGGTGGTCCCCCTCGTCCGCGAGCCCTTCGATGTGGCCCTCCCGGCCAGTCACCCGCTCGCCGCCCAGGGCGCGCTCGCCCCGCAGGACGTCGCGGGCGAGCGCTGGGTCTCGAGCCGGGCGGGGTATTCGCCCGCGGACGTCCTCGCTGCGATCGGGGCGGTGGCGAGCCTCGCACCCGAGGTGGCGCACCGGGTCAACGACTACTCGACCGTGGCCGCGATCGTGGCCGGCGGGGGCGTCCTGGGCCTGCTCCCCCGGTATACCGCGGCGATCGGACTGCCCGCGGGGGTGGTGCTGCGGCCTCTCTCGGGCATCGCGACCCACCGCAGCATCGACCTGCTCGTGCGGCCCGAGAACGCCAGGCGCCGCTCGGTCCGCATGGTCGCAGAAGCGCTCCGGGCGCTCGTGGGCGAGCTCGTGGCCGAGGCCGAGGGGCGCTGAACCCTACGCCGCCGCGAGCGATGCCGCGCCGAACGACACCGCGAAGCGCCGGCACCACACCGAGACCGACGTGAGATCGCCCAGATCCGCTTCGGCGGGGATCGCATAGTTCTGGTCGCCCTTGTTGGCCTTGAGCTCGCCCAGATCCAGGTACCGCCCGTCGTCGAACACGTGCCAGCCCGCGGGGCCCTCGATGACGGGCGCATCCGTGAGCCAGACGCGCAGGTCCGGGCCGTCTGACGTGTCGAGGCCCTCGAAGCGCAGGATCCGGGAGCCGTCCTGCAGCTCGAGGATGATGGCCGTTCCCGAGCTCGGGTGCTCGTGGCTGATGACCTGGCCCCGGGCGAGGACCCGCGGGCCCGCGGGCGGGGCGGAGGTGGCCGGGGACGGGACAGAGGTGGCCGCGGGCGGGGCGGAGGTGGCCGGGGCCTTGCCAGACGACGCAGTGGTCGGCCCGCCGGTGGGGGCGTCCGCGGCAGGCGGGGTGGCCGGCGCGGTGGCTGTGGGCACTGCCTCGACGAGCGTCGAACTCGTGAAGAGCCGCCACGGCTGGAAGAGGTACAGCGCAATGGCCAAGGCTGCGGCCGCCACGATTCCTGCCGTGGCGCTCAGCACGGGGTGCCTCCGGACTGCATGGCGCAGCGATGCTGCGACGTCCATGCCTCAAGGGTAGGGCGCGGGCAAGGCGGTGTCTCCAGCTGGGCACCTCCGATCGCGTGCCTGGAATCCCGGGCCTCGCCGGACTCCTTCGGCACGCCCGTGGTGCCCGAGCAGGCTCACTTCTCGAACAGGCAGAACGGGTGGCCGTCCGGGTCGGTGAACACGAGGACGTCGTCCTGCGGCTGGTGGGCGGCCCGCTCCGCCCCGCAGGACTCTGCGTGGGCGGCAGCCTTCCCGAGGTCCCCGACGAGGAGGTCGAGGTGCATCATCATCTGCTGCTCCCCCGGCTGCTCCGGCCAAGCAGGCCTCGCGAAGTCCTCCTCGAGCTGGAAGGACAGGCCCGGCCCGCCGGCCGGGTTGCGCAGGGTGCACCAGTCCCGCTCGTCATTGCCGATCTCCCAGCCGAGGAGATTCGCGTAGAACCTCACCGCGGCCTGCGGGTCCGGGCTCCCGAGGACGGTCGCGTGGTACTGGATGAGGGGGCTCGATGAGGCGGTCACGGCGCCAGAATACGCACGCGGCGCCCCCGCCAGAAGGTTCCGAAGACCCGAAAGGAGGAGGCGCCGTCGTGCGCGGGCGCTGCTAGGCGCTGACGCCGAGCCTCTCGAGGATGAGCTCGCGGACGCGGCCGGCGTCGGCCTGCCCGCGCGTGGCCTTCATGACCCCGCCCACGATCGCGCCGACGGCCTGGACCTTGCCGCCGCGGATCTTGTCCGCGACGTCGGGCTGGGCGGCGAGGGCGGCGTCGATGGCCTCGAGGAGGGGACCGTCGTCGGAGACGAGCACGAGGCCGCGGGCCTCCATGACCTCGGTCGGGGTGCCCTCGCCGGCGACCACGCCGTCGAGCACCTGGCCGGCCATCCTGTTGTTGAGCTTGCCGCCCTCGACGAGCCCGTTGAGCTCGACGATCGCAGCCGGCGTGACGCCGAGCTCGGCCGGGTCGACGTCGGCCGTCTTGGCGCGGCCCACGATCTCGCCCATCCACCACTTGCGCGCCGCCTGCGGGGACGCGCCCGCGGCAATGGTCTCCTCGATCGCGTCCATGACGCCGGCATTGACCACGTCGCGGAACTCGGCGTCGGCGTAGCCCCAGGCCTCCTTGAGCCGCTTGCGGCGCTCTGCCGGCGGCTCGGGGAGGGTCGCGCGCAGTTCCTCGACCCACTCGCGGCTCGGGACCACCGGGACGAGGTCCGGCTCCGGGAAGTAGCGGTAGTCGTCGGCGTCGCTCTTGGGGCGGCCGGCCGTCGTCGTGCGCGTGTCCTCGTGCCAGTGGCGCGTCTCCTGCGTGACCTTCTCCCCCGCCGAGAGGACGGCTGCGTGGCGCTGGATCTCGAAGCGCACGGCATGCTCGACACTGCGCAGCGAGTTGACGTTCTTCGTCTCCGAGCGCGTGCCGAACGTCGTGGTGCCCTTCGGCATGAGCGAGACGTTCGCGTCGCAGCGGACGTTGCCGCGCTCCATGCGCGCGTCCGAGACGCCGAGGTTCTTCACGATCTCGCGGATCGCCGAGACGTACGCGCGGGCCAGCTCAGGCGCCCGGGAGCCGGCGCCGACGATCGGCTTCGTGACGATCTCGACGAGCGGGACGCCAGCGCGGTTGTAGTCCACGAGCGAGTAGTCGGCGCCCTGGATGCGGCCGGTCGCGCCTCCCATGTGGGTGAGCTTGCCGGCGTCCTCCTCCATGTGCGCGCGCTCGATCTCGACCCGGAACACCGTCCCGTCCTCGAGCTCGATGTCGATCCAGCCGTCGAACGCGATCGGCTCGTCGTACTGGGACGTCTGGAAGTTCTTCGGCGTGTCTGGGTAGAAGTAGTTCTTCCGGGCGAAGCGGCAGGACTCGGCGATCTGGCAGTTGAGGGCCAGGCCGATCTTGATGCTCGACTCCACGGCCGCCTTGTTCACGACTGGCAGGACGCCGGGCATGCCGAGGTCCACCTCGTTGACGTTCGTGTTCGGGTCGTCGCCGAACGCGTTCGGTGCCGAGGAGAACATCTTCGTCTTGGTGTTGAGCTCGACGTGGACCTCGAAGCCGAGGACCGGGTCGAAGCGCTCCATGGCCGTCTCGAAGGTCAGGATCTCGTCAGTGGAAGCCATCTCTACTTCACTCCTTCGGTCGTCGCGGCCGTCGCAGCAGTGGCAGCCGTCAATGACGGGGCCTTCGCGAGCAGCGGGCCGCCCCACTGCGCCTCGAGCAGCGACTCGAGCGCGGCGCCGACGCGGTAGAGGCGGGCGTCCTCGCGAGCCGGGGCGAGGAGCTGGATGCCCACGGGCAGGCCGTCCTCGTCGGCCAGGCCGCCCGGCAGGGACAGGCCCGGGACGCCGGCCAGGTTGGCGGGAATCGTCGCGACGTCGTTGAGGTACATCGCGAGCGGGTCGTCGAGCTTCTCGCCGAGGCGGAACGCCGTGGTGGGCGCCGTCGGGGAGATGAGCACGTCGGCCTGGGCGAACGCGGCGTCGAAGTCGCGCTGGATGAGCGTGCGGACCTTCTGGGCCGAGCCGTAGTAGGCGTCGTAGTAGCCGGCCGAGAGGGCGTAGGTGCCGAGGATGATGCGGCGCTTGGCCTCGTCGCCGAACCCGGCGGCGCGGGTCGCGGCCATGACGCGCTCGATCGTCATCGGGCCGTCCTGCGGCAGAACCCGCAGGCCGTACCGGACGCCGTCGAACTTCGCGAGGTTGCTCGAGACCTCGCTCGGCATGATGAGGTAGTAGGCCCCCAGGGCGTACTTGAAGTTGGGGCACGAGACCTCGACGATCTGCGCACCCGCGCCCTTGAGGAGCTCGAGTGCCTCGTGGAACCGGTTCTCGACGCCGGCCTGGTAGCCCTCGCCCCCGAGCTCCTGGACGACGCCGATGCGCAGCCCCTCGAGACCGCTCCCGGCGCCGGACTTCGCGGCGGCCACGAGCGTGTCGAACGGGTCGGCCAGCGAGGTCGAGTCGAAGGGGTCGTGCCCGCCGACGAGCTCCTGGAGCAGGGCCGAGTCGAGCACCGTGCGGGACACGGGGCCGATCTGGTCCAGCGACGAGGCCATGGCGATCGCGCCGTAGCGGGACACGGCCCCGTAGGTGGGCTTGACGCCGACCGTGCCGGTCACGGCGCCGGGCTGGCGGATCGAGCCGCCCGTGTCGGTGCCGAGCGCGAGCGGAGCCTCGAACGCCGCGACCGCAGCTGCGGAGCCGCCGCCGGAGCCGCCGGGAATCCGGTCGAGGTCCCACGGGTTGCGGGTGGGGCCGAAGGCCGAGTGCTCGGTCGAGGAGCCCATCGCGAACTCGTCGAGGTTGGTCTTTCCGAGGATCGGCAGCTTCGCGGCGCGGATCTTCTTGATCACGGTCGCGTCGTAGGGGCTGTGCCACCCCTCGAGGATGCGCGAGCCGGCCGTCGTGGGCTGGCCGACCGTGACGATGAGGTCCTTGATCGCGATCGGGACGCCCGCGAGCGGGTGGAGGGCGGGGGCGTCGTCCCCGCCGGCGGCGCGGATCGAGTCCACCTCGCGGGCGACGGCGAGCGCCTCCTCGGTGTTGACGTGCAGGAAGGCGTGGACGCCGCGCTCCCCGCCGTCGACCTCGGCGATGCGGTCGAGGTGCGCGCGGGTGACCTCCTCGGAGGAGACCTCCTTCGCGGCGAGACGCTCGGCGAGGACGGAGGCGCTGGACGTGATCAGCTCGTTGAGGTTCTTCTCGGTCATGGCTTACTCCTCGTCCAGGATGGCCGGGACCCTGAAGCGGTCCTCGTCCGAGTCGGGGGCGCCGGAGAGCGCCTCGGCGGGGGTCAGGACGTGACCGACCACGTCCTCGCGGAAGACGTTGCTCAGCGGGATCGGGTGGCTCGTGGCCGGGACGTCGGGGCCAGCGGCCTCGCTCACGCTCTTGACGGCGTCGACGATGTGGGCCAGTTCGCCCGCCATCTTGTCGAGTTCCGCCTCGCTCATCTCGATCCGCGCGAGCTGCGCGAGGTGCGCAACGTCGTCGCGAGTGATCTCAGCCATGGATCTCCCTGTGAAGTGGGTGCAGAAGGTTCGCCGTCCAGTCTAGTCGCGGCGCGCGGACGACGGCGCGCTGCCGCGGCTCCCGCACCAGCCGTTCCGTCCGGAGGAGGCCGGCGTGTGCAGGATTCCTGGCTCAGAGGGCCTTGCGGTAGACCTGCAGCATGATGTCCGCGCCCGGCACCGGCCAGTCCAGCTCGGGGGCGCGCCTGTACCCGAGCCGCGCGTACAGCGCGTGGGCGGCGTCCCAGTCCGGCCCGGTGGTGAGCACGACGGCGGACGCGCCCGCGCGCCTGGCCCGCGCCTCGACGTCGTCCACGAGGGCTGTGGCGGCCCCCGTGCGCTGCACGCCGGGATCGACGACGAGCAGGCGGAACTCGAACTCGCCCTCGCGCGCGACCTGGTCGAACCCGTCGCCGTGGGCCATCACGGTCACCGAGCCGACGATGCGCCCCGCCCGCTCCGCGACGAGGACGGTGCCCCGGGCCGCCCGGTACGCGACGTCCTCGATCTGGACCATGTAGGGGTGCTCGGGGCCCTCGAAGTAGCCAGCGCCGAGGTAGGCGTCCCGCGTGATCCGGGCGATCTCGGGGTAGTCCGCCGGCGCCGCCTCGCGCACCGCGGGCCCGCGCGTCCCCTCCGGGGCGTTCCGCTCAGCCACCGGCAGGGAACCTCCCGGAGAACTCGATCCCGCCCGCGCACGTCCACGCGGCGAGGCGCTCGTCGTCGGACGGGCCGCCCTCGAGCGTGCTCGTGAGCGCGGGCCGGCGCACCCAGCACCCGGCCTCCTCGGCGATGAGGGCACCGGCGGCGAAGTCGTGCTCGTTGAGGCCCCGCTCGCCGTAGGCGTCATGCGTTCCGTCCGCCACGAGGCACAGGTCCAGGGCGGCCGAGCCGAGCCGGCGCATGTCCCCGAAGCCGTCCATGAGGGCGGCCATGGCCTCCGCCTGTTCGGCCCGCACGGCCGGGTCGTAGCTGAAGCCTGTGGCGAGGAGCGCCGAGCCCTCCGCGTCGCGCCCCGGCACCGGCCCCTCGAGCCGCCGGGGCTGCCCGCCCCGGTCGCTGCGCCATGCGCCGCCTCCGCGCACCGCCCAGTACTCACGGCCCAGGGCGGGCGCATGCACGACGCCGGCCAGCCACCTGCCGTCGGAATCGGCCACGGCCACGCTCGTGCCGTAGTAGACGATGTCCCGGATGAAGTTCGTCGTCCCGTCGAGGGGGTCGATCGACCAGCGGAAGCCGCTCGGGCGCTCGGTGCGGGTGGTGCCCTGCTCCTCGCCCGTCACCGTGTCATGCGGGCGCTCCTCGGCGAGGACCCGGCGGACGGCCTTCTCTGCGGCGAGGTCGAACGCCGTGACCCAGTCGCTCCCGGAGCTCTTGGTCTCCTGGCCGGCGTCCTCGGCGGCGAGCATCCCCGGGTCGCGGGCCGCGAGGACGGCCGCCCCCGCCGCCGCGGCGCGGCGGGCCGTCGCGAGGAGGGCGTCCAGGGGGCCGTCGGAGTGCTGCGGGCCCATGCTCATGCGTCCTCCTCGGCCTCGCCGATGGCGGCCGCGATCTCGTCCTCGTCGGCTGCAGTATCCGCGGCGGCCTCCCCGGTGGAAGCGGCCTCCCCGCTGGAAGCGGCGCCCTCGGGCACGGAATAGCCCACGCCGGCCGCACCTCCCACGCCCGCAGGCCCCTCCGCGAGGAGCGCGCGGAAGCCGTCCTCGTCGAGGACGCGGACGCCGAGCTGTTCGGCCTTGTCCAGCTTCGAGCCGGCGCTCTCGCCTGCCACCACGTAGTCGGTCTTCTTCGAGACGCTCCCGGAGGCCTTGCCGCCGCGGACGATGATGGCCTCCTTGGCCTCGTCCCGCGAGAAGCCCTCGAGCGTGCCGGTCACGACCACGGTGAGCCCCTCGAGCGTGCGGGGCACGTTCTCGTCGTGCGCGTCCGCCATGACGACGCCTGCCGCCTTCCAGCGGTCCACGATCGCGGTGTGCCAGTCCTCGGCGAACCACTCGATGAGCGCGTCAGCGATGATCGGGCCCACGCCGTCCACGTCGGAGAGCTGCTCGCGCGCGTCGGGCGCCGCGAGGACCGCCCGGAGCGCGTCCATCGAGCCGTACCGCGTCGCGAGGGCGCGCGAGGCGGTGGGGCCGACGTGCCGGATCGAGAGGGCCACGAGCACGCGCCACAGCGGCTGGGACTTGGCCTTCTCTAGCTCGCGGAACAGCTTCTCGGTGTTCGCGCTGGGCTTCGAGGGGGTCTTGGCCGTGGGCTTGGTCCAGAAGTACGGGACGAGCTCCCACTCCCCCGTGGCCACGCCCTTGGAGCGCTTCTCCCGGCGGATCATGACCTCGCGCAGGTCCTCCGGGGCGAGGTCGAAGATGCCGGCCTCGTCGGTCAGCGGAGGGACCTCGGGCGCGGCCGGCTGGGTGAGCGCGATCGCGGCCTCCCAGCCCAGCGCCTCGATGTCGAACGCGCCACGCCCGGCGAGGTGGAACACGCGCTCGCGCAGCTGCGAGGGGCACGAGCGGGCGTTGGGGCAGCGGATGTCCACCTCGCCCTCCTTCGAGGGGGCCAGCGTGGTCCCGCACGAGGGGCACTCGGTGGGCATCACGAAGTCCCGCACCGGCGGGTCCTGCTTCTCCCGCAGCGCGAGCACCGGCCCCACGATCTCCGGGATGACGTCCCCGGCCTTGCGCAGCACGACGATGTCGCCGATCTTGACGCCCTTGGCCTTGACCACGTCCTGGTTGTGCAGCGTGGCCATCTCCACGGTCGAGCCGGCCACCTTGACCGGGTCCATGACGCCGTACGGGGTCACGCGGCCCGTGCGGCCCACGTTGACGCGGATGTCGAGGAGCTTCGTGTGGACCTCCTCGGGCGGGTACTTGAACGCGACCGCCCAGCGCGGGACGCGGGAGGTGTGCCCGAGCGCGCGCTGGGTGGCGAAGTCGTCGACCTTGACCACGATCCCGTCGATCTCGTGGATGAGGCTGTGCCGCTTCGCCCCGTACTGCTCGATGAAGGCCAGGACCTCCTCGTAGGAGCCCAGCACCTCGGCGTAGGGGCTCGTGGGCAGGCCCCAGGACGTCAGCAGCGCGTAGGCCTCGGCCTGGCTCGCGGCCGGGAGGCCGTCGCGCGCGCCGATGCCGTGGACGAACATGCTCAGCGGCCGCTTCGCCGTCTCCGCGGGGTCCTTCTGCCGCAGCGAGCCCGCGGCGGCGTTGCGCGGGTTGGCCAGCGGCGCCCTGCCCTCGGCGATGAGCGCGTCGTTGAACTCGTTGAATGCCTTCGTGGGGATGTACACCTCGCCGCGGATCTCCACCTCGGCGGGGTGGCCGGTGCCGGCGAGCCGCTGCGGGATGTCCTTGATGGTGCGCACGTTGTGCGTCACGTCCTCGCCCGTGCGGCCGTCGCCGCGGGTCGCGGCCCGGACCAGCTCGCCGTCGCGGTAGAGCAGGTTGACGGCGAGGCCGTCGATCTTGAGCTCCGTGAGCCACTTCGCCGCGGGCAGGCCGAGCGCGGCGACGCTGGCCTCGGCGCGGCGCACCCACGCCTCGAGCTCATCGACCGAGAAGACGTCCTCGAGGCTGTACATGCGCGCGAGGTGCTCGACCGGCGCGAACGCCGAGGTCGCCGCGCCGCCCACCTCCTGCGTGGGCGAGTCGTTCGAGACGAGCTCCGGGTGCAGGGCCTCGAACTCCTCGAGGCGGCGGAAGAGCTCGTCGAACTCGGCGTCCGAGATCTCCGGCGCGTCCTGGTTGTAGTACAGGGCGCGGTGGCGGCGCACCTCGTCGGCGAGCGCCTCGTACTCCTCGCGGAGGGAGGCAGAGGGCACGACGGCGTCGGGCTGGCTCGTGGTCTCGGTCTCAGGCTGCGCGGGTTCAGGGCTCACGGGAACTATCTTGCCCTACCCCCGCGCCAGCCCTGCGAGGTCCTCGAACGCCGTCTGCACCTTCGAGGCCCGCCCGCGCGCCACGTAGTAGCCGCGACCGGGCACGTACTGCGGGCTGCGGATGCGGCCCAGGGAGGTGTTCAGGAGCGAGTCGCCGTCATGCTCGCCGGGGTTGAGCAGCAGGCCCCGCCGGCCGTTCTTGAAGGGCTGCGAGAGGCTCCACGCGGAGCTCCACGCGGAGGTCTCGGCCTCCCCCACCACCCACAGTCCCTCGCGGTCCATCGCCGTCACGAGCCCCGTGAGGGCGCTCTCGGCCAGGGTCGAGTCGAAGTCGGCGATCCCCTCGGCGAAGAGCGCGAACTCGCGGGTCCCCACGTCGAGCTGGAGCTCCTCGGCGGCCTGCGCCACGGCGTCCTCTCCCGTATAGGAGGCGTCCCACAGGGGAAGCGACGCGATCGCGGACTTCCTCGCCCCGACGTACACACGCCGCACCCCGGGCCGCACCCGCCGCAGCCCTGCCGCGAGGGCGACGAGCGCCGTCGTGCGCCCGGAGCCCGGCGCCCCCGCGAGGAGGAACGCACCTGAGGGGTCCACCCACAGCGGCTCGAGGCTCGCGTCCTCGATCCCGAGGGGCACGCGCCCGCCGTCCGCGGGCAGCTCAGCGCCGAGGACGACGTCCGGCAGGTTCTGCACGCCCGGCGCCTCGGGCACGCCCTGACGCCGCATGGCAGCGGCGAGCCGCCCGATCTCGCGCGCCTGGAGGGCGACGTTCGCGTTGCCGCCGAGGATCGCGAGCTGCACCTCGAGGCCCCCGACGACGCCGCGCCCGGGCGGCGACTGCGGGGTCACGACGTCCTTGGGCTCGCCGAACATCATGTAGTCGTCCTCCCCGGTCATGCGCAGGACGATCCGCTTCTGCACCGAGGACGCGATCGATGCGGGGATGGACGTGGTGCGGTCCCCGGTCATGACGAGGTGGACGCCCACGGCCCGGCCGTCCGAGGCGAGCTGCGTGAGGAGGTCGAACACGGCGCTGTCCGAGGAGTACTCGTAGAGCTCGCGGAAGGCGCCCATGCCGTCGATGAGGACGATGATGCGCGCCTCGTCGGGGGCGCCAGCGAGGCGCCGGTACTCGCCCACGCTGCCTGCGCGGGCCGCGGCGTAGCGCTCGGAGCGCTCGTCGACGAGTGCGCCGAGGCGGCGCATGAGCCGCCCGACCCGCTCGGTGTCGTCCGCGTCGATGACGGCGCCGACGTGCGGCAGGCCCTCGAGCATGTGCAGGCCGCGCGAGCCCGCGTCGATCCCGTAGACCTGGACCGGGCCGCCGCGCACCGTGACCGCCGCGGCCACCGCGACGGTGCGCAGCGCGGCGGACTTGCCGGAGCCGCCCGTGCCGTACAGGGCGAGGTTGCCGTCCCGGTCGGGCTCGTACGAGAACGTGGGCTGGCTCTGGCGGGCGGGGTCGTCCACCACGCCGAGCAGGAGCCTCTCGTCCGTGCGAGGGTTGGGCAGCCGCGCGAGGTCGTACGTGTGCGCGAGCTCGGCGAGCCAAGGCTTGCGGGGCAGGGAGATGCCCGTGCGGTCCGCCGCGGACGAGATCGCGGCGACCATGCGGGCGATGTCGTTCGGGCCCTCGGTCCGCGCCCCGGCCCCAGGGTCCGCGCCCAGGGCGTCCGCGGCCGGCCGCTCCCAGGCCTGGCCCGAGCCGAAGTCCATCTCCACGATGTCGATGCGGGGTTCCGCGGGCTCCTCCGTGGTCCATCCGGAGGCGTACCCGGTCTGGAAGCCCTGGATCCGCCCCGGCCCCGTTTTGGCCGCGCCGCGGCCGGGGATGCCCGGGTCGAAGGATGCGGCGGTCTTCTCCCCGAGGATGTCCTCGGAGTCCGCCTCGTCCGCCATGCGCAGCGCGATGCGCAGGTTCGTGTTGGCCCTCAGGCTGTCCTTGATCACGCCCGCGGGGCGCTGGGTGGCGAGGATGAGGTGCAGCCCGAGCGAGCGGCCGCGCGCGGCCACGTCCACCACCCCGTCCACGAACTCCGGCACCTCGGCGGCGAGGGCGGCGAACTCGTCGACGACGATCACGAGGTACGGGGGCGTCTCCGGGTCCGCGGCGCGCTCCATGGCGAGGAGGTCCTTGGCCTTCTTCCGGTTGAACAGGTGCTCGCGGTAGTGCAGCTCGGCGCGCAGGGACGTGAGCGCCCGGCGCACGAGGTGAGGCGAGAGGTCCGTCACGAGCCCCACCGTGTGCGGGAGGTCGACGCACTCTGCGAAGGCCGCGCCGCCCTTGTAGTCCACGAAGAGGAAGGTCACCCGGTCCGGGCTGTACGCGCTGGCCATGCCGAGCACCCACGACTGCAGGAACTCGGACTTGCCCGCGCCCGTGGTGCCGCCCACGAGCGCGTGCGGGCCCTCGTTCTTGAGGTCGAGGAAGAACGGCTCCACGCCCTTGGAGCCGACGAGCGCACGCAGCGTGCCCTTGGCCTTGGGCTGGGCCACTGCGGTGGCGCGCACGGAGTTGGACTGCTGCCAGCGTTCCGCGACCGCTCCCGGGTCGTCGGCGATCTCCGCCCCGGCGAGCGTCACGTAGCTCACGGACCGCGGGAGGTCGGAGTCGTCGTCGACCGGCTTGCCCACGTCCACGATGGGGGTGAGCATGCGGCCGAGCTGGACGGCGAGTGCCTCGTCCACGCTCTCGCAGCTCACGGGGTGCGTGTGGCGGCCGAGCCGGACATGCCCGCTCGTGGCGCCGTGCCCGGCGTCGACCACAATGAAGTCGCGGCAGCACTGCGGGAGCTGCTCGGCGCTCGCGGCGACCCACACCACGTGGATGCCGGCGTCGGGGCCGAGCTCGGCCAGGCGCGTGAGCCGGCCCCGGTCCACGGGGGCATCGTCCTCGATGACGACGACGACGCTCGGCACGGTGGGCTCGTCCATCCCCTCGTGATCTCCTGCGAGGGGGCCGCGGCGTCCGCGGGGCGCGCCGTCCGCTTCCCGGAGGCGGACGGCGAGGAGCTCCTCGAGCCGTGTGAGCAGGAGGGTGCCGGCCGCGGAGCCGGCGGCGAGGTGGTCCCCGGCGAGCGGCGAGTGCGGCGAGCCGACATGCGGGAGCCACTGGAGCCAGTCCCAGCGCTCCTTGGACGCGTGCGAGGCGAGACCGGCGATCGCCACCTCGGCGGGCGAGTGGAGGCCGGCGATCTGCAGCACGATCCCGCGGGCGATGTCCTCGACGAGCCCGCGCGGGCCGGCGACTCCGAGCCCGCCGCCCTGGCGCAGGCTCGCCGTGATGGGAACGGCCTCGAGGTCCGAGAAGCGCTCGACCGCCTCGTGCAGGCGGCGGGTGAACTCGGGCAGCGTCTGGTTCTGAGGCGGTGCGACGATCCTGACCCTGCTCGGGGCGGTTCCAAGGCCGAGGCGCACCGTGAGGAACTCCCGGTGCTCGGGGGCATGGGTCCACAGCAGCGGCCCGAGCCGGTAGACGGAGTCCACCGTCTCCGCCACGGACGGCGCCTCCTGGAGCCGGACGGCCCTCTCAAGGGTCTGCAGTCCGGTGATCTGGCGGGCGGCCTCCGCGAGCCGCTCCTCGAAGAGGGCTGTCTCCTCGCGCAGCTCCTTCTTGGCCTGCCGTCGGTACTCGAGCCACATGCCCACCGCGAAGAGCGGCATCATGGCCATGAAGATGATGGAGAGCGCGTTCTGCAGGACGGCGAACAGCACCGCCCCCATCGCGATGGGCACGAGGAGCATGACGAGCGGGAACGGCTGCATCCGGGGCCGCTGCGGCCCCTCGGGCAGCTCGCGCTCCTGCAGTGCGAACCTGGGCACGACGCGCGGTGAGCGGTTGAACGGCACGAGCGGGGACGTCTGGCCCCGGCCCGCGCCGTGCCCGAGGGCCACGGCCGAGAGGACCGTGTCCCCGACCGTGACGGTGTCCGACGAGGCCAGCGCTGCGCGCGAGACCGTGTGGCCGTCCATGACCAGCCCGTTGGACGAGTTCAGGTCCACGATCTCGATGGTCTCCCCCACCGTGATGCGGGCATGCCGCTTGGACACGAGGGGATCCGTGAGGGACACGTCAACGCCTGCGCCGCGGCCCAGGACACTCGCGCCGACCGGGAGCGAGAACTCGGCCCCCGCATCCGGCCCGGAGACCACGCGGAGGGTCGCGGCGGCCGGGCCGCGGTCGATCCTCGGAGTGCCCGTGCTGCCCGCGCGGGGGTCGACCCGCGAGATCGAGACGGTGGAGCCCTGCCTCAGGCCGGACTCGAGCAGGTTCTCCGCGGGGTCCAGGACGCGTCCGGTCATGCCGCCGGCCAGGACGGACTCCTCGATCCTCAGGGTGAGGCCCTCGAGGTCCGCCGCGCCCGCGCCCGCGCCCGCCCGGGCCGGGTCCGCGAGGCAGAGCTCCCGGGCCATGTCGCCGACGGTCGCGAGCCCGTCCACGGTGACCGCGAGGTCTGCGGCCGGTGCGGGATCGCGTCTGAGGGTGAGCCTGATCCGCATCAGTCTCCTTCCGTTGCGGGCGTCTGGGCGTCGAGCAGGGCGAGGTCCTCGGCGGTCACGAGGTGCGAGCTCACGGCGTGCTCGACGAGCCGCGCCCGCCGGTTCGTGGCGAGCCGTCCGCCGCCGGCGCGCAGCCCCGCCACCCCGACGCGGTCGAGCTTGTCGCACACGTTGTCCAGCTTGCGGTTGAACTTGGTCAGCGCCCATCCGAGCCGCTTCGCCGCCGCGGCGGAGGTGGGGATGGAGCTCAGGCCCGTCCCGTCGCGGCGCAGGAGCGGTTCCGCGAGCGCCACGATGAGCGCCTTCTGGGACTCCGTGAACGTGATGGGCCCGATCGTCGTGTCCCCCGCCGCATCCTCGGGGTCCGGCCCCGAGGCGCGCTGGAGGAACGCGGGCGTGCGGACGCGGACGGCGAACTCGTAGGTCGTGGACCCGGCCGTGAACACGACGTTCGTGTGCCCGAACACGAGCGGGATCCGCGCCCCCGGCACCACCCACGCCTGGAGGCCGCCGGTCACGTCCGCGACGGTCGCGGACAGCAGCGAGCCGACGTTGGCCAGCCACCAGATCCCCTCGGTGTGGGTGATCTCGAGGAAGCGCCGGTGCAGGTACGGGTTGTCGTCGATCTCGAGGTCGCCCTCGCGCCCTATCCCGAACACCGCCTCCGGACGCGGTCTGTACAGTTCGCCGCAGAAGTCGACGACGAGGTCCCCGGCCCGCGCGGCCCCGGTTCCCGGTGCGCCCGTTCCCGGTGCGCCCGTCCTCGGCGTCCCATGGTCCATGTCCCCGCGCGTCATGGGAGGCACGCCTTCGGCGCGGTCTCGTCCATGGCGCCGACGGAGCCGTCGCTGCGCCTGACCACGACCCGCACGCACGTGGGCCCCGAGGGCTCCTTGGGAACCGTGGCGCTCGTGCCGGCCACGGTGCGCGGCGGCTCCTGGCCGGTCAGCCGCAGGACGGAGACGAGGTAGGAGTCGCCCGGCTCGGGGTCCGGGTTCTTCCACGTGAAGGCCACGGATGCTCCCGCGTCCGCCGCCTTGAGCGCCTCGACGTCCGGTACGGCGCCGGTGTCCGCGGCATCGACCGGCGGGGCGCTGTGGGTCGGCGCGTCCGGGGCGGGCCGGTCGGCGAGGCCCGGGGCCACGATCGCGCCCGCGATGACAGCGGCAGCGAGCACGGCGCCCGCCGCGACCGTCGCGATGAGCGCACGACGCCGGCCGCGGGCCTCCCGCGCCCCGGCCTCCTCGGGCGCGTCCCCGGCAGCGTCTCCCGGGGAATGCCCACCCGGAGGCTGCCCGCGCAGCACCGTCGCGTCGCCGGCCAGACCATGCCCGCGCAGGACCGTCGCGTCGCCTCCGACGCCGGCCGCGGCGCCGCGGAGCACCGTCTCGTCCGGCGAACCGGCGGCCGGCTCCGGCCGGGCGACCGTCGGGTCGTCCGGCGGAGGCACGGGACGGGTGACGGGCCCCGTCTGGCCCCCGGGCCCCGCGTGGTGCCCAGTCCCTGGCGGGTTCGCGGCCCCTGGCGGGTTCGCGGCTCCTGGCGGGTTCCCGGCCCCTGGCTGGCGCCGGTCCCCTGTCCTGGGCCCGCCCCCAGACTGGGGCGCCGGGCCCTGGGCGTCGATCGAGACGACCCCGCGCACGCGCGTCGCCTCGAATCCCGCGTCCGGGTCGTCGTCGTCCGCGGCCTCCTCCAGCACCTCGAAGGGGGTGACGGACAGGCTCAGCTCGCTCTGGATCCTCTGCAGCGCGAGCGCTAGCGTGTGCGCCGAGGAGTAGCGCCCGGCCGGGGACTTCGCCATCGCCGTGGCGAGGACGAGCTCGAGGGACGTGGGGACGTCTGCCCGGCCGATCGGGGGCACGGGCGAGGAGTGGATGCGCTGGATGAGGGCACGCTGGGAGTTGTCCCCGCCCGTCACCACGAACGGCGAGCGCCCCGCGAGGAGGGTGTACAGGGTGGCACCGAGCGCCCACACGTCCAGCCGCACGCCGTCCGCCGCCCCGCCGCGGAACGACTCGGGCGGGGACCACGGGATGGACAGCCCGAGGTCCGTGTCCCCGCTGCCCTCCACGGTCCCGGAGATCCCGAAGTCCGTCAGCGCGGGCCGGTTGTAGTCCGTGACGAGGATGTTAGCGGGCTTGATGTCCCGGTGCGCGATCCCCGCCCGGTGCGCGGTCTCCACCGCGGAGGCCACCTGGACCCCGATCGCGAGGACCTCGTCCACCCTCAGCCGCTCGCGCCGGTACCGGATGTCCAGGCTGGGCCGCGAGCAGTACTCCATCGCGAGGTAGGAGTGCCCGTCCGCGGTCGTGCGCGCCTCGTAGATCGTGACGATGTACGGGTGGGAGGAGAGCTGGGCCATGAGGTTGGCCTCGGACTCGAACTGGCGCCTGGCGCTCTCGGTGCGCAGGTCCGAGACGAGGACCTTGACCGCGACCTTGCGGCGCGGCCGGTCCTGCTCGTAGAGGAACACGTCCGAGAACCCGCCGGAGCCGAGCAGGCTCAGGTACCGGAAGCCCGGGAGCTCGGGCGGTGGGGCGGGAGGGCGCTTCGAGCTCACGGCACCGCCTCGAAGCGGAGGGTGACGCCGTCGCCGAGGTCGGCCACGTCGCCGTCGAGCACGATCATCATCTCGCCCTGCGCGAGCCGCCGCGGCGACTGCCCGGCCCTCTCCACGACCGTGCCGTTGGTGGCCTTGAGGTCGCGGACCATGACGTGCCAGCCTTCGAGGCGCACCTCGAGGTGGTTGCGGGAGATGTCCCCCGAGGGGCTCGCGACCGTCACGAGGCGCGGCATGCCCCCGCTCGCCACGCGGGACACGGACGGCTGGCGGCCGACGACGAGCGGCTGGGTCAGCTCGATCGCCTCGCCTCCCGGGAGCCTCACCCGTCCCAGCGCGGGGCGCGGCACCTCGCGCGCCTCGCCCGTCACTGGCTCCCCGCACGCGCTGCACTGGGCAGCCGACGGCGGGTTCGCGTGGCCGCGCGGGCACACGCGGCCCAGCACGCGTGGGCCGTCGTCGCCAGCGCTGGGCATCGGGGCCGATGCGCCCACCGGGCTCTGCCCTCGCTCGTCCCGGTCCGTCCCCGGGGCCGCTGCAGAGCCTGTCCCACCCGGGGCGGCCGCTCCGGCGCCTCCTCCAGCTTCCGGCGTATCCGCTCCGATGTCCGCGAGGTCGCTGCGGAGGACCGTCTCCCCGTCGTGGTCCCCGAAGAGCTCCGACGTGATGGACCGCCGCTCGCCGCCCTGTTCGTCCTGCGCCTGCGGCACGGACTCGATGAGCAGGCTCGGCGGCGTCCACGAGCCCGGCTGCTCCACCGGTGCCTCCTCGAGCGTCGCCTGCTCCGCCCGCACGTGCTCCTCGGTCGTCTGCTCGTCGGCCGCCCGCCCGTCGGTGGTCCGCCCGTCGGCCGCCCGCCCGTCGGCCGCTGTCTCGGCCTCGCCCTCGTCGGGGACCTCTTCGGTCCGGACTGCCGCGTCCTCCACGGAACGCACCACCGTGTTCCCCCACAGGAGGTCGTACGACGACGTGCTGGTCGCGTGGTCATCCGCCGTCGCCGCATCCACGGGCCCGTCGGACCCTCGAGCGCCGCCCGGGGCCTCGGGTCCAGCAGTACCTGCGCCAGCGGGCGCCTCGCCCACGGGCACCGCGCCAACGGGCACCGCAGCGCCGGCCGACAGAGTCTCGTCATCCGGCAGGATCGTCGCCTCAGGCACAGCCGTCGCCTCAGGCACAGCCGTCGCCTCAGGCACAGCCGTCGCCTCAGGCACAGCCGTCGCCTCGGGCACAGCGTCCCGCGTCTCGGGCCCTGCCGCCTTCTCGGGCCCTGCCGCCTTCTCGGGCCCTGCCGCCTTCTCGGGCCCAGCGGCCTTCTCGGGCGCGGAGGCCCCGTAGCGGGCCTCAGTCCCTCCACGGGCTGCGGAGACTGTCATCGACGCGGCCGCCACGGCCCCCGCAGCGAGGGGAAGCGCGGGCTCGCTGCTCGCAGCGCCCGTGATCTCGAGCGAGGACCAGTCCGCGAACCCCCGCTCGAGCCACGTGCCGACCTCGGCGCCGCTGAGCGACTCGGTGCCGGCCGGCGTCGTGACCGCCGCCGTGACGCCACCTCGCACGAGGAGCCGCAGCCGATCGGCACGCTCGGCGATCCCGAACGCCGGCAGGCGCGCGAAGCCGAACTCGGCCGTGAGGGCGTCGAGGACCCCGTACAGGTCGGTCCCGCTGCCCAGGATCTCCCAGAGGCGGCCTGCGAGCGGCGCCCCCGCGTCCGCAGGGAGGAGGACGGTGAGCGGCCCGCGGGCCACGAGGAGCCACCCCTTCCCGGGGCGGTAGTCGCATGTCGTCATCGGCGCTTCCCGCAGGGGCCCGCCTTCCAGTGGCTCGACCGTCATCGGCCCGCCTCCCGCTCGTCCGTGGGCTCTGTGGTGCCCGCGCGGTCCAGGGTGTCCTCGTCGGAGCGCAGGCGGGGGGCGGTCTCGGGGAGCCCGAGCTCGTCGGCCTCGTCGTGGACGTCCACGACGATTACGGTGATGTTGTCCCTGCCGCCGGCGCGGATCGCGGCGTCGACGAGCGCCTCCGCGGCGTCCTGCGGGTGCCCGTGGCCCCTGAGGATCGCCTGGATCTCGCCGTCGCAGATCTCGGACGTGAGGCCGTCCGAGCAGACGAGCAGCCGGTCCCCGTCCTGGACGGGGAGCAGCCAGAAGTCGGCTTCGGCGTCCTCACCGGTGCCGAGCGCCCTCGTGACCACATGGCGGCGGGGGTGCACGAGCGCCTCCTCCGGGGTGATCCGGCCGGCGTCCAGGAGCTCGCGCACTTCCGAATGGTCCACGCTGATCTGCTCGAGGCCTCCGGCGCGCGCGAGCCGGTACGTCCTCGAGTCCCCCACGTTCGCCACGAGCCAGTACGGGACCGCGGAGATCTCGATGAGCACGGCGCCGCTCAGGGTGGTGCCGGCCCGGGAGCCCACGGCGTCCCGGATCCGCTGGTCGGCGAGCTCGATCGTCCGCTGGATGTCCTGCGCGGTCGCGCTGTGCGTGCCCGGCCTGAGCGCGGGAGCCTCACGCAGCGTGGCGACGCACAGCTGGCTCGCGAGCTCTCCGGCCTCGTGCCCTCCCATGCCGTCCGCGACCATGAAGACGGGGTCCGCCGCGAGGAAGGCGTCCTCGTTGATCTCCCGGCGCAGGCCCCTGTCGGTGGCGAAGCCGACCGCGAGGGACAGTCGGGGGTCGCCGGCCTCATCGCTCATGCGCGCGACCTGCCGATCGAGAAGAAGTGGTCTCCGAAGTGGACGACGTCCCCCGCGTCGACCTCGACGGGTGTGCCGGCCGGTGCCGCGATCGCCGAGCCGTCCGACCGGACGAGGCGCGTCCCGTTGGTCGACTTGCGGTCCTGGACCCACACGCGGCCGTTCTCGCCCCAGACGGCGAGATGCGTCTTGGACACGCTCTTGGCCGGGTCCTCCACGACGACCAGCTCCTGGACGGTCTCGTCCTCGTAGGCGGCCGGGTTGCGGCCCACGAGCACGGGACCACGCAGCGCCACCGAGCGCCCGTCGCTGAAGCTGAGGACCGTGTCGATCCCGGAGACGGCGCCCTCCCGGCCCAGCAGTCCCCTTGCCCGGGAGGAGACACGCGTGGCTGCGACGTCATCGTCGGGGTGCGGGGTGATGGCGACGGGCGCGGTCGCGGCCGCAGGTACAGCAGCCTGGGCAGGCGCAGCATGGGCAGGCGCAGCGGGAGGCGCGGAGATGGACTCTGCCGGAGCAGGCGCGGTGGCCGGCCCAGGCACAGGAGTCGGCGACGGCGCGGCGGGCGGCGACGGGATGACGGGCGCGGGGCCCGCGGAGGCGGCGGCCACCGGCGAGACGACCTGCTGGACCGGCGGAAGCTCGATCCGCGGCGCGAACGAGGCGGGCCCGTTGATGCCGCCGCTCGTGAGCGGGTTGCGGCCGAGGCGGACGTCGAACACGAACGTCTTCGCGGCCTTGTCATGCCAGCCCTGGCGCTTTCCGTTGGCGTCGAAGGCGTTCGAGACGAGCGCGAGCACGGTCCCGGCGACCGGGATGAGGCACACGAGCCCGAAGACGAGGTTCCTCACGAACACCCTGCCCCACCCGGGGGCCAGCCCGTCGGGTCCGCTCGTGCGGATCCCGAGCATGGCCTGGCCCGGCGTCTTCCCCGTGGTGGCCTCCCACGCCCAGGAGAAGATCCAGAGCGCGAGCCCGAGAACGGACCCCACCGTGAGCCAGACGGCGGCGGCGAACAGCGCGCGCTGGTCGTCCGTTGTGGGGTACCGGCTGCCCGAGAGGCCGAGCGCGGCGCTGGATGCGAGCGCGAAGGGGATGCCCTGGAGCACCCAGAGGAGGGCGAGGTCGATGAGCTTCGCACCCGCCCTCCGACCCGTCGATGCATTGACCAGCTCGAGATTAACCATCAGCCACCATTCCCCGTGCTCGACGCAGCGCGGGTGCGCCGCATCCGGCGCCCTGCAGCGCCCCCCGCCGGACCATCCTGCCACAGCGGATCATGACCTCCCCCGTCCCCGGCGCCGCCCGCGCAGCGCCGACGCGAGCCCGGCCTCGAGGACGAGCGATCGCGGCGAGTACTTGGCCCGCTGGCGCTGCCAGAAGCCCATCGATGCGCGGATCTGCTCGAGAGAGCCGTCCATGTCGGACCAGTAGGCGCGGACCTCGTCCTCGCTCGGCTGGCCCGCCCCGAACACGGCGGCGTCCGCGCGCACGGCCAGCGCCGTCGTCGTGCCTGCCGCCGCGGGGAAGGCGTCCCCGAGGGAGGCGGCGTTCTCGCGGCGCGTACCCCGGGAGTCCAGGGCAGCGCCGGCGTCCGCCGCGAAGCTCGTGACCTCGCTCCACGCGCCGCCCACCCTGTCCGCGGGATGCGCGGCACCGAACCGCCGCCGCCGGCGCCGGAGCTTGAGCCATGCGATGAGCATGAGCGGCAGCGCGAGCACGGCGAGCGGCACCATCGCGATCCCGACCACGGCGAGGATTGGGCCGAGGAACAGCCAGAGGTCGTTCTCGCGCTCCTCCTCGTCCAGCACGTCCGGGCGCGAGTCCGGTGGGAGCTCGACCGGCGCCTGCGGCGGGGGCGGGGGCTGGAGGACCTGCGGGCGCGGCTTGGACTGGGCCTCGGGGTCCGGCGGGATCGGCACGTTGTCCGTCGGCGGGGTGGGGTCGAATGCGACCCATCCGTGCCCCTCGAACGCCACCTCGACCCACGCGTGGACGTCCTTGCCGGTGATCTCGAGCGGCTGTCCGGGCCGGCCTCCAGCGGGTGCAGGCTGCGCGGGGTAGAACCCCATGACCACACGCGCCGGGATCCCGAGCTGCCGGGCCATGAGGGCCATCGCCACGGCGTACTGCTCGTCGTCGCCCACCATCTGCTTGGCCGTGAGCATCGCACGCAGCCGCCCCGCCCCGTGCCCGGACAGGCTCGGCACCTGGCCCTCGGCGACGAGGCCGCTGCTGAACGCACCGAACTTCTGGAAGTACGACTCGAGGGTGCGCACCCTCGCGATGGGGCTCTGGCTGTCGCCGAGGATGTCCCCGGCCTTGGCCTGGAGGACCTGCGGGACCCC
This sequence comes from Sinomonas halotolerans, assembly GCF_039615075.1. Classification (NCBI taxonomy): domain Bacteria; kingdom Bacillati; phylum Actinomycetota; class Actinomycetes; order Micrococcales; family Micrococcaceae; genus Sinomonas; species Sinomonas halotolerans. The sequence continues at coordinate 166,232 of NZ_JBDFRB010000001.1, read as the reverse complement.
CTCGACCGAGGGCAGCGGGACCTTCGCGAAGGGCGCCTGGGCGAGGACCGCGTCGTCGGGGCGTGCCGGCTCGCTCACCTGGACCGTGTACGCATCGCCCTCGGCGAGGCCCGCGGTCGTGATGGCTGTGTCGGTGGCCTCGTTGAAGTAGAGTCCCTCCGCCGCGGGACTGCCGGGATCGGCGAAGGCGATGCCCGTCGTCGTGCGCCCGCCGGGGACGAAGAAGCCCGAGTAGTCCCCCACGGTCACACCCAGGGTGTAGGTGCGCCCGGCCGTCGCGCTGCGGTCCCCCGAGGCGAGCGAGGCCGCCTCGCCGACCTTGGCGAAGCTCCCCGAGCCGCTCTGGTCCACGTTCGCCACAGTGCCGTCGTAGGAGTCCAGCGCTGCGAGGCGAACGCGGGCGCCCTCAGGCAGCCCCGTCACGGTGAAGAGCGTGTCGCTGCGCTGGTCCTTGACGAGGCTGCGGAACGACGAGAGCGGGCTGATGTAGTCGCGCGGGTCGAAGGGCGGGACCACGCGGTCGCGGAGCACCTCCCGCTGGGCACCGGCGGTGAGGGCGGGCGCCACGAGGAGGCTCAGGGCCGTCGCGGCGGCCACGAGGAGGGCGCCGAGGCCCAGCCGGCGGACTTGGGCGGTGCGGGCGGCCGCCGCGTCCGGCACGGTCGTCTCGCCCGACGCGCGCAGCGACGGGTCCGTGCGCGCGGCGTTGCGGCGGACGGAGGCCCACAGCACAGCGACGACGGCGAACGCGATCCCCCGCGGCATCGCCGCGAACGCCTCGTTGGTGCCGAACGCGATTCCGACGCCGAACAGCGCTGCGAGCGGGAGGAGCGGCCAGTACGGCCCGCGCAGCCGCCAGGCGACGAGGCCGGCCGCGAGCCCCGCGGCGAAGGAGGCCAGGTACGGGAGCACGAGGAGGCCCGAACCCGTCCCGAGCGGTGCGGCGACGGTGAGGCTGTCCTTCCACGCCACCACGACGCCGAGCAGGAGGGTGCGCAGGGACTCGAGGGAGGGCAGGAATCCGGCCACCGACTCGTCCGGCGTCGCGACGAAGCCCCCGCCCAGAAGGTAGGCGAGCACGGCAGCCGCGGCCGTGACGAGCACGCCGAGCCGGAGCGCTGCCGAGGCGTACGCGACGCCGAGCCCGAGCACGGCGCCGGCCATCGCCGCGAGGAGATAGCGCAGGTCGCCGCCGTAGGCGAGGTGGAGCCCGAAGGCGGAGAGCGCGGTGAGCGCGAGCACCGCGGCGGAATCGAGGGCGCGCAGCCGGGCGCTGCGCCGCGGCTCCGTGCGTGCAGGCCTGCCCACGGTCGTGCGGGGCCGCGACGCCGCCGTCATGCCGCCGCCTTCCGCAGGACGGGGCCGAGGTCCTCGAGGGAGCCCACGGTGAGCACCGTGAGGTCCCCGATCGAGGCCTTCCCGGGAGCGGCGCCCTCCTCGCAGCGCACCGCGACCGAGCGGATCCCGACCGGCACCATGGCCGCCGCCGCGCGCAGCTGGGCGGGGCGCACGAGGGACCCGAGGACGAGGATCACCACCGAGGCGTTCGGCACCGCGTCCGCCGTGAGGCGCGCTGCGTCCACGGCCCCCGCGCGCAGGGAGGCGCCCTGGAGCCGGGTGAGGTCGTCGAGGAAGTGCCGCGCGCTCTCGGTGCGCAGCGGGCCCCGCTGGGTGATCGCGCTCAGCTCGCGCTGCTCGGCGACCGCCTGGCGGCCGATCGAGCCGGCCACCGAGACGGCCAGCTCGAACTCCTCCTCGCCGCCGTACTCGTCCAGGTTCACGGAGAGGCACACGGCGAGGTGCGCGCGGCGGGTCTCCTCGAACTGGCGCACCATGAGGGTCCCGGTGCGGGCGGTGGTCTTCCAGTGGATGTGGCGGCGGTCGTCCCCGGGCACGTACTCGCGCAGGGCGTGGAAGGAGACGTCCGAGGTGGCCAGCTCGTTGGTGGGCTGGCCCTCGAGGTCCCGGATGAACCCGGCCGCGGACGTCCCCAGCACGGTGGTCCGCGGGTGGACGTAGAGGTCCTCGGGCTCGGTCCACATGACCTCGCGGCGGAGCAGCCCCACAGGGTCCGCCCGCACCGAGCGGACGGGGCCCACCACGATCACGGCGCGCCGCTGCGTGGGGATGGTGAAGAGGTCCTCGTGCGGCACACCCGGGCGCAGGCGCGGGAGGTGGAAGACGGCGGTGGCGGCGCCGACGGGCAGCTCGAGCAGGGACGGCAGGACGGGCCGCGCCGCGGTGTTGACCACCTCGACGCTGCCCACAGCGCTGTCCCCGACCGCGACCCTGCTGCGCGCGAGGTCCAGGGAAACGGCGTAGGAGCTGCGGCCCAGCACGAACGCGACGGCGAGGACGAACAGAGCCGCAGCGAGCACCGCGGCGGCGCTCGCCTCCTGCCAGCCCCACAGGGCACCGGCGGCGCCGAGGGCGGCAGCGGCGGCCGCGACGGCCCAGCCGAGCGGGCTCACGGCCTTGAGGACGGGGCGCAGCCAGCGCTTCCAGATCACGGCGGCGCGGACGACGGCGTCGCGGACGCGCGCGGCAGAGGTCACCATGGGCGTCGGTTCAGACGCCGGCGCGGGACTGCGGTGCGGCCACCTCGGCCAGGACGCGCTCGAGCACGCGCTCGGCCGTGACGCCGGCGAACTCCGCCTCGGCGTCCATGACGAAACGGTGCGTCCACACGACCGCGGCGAGCTCCTTGACATCGTCAGGGAGCACGAAGTTCCGCCCGGACGCGGCGGCCCACACCTTCGCTGCGCGCACCATCGCGATCGCGCCGCGGACGCTCACCCCCAGACGGGTCTCGGACGCCTCGCGGGTCGCCTCGCAGAGGCGGGAGATGTACTCGAGGACCGCCGGGTCGACGTGGTTGGCCGCGGCGAGGTCCGCCATCTCCGCGACGGCCTGGGTCGTGATGATCGGCGAGAGGCCCCGCGAGCGGTCGCGCACCGCCGAGCCGCCCAGGAGCTGCACGGTGGCGGCGTGGTCCGGGTAGCCGATCGAGGTCTTGATGAGGAACCGGTCCAGCTGCGCCTCGGGCAGCCGATAGGTCCCGGCCTGCTCGATCGGGTTCTGGGTCGCCATGACCATGAACGGCCGCCCGGTCTCGTAGGTGGCACCGTCCACCGTCACGCGGGACTCCTCCATGACCTCGAGGAGCGCGGACTGGGTCTTGGGCGAGGCCCGGTTGATCTCGTCCGCGAGGACGATGTTGGCGAAGATCGGGCCCTTGTGGAACTCGAACTGCTGCGTCTTCTGGTCGTAGATGGTCACGCCGGTGACGTCCGAGGGAAGCAGGTCCGGCGTGAACTGGATCCGGGAGTTCGTCCCCTGGACGGTCGCGGCCAGCGCGCGGGCCAGGGACGTCTTGCCGGTGCCCGGCGCGTCCTCGAGGAGGATGTGGCCCTCCGCGAGCATCGCTGTGAACGCGAGGCGCACCACGTGGGGCTTGCCCAGGACCGCCTGGCCCACGTTCGCGACCAGCTTCTCGAACGTCTCCGCGAACCACGCGGCCTGTTCCGATGTGAGCGTCAACTCGTTCCCCTCCTGTGCGAATGACGGCAGGCGGCGCCGCCCCTCCCCGAAGCGCGCGCAGCCCGCAGACCAGCCTAGCCCGCCCGCGCGCGCACCGGCGATGGGGAGCCCTCCCCACCGCTCCAGCGGGGCGGACTCGGCCGGCCGGAAGCCCGGCTGCGGGACCGGTCAGTCGAGGACGATGCCGGGCCCCGAGCCCGCCTGGAGGGTCACGGGGTGGATCTCGCCGAACCCGCGCACGGTCTGCGCCTCGCGCGGGGTGAAGACGAAGCGCTCGTCGCCGGCGAGCGCCTTGGCGGTCACGTCGTCCACGAGCACCTCGCCCGGCTCGGCGAGCGCAGTGAGGCGCGCGGCGAGGTTCACGGTTGGCCCGTAGATGTCCCCGAGCCGGCTCAGGACCCGGCCCCAGACCATCGCGACCCGGCACTCCGGGAGGATCTCGTCCTCGGCGAACTCGCGGGCCATGGCGAGGGAGATGAGCGCGCCGGCGGTGGGCGTCTCGGCGATGTAGAGGACCTCGTCCCCGATGGTCTTGACGAGGCGCCCGCCGCCCACCGAGATGATCTCCGCGCAGCGGTTCTCGAACCGCTGCACCATCTGGGCCAGGGTCTTCTCGTTCATGCGCCGGGACAGGGACGTGTAGGAGACGAGGTCGGCGAAGCCCACGGCGCGCGCGAGCGGCAGCGGGGAGTCGTCCTCGCTGCCGTCGCGTCCGGGAGCGCTCGACTCGAGTCCGGCCTGGGCGCGGAGCGCGAGGCGCTGGACGCCCGCGGTGAGCTGGCGGCGCCACGAGTACACGAGCATCTCCTCGAGCGGCGCCACGAGGTCCGGGATGAGGTCCACGAGCGCAAGCCGGGCCTCGGCATCGCTCATCCCCTGGGTGGACACCATGTCCTCGACGAGGGCCTCGACCTGCCACACCACCATGCGGTCGGTCATCTGGCCGATGGCGCGGGTCACGGAGAGCGCGGCGTCCTCGGTCAGGACCCCCTCGCGCACGAGCCGCGGCATGACCTTGAGGTGCTCGAGGTCTGCGAGCGTGAAGGCGAGGTCGTCATCGGTGAAGTTCGGCATCCCGAGCGCGCGCCAGAGCTTGCGCGCCGAGTAGAGGGAGAGCCCCACGCCGGCCGCGACCTCGCGCCTCTTGAGGGTGCGCTCGCCGCCGAGGAGGAAGGACTCGAGCTCCTTGGCGGTGCGGCGGGACTCCTCTGGCACGGCGGCTGCGCGGGACTCGTCCTCCCCGCCCGTCTGCTCCATCAGTCATCCCTCCCTTCCCACTGCTGCCCGTCCCGTTCCCACGGCCGTCCGTCGGCCGCCGGGCCTTCCCCCGGCCGCGCGTCGTCGGTACCCACGAGCGCGCGCGGGAGCTCGTCCACCGCGTCCAGGACGAACTGCCGGAAGCGGCGGACCTCCGGCACGTCGGCGAGCGTGAGCTGGCCCGACCTGCCCGAGGCCAAGGCTAGCGTCCCCGACCCGAGCCAGCCTTCGAGGACGCCCTGGCGCACCTCGACGCCCGTCACGAAGGCGAGCGGCATCTCCTGCTCCTGGCTGCGCAGGCCACGGCGGCGCCGCAGGACCCGCCGGTTCGTGAGCACGTAGGTGAGGCCGTTCCATGCGAGGAAGCGGCGCACGCTGTAGGCAGCGACGGCCCATGCGGCCAGCACGGCGGAAGCGAGCATGAGCCAGGGCCGGGCCGCCGCCGGCATCCAGGGGAAGGCCTCCTCGAGGTGCCCGCGGGAGAGCCAGCCGGCCGTGAACGCCGCCGCGCCGCATGCGAGCACGAACACGAGTGCGGGCAGGACGAGCAGGCGCCGGTGCTGGCGCGTGACCGCGATGACCTGCTCCCCCGGTGCGAGGAGCCTACGCATAGCCGCCGTCGGCAGGGCGGAGGTGGACGACGTCGCCCGCGGCCACCGCGTGCCGGGAACCGTCGTCCTCCAGGACGAGGAGTGCCCCGTGGGGGTCGAGGCCCGTGGCCCTGCCCTCGAGGAAGCGGCCGCCGGGGAGCTCGACCCGGACGCGCTTGCCGAGGGTGATGGTCGCGTCCTGGACCTGGCCCACGAGCCCCCGGCCCGCCACGAGAGGGGCGTCCGGGTCGCCGTCGACCGCGCAGAACTCGCGGTACCTGCGCCCGAAGGCCTTCAGATAGGCGGTGAGGACCGCCTCGCGCGCCACGGGGCGCCCCGCCTCGATCGCGACGCTCGTGGCGGTCGGGACCGGGAGCTCGTCCTCGGTCTGGCCCACATTGATCCCGGTGCCCAGGACCACTGCGGGGGGCCCGCCGTGCGCGCCGGGGGCGAGCTGGGCGAGGATCCCGGAGACCTTGCGTCCCGCGATGACCACGTCGTTGGGCCATTTCACGCCTGCCTCGAGGCCGGCGGCCTCGGCGAGCGCCTCGCGCAGGGCCAGCGCTGCGAGGGGCGAGAACCAGGAATAGCCCTGCGTGGGCAGCGGCCGGCCGGAGCGGCTGCGGGGCCGCAGGAGCACGGAGACAGAGAGTGACGTGCCGGTCGGGGACTCCCAGTGGCGCTGGAGACGGCCCCGGCCGGCGCTCTGGTGCTCGGCCACGAGCACGGACAGGTCGCCCCATCCGTCCGGCTCCACGGCGGCGAGGCGTGCGAGCTCGGTATTGGTCGAGCCGATCTCGTCGACGACCTCGAGCCGGGACAGGCCGGCAGCGGAGGCGAGGTCCGGCCCGAGGAGTGTCCGGTCGAGGGGCGCGCGGCCCGGGCGCTCGGGGATGTCCATGCGTGAATCCTATCCAGCGCGGGTGCGCGCGGTCCGGTCGTGGAGCGGCGGGCCCCGGAACGGGTCCCGCCGGGCAGAACCCAGGCGGGCCCCACGGCGTCAGAGGAAGATGTCAGGGACGAGCCGGTCCTCGGGTGCGCCGAGGCTGTAGGGGGCGAAGTCCTCCACGCCCGCGGCCCGCAGAACCTCCTCGTCGGTGAAGAAGTTCCCGGTCGTGGACCTCGGATCGCTCGTCAGGACGGCATGGGCGGCGTCGGCGACGATCTGCGCCGAGCGCCCCGCCCTGGCGAGGGCGTCCCCTCCGGGCATCGCGCGGATCGCGGCCGTGTCGATGAGCGTGGCCGGCCACAGCGAGTTCACTCCGATCCCGTCGGGCCGCAGCTCCTCTGCGAGGCCGAGCGTGGTAAGGCTCATCCCGTACTTGGCCATCGTGTAGGCCAGATGGGCCCCGGCCCACTTCGGGTCCAGGTTCAGCGGCGGGGAGAGGGTGAGGATGTGCGGGCTGCGTCCGGCGCGTGCCGAGGCCCGCAGGTGGCCGATGGAGAGCTTGGAGAGCAGGAACGTGCCGCGCGCGTTGATGTCCGCCATGAGGTCGTAGCGCTTCATCGGGATGTCCTCGGTGCCCGAGAGGTCGATCGCCGAGGCGTTGTTCACGACCGCGTCGATGCCGCCGAAGTGCGCCGCGGCCTGTTCGACGGCGCCGGCCACCGCGTCGTCGTCCCGCACGTCCCCGACGATGGGCAGGGCGCGGCCGCCTGCCGCCTCGATCTCCTCGGCGGCCGTGTACACCGTGCCCTCGAGCCGCGCGTGCGGCTCGGCGGTCTTCGCGAGCAGGGCGACGTTCGCGCCGTCGCGGGCGGCCCGCAGTGCGATGGCGAGCCCGATCCCGCGGCTGCCGCCGCTCATGAGGAGGGTGCGGCCGGCGAGCGGCGCGTGCGGTGCGCTGGACGCGCCGGGTGTGATCGTCGTCATACGCCACAGTGTACGGCACATGTTACTGACCAGTAACAACGGGTCGCGGCCATTGGCGGCGGGACGGCTGCGCGGCGCCGAGACGTTGTAGGTTTCCTACAGGCGCGCGCCCGGGGGGCCTGACTAGACTGGGGTGATGTCTCCGCAGCTTGTGCGGAACCTACATGGCCACTTCACGAGCGGGAGAGAGCGTGACCCACGACCTGACCACCACTGCAGGCAAGATCGCGGATTTCCGCGAGCGCCGGGAACGCTCCCTTGCCCCCTCCGGCCAGGAGGCGATCGAGAAGCAGCACGCGCGCGGCAGGAACACGGCCCGCGAGCGCATCGACATGCTCCTGGACGAGGGCTCGTTCGTCGAGTTCGACACGCTCCGGGTGCACCGCTCCACCGCCTTCGGCATGGAGAAGAAGAAGCCGCTCGGCGACGGCGTCGTGTCCGGGCACGGCACTGTTGACGGACGCCTCGTTGCCGTCTACAGCCAGGACTTCTCCGTCTACGGCGGCTCCCTGAGCCAGGTCAACGGCGAGAAGATCGTCAAGGTGCAGGAGTTCGCGCTGCGCAACGGGTGCCCCGTGGTGGGCATCAACGACGGCGGCGGCGCGCGCATCCAGGAGGGCGTGGCCTCCCTGGCGATGTTCGCGGACATCTTCCGGAACAACGTCGCAGCCTCGGGCGTGGTCCCGCAGATCTCGCTCATCATGGGTCCCTGCGCCGGCGGCGCGGCCTACTCCCCCGCCCTCACCGACTATGTGGTGATGGTGGACAAGACGAGCCACATGTTCATCACCGGCCCGGACGTCATCAAGACCGTCACGGGCGAGGAGGTGGACATGGAGACCCTCGGCGGCGCGCGGCAGCACAACGCGACGACCGGCACGGCGACGTACCTCGCCTCGGACGAGAAGGACGCGATCGAGTTCGTCCGCGAGCTCCTGGACTTCCTGCCGTCGAACAACCTCGTGGAGGCCCCCGTGCTCGAGCACGAGCAGGAGCTCGAGGCCGGCGACGCCGACCTCGCCCTCGACACGCTCGTCCCGGACTCGGCGGCGCAGGGCTACGACATGCGCACCGTGATCGAGGGAATCGTGGACGACGCCCACTTCCTCGAGATGCAGGCCCTCTACGCGCCCAACGTCATCATCGGGTACGGCCGCATGGAGGGCCACACGGTCGGCATCGTGGCCAACCAGCCCATCCAGTTCGCGGGCACGCTGGACATCGCCGCCTCAGAGAAGGCCGCGCGGTTCGTCCGCCACTGCGACGCGTTCAACATACCGATCGTCACGCTCGTGGACGTCCCCGGCTTCCTGCCGGGCAAGGACCAGGAGTTCCAGGGGATCATCCGCCGCGGCGCGAAGCTCCTGTACGCATACGCCGAGGCCACCGTGCCGAAGCTGACCGTGATCTGCCGCAAGGCCTACGGCGGCGCGTACATCGTGATGGGCTCGAAGAAGCTCGGAGCGGACCTGAACTTCGCGTGGCCCACGGCGCAGATCGGCGTGATGGGGGCGCAGGGCGCGGTCAACATCCTGTACCGCCGCGAGCTCGCGGCCGCAGCGGCGGTGGAGGGCGCGACGGCGGCCAGTGTCGAGGCCAGGCGCGCGGAGCTCATCCGCCAGTACGAGGAGGAGCTGCTCAACCCGTACCAGGCCGCCGAGCTCGGGTACGTCGACGCGGTCATCGCCCCGTCCGAGACCCGCGTCGAGCTCCTGCGCGGCCTGCGCGCGCTGCGGGACAAGCACGTGGCGATGCCGGCCAAGAAGCACGGGAACATCCCGCTGTGAGCACCCCCGATTCCCAGCCGGAGCCCGCAGGCCGGGTGCACGGCGGGCCGGTGTCCGCCGGGGCGTACGACGCCGGGGAGTCGCCTGCTGCGCCCGAGGTGCCGGCGGTCCCGGTGCTGTTCTCGGTGGACAAGGGCCTGCCCACTCCGGAGGAGCTCGCCGCTGTGGCGGTTGTCCTCGCCGCGGCCTCGGGGGGCGAGCCGGACGAGGAGCGGGTGGCTCCCACGCGCCGCGAGCGCATCCGCCGGGCGGCCCTGCGCCCGCGCAACGTGGACAGCCAGCGCCGCGGCCGGCTGTAGCGGGACGCGGGGCCGGTTCATTCCTTCCCGGCGAGGACCTCGGACGCTTCGGCATCCCGCACGGGCACTGTCGTCGGGCTCTCGAGGTGCACGGCGTGCGAGGGGAGGATCCCCGCGCCGCCATGCTGTTCCATGACGCGCCACTGGGCGACCACGTCCTCTCCGGCGTGCTCGGGAGGCAGCTCGCCCCAGAAGCCGAACCCCCCGCACTCGACGAGGGCGTGGCGGCGGTAGAGGACGCATCCGCCGATCCACGCGACCCTGTAGGCGGCCCATCCCCGGGGCCCGAAGCCTGAGGACTGCGCGAGGGAGTCGGCCAGGTGGGCCGGGTTGGCGGCGTTGTGCAGGGTCCATCGCCCGAACGCCTCGGCGTCGCGGTCGATCGCCTCCGGCTCTACCGGGGCGTCGGACAGCTCGAACGGCTCGAGCTCGGCCGGCCTGCGGTCCCCGAGGTACGAGAGGCCCTGGACGGGCATCCCCACGAACCCGCAGCCCAGGTCGTCCAGGGCTTGCACGAGGAGCCGGAGCGCCCCCGAGGCGAGCCACACGTCGTCGTCCATGAAGAGCACGCGCTCCGCAGCGGACTCCTCGAGGAGGAACTGCCGGTGCTCGGCGAGGCCTCGGCGCGGGAGGTGCCGCACGAGCCGCACCGGGCGGCCCTGCGCGCGCAGGACGCGCGCCATCGCCTCGACGGCAGGGTGCTCCCAGGAGGGTGGCCCGTCGCTCTGGTCGCTCACCAGGACGCTGAAGGACGCGTCCTCCTGCGCGGCGAGCCCGGCGAGGACGGCCGCGAGCTCGGCGGGGCGGGCGCGCGTGGGGATCAGGACATCCAGCTCGACGGGCCCTGCGCCCTCGTGCGGGGCCGCCCAGTGCTCGGGGCGCCGGGCCCGCCCCGAGGCCGGTTCCGGCTGCCCGGCGGCCTCGGGGCCGAGGGGCTCAGCCGGCGTCGAACCGCTCGCCGCTGCGCTCGTCCTCGTCGTCGGCGGGCTGGTCCCCGCCCTGCCGGTCTGCGTCCGCGACGGCGGAGCTGACGTCCGTGGGCTTGCTGTACGTGCCCTCGGGGATGGCGCGCAGCGCGGCGAGCGCGTCTGCATCGGCGCCCTGCTCCTCGGCCGCGGCCACGAGGGCTGCCCTGTCCGCGGGGTAGTCCACGCCTTCGAGGAACTGCTGGATCTGGATGGGGTTGGGTCGCTCGGCCACGGGTTCCTCCTCGATCAGGGGTCCTGGGTCGTCCAGGCGGTCACCGGCTCGCTACCCCCGCCTCCGCCGGGCAAACGAGAAAATCTGCACCATGTGTTTCACAGATTCGCGCGGGAGGGATAGGCTCGGACGGTGACGCAGAACACGACTGACCCCGCCATCGATCCCACGGGCCGCCCGGCCGGGGACACCCCCGCGGTCCCCGCAGCACGGCAGCGCACCGCCGTGGACGCCGCCGCGGACGCGTTCACGGACGCGCTGCTCGCCCTCGATCCCGCGCTCGCCACCGAGCTCGGCTTCCCCGGGCACGAGACCGAGTACCGCGACTACTCCCCCGCCGGCCACGACGCCCAGGCGTCGCTCGCCCGCGAGACGCTCGCACGGCTGGACGGACTCGAGGCCGCGGACCCGACGGATGCGGTCACCTTGGACGCGATGCGCGAGCGGCTCGGACTCGTCCTCGAGCAGCACGCGAGCGGCTGGCACCTCGCAGAGCTGAACAACATCGCCTCGCCAGCGCAGGAGATCCGCGCGATCTTCGACCTCATGCCCACGGACACCGCCGAGCAGTGGGAGCACATCGCCGGCCGCGCCGCGAACGTCCCCGCCGCGCTCGAGGGGTACCTCGAGTCGCTCCGCGCGGCCGCGGCGGGCGGGCGCGTGGCGTCCGCACGGCAGGTGCGGACCGTCGTCGAGCAGACGCGCAAGTACGCCGATGAGGGCACGGGCTTCTTCGCCCAGCTCGCCTCCAGCGCCTCCCTCCCGCGCGAGGCGGGCAGCGGCCCCAGCGCGGATGCGGACGGGCGTGCGGACGACGCCGTCGTGCGCCTCCCAGACGATCTCGCCGCGGCCCTCGCGGACTCGTGCGCGAGCGCTGCCGCGGCGTACGCGCGCTTCGCGGACGCCCTCGAGGCCGAGCTCCTGCCGGCCGCCCCGGAGAAGGACGCCGTTGGCCGCGAGCGGTACGCGCTGGCCTCCCGCCAGTTCCTCGGCGCCACGGTGGACCTCGAGGAGACGTACGCGTGGGGAGTCGAGGAGCTGGACCGGCTGATCCGCGCGCAGGAGCGCGTGGCCGAGCAGATCCGCCCCGGCGCCTCGATCGCGGAGGCCAAGGAGATCCTCAACGCGGACCCGGGCCGGAAGCTCGAGGGCACGGAGGCGCTGCGCGCCTGGATGCAGGGGCTGTCCGACCAGGCGGTCGCCGACCTGGCCGGGACCCACTTCGAGATCCCGGAGCCGCTGCGGAGGCTCGAGTGCCTCATCGCCCCGACCCAGGAGGGCGGCATCTACTACACGGGCCCCTCGGACGACTTCTCGCGCCCGGGCCGCATGTGGTGGTCCGTTCCGGAGGGCGAGGACACGTTCACCACCTGGGCCGAGACCACCACCGTGTACCACGAGGGGGTCCCGGGCCATCACCTGCAGGTGGCCACGGCGACATACCTGCGCGCGTCCCTGAACTCCTGGCGACGGAACATCTGCTGGGTCTCCGGCCACGGCGAGGGCTGGGCGCTGTACGCCGAGAAGCTCATGGAGGAGCTCGGCTACCTCTCGGACCCGGGCGACCTCATGGGCATGCTGGACATGCAGCGCATGCGGGCCGCGCGCGTCGTGTTCGACATCGGCGTGCACCTCGAGCTCGAGATCCCCGAGCGCTGGGGCTCGGGCTCGTGGACCCCCGAGAAGGGCTACGCGTTCCTGCGGGAGAACCTGCCGATCAGCGAGGGCCAGCTGAAGTTCGAGTTCACGCGGTACCTCGGCTGGCCGGGGCAGGCCCCCTCCTACAAGGTGGGCCAGCGGCTCTGGGAGCAGATCCGCACAGGCCTCGAGGAGCGGGCCGCGGCGGAGGGCCGCGAGTTCGACCTCAAGGCGTTCCACACCCAGGCGCTCGGGCTGGGGTCCGTGGGCCTCGACACGCTGCGGCGCGCGCTGCTGGGCTGAGGCAGGCTGGGCAGGAGGGGCGCGCTGGCTGAGATGTTCGCCATAGCGGGGGGGCGCGAATAGCGTAATAATTGCCTGTGACGGCGCGGATTTCCGGGGCATCCCGGGGATCCGCGCCGTCACATTCGGGGTAACACTTCTCAACATCCAGTTTCTCTGCTATCCGTCACGTCCGTACCGTGTCCGGGTGACCACCTCCACCAGCACCCCCGCCGGACGCCGGCTGCCCGCCTGGGCGACCTCGTTCGGCCCCCAGATCATCGCCGCGCTCGTCGTCGGACTCGCCCTGGGCCTCGTCGCGAAGTACACGGGCCACACCAAGGCGACCCCCACGGGCCTCGGCGCAACCCTCGCCACGCTCGGGTCCAGCTATGTCGCACTGCTGCAGACCGCCGTCGTGCCCCTCATCTTCACCGCCGTGGTGAGCTCCATCGCGAACCTGCGCGACGTGGCCAACGCCGCACGGCTCGCGTGGAACACGCTGCTGTGGTTCGCCATCACGGCGTTCGCCTCGGTGCTCATCGGGATCGGCCTCGGGGTCCTCCTGCAGCCGGGCGCCAACACGGGCATCACGCAGGAGGCCGCGTATGAGGGCAGGACCGGCGACTGGTGGGCCTTCCTCACCGGCCTCTTCCCCAAGAACTTCCTGGGCCTCGGTGCCACCACCGCCATCACCGAGACCGGCGCGACCACGACCGTGAGCTTCAACGTCCTGCAGATCCTCGTCATCGCGATCGCGGTCGGCGTTGCGGCGCTCAAGGTCGGCGCGACGGCCGAGCCGTTCCTCGGCTTCACGCGCTCCGCCCTCGCGGTGATCCAGAAGGTCCTGTGGTGGATCATCCGCGTCGCCCCCATCGGCACGGTCGGCCTCATCGGCAACGCCGTGGCCACGTACGGCTGGGACACCGTCGGCGCGCTGGGGAAGTTCACGCTCGCCGTCTACGCCGGTCTGGCGCTCGTGCTGTTCGTCCTCTACCCGGCGCTCGTGAAGTCGCATGGCCTCTCAGTCAAGCAGTATTTCTCGGGCGCGTGGCCGGCGATCCAGCTCGCATTCGTCTCGCGCTCCTCGGTCGGCACGCTGCCGCTCACGCAGCGCGTCACCGAGCGCAACCTCGGCGTGCCCTCGGGCTACGCGTCCTTCGCCGTGCCGCTGGGCGCCACCACGAAGATGGACGGCTGCGCCGCGGTCTACCCCGCGATCGCCGCGATCTTCGTCGCGCAGTTCTTCGGGATCGACCTCGACCTGAGCCAGTACCTTCTGATCGTCCTCGTCTCGGTGCTCGGCTCCGCCGCGACCGCCGGCACCACGGGCGCTGTCGTGATGCTCACCCTGACCCTCTCGACCCTCGGCCTGCCGCTGGCCGGTGTGGGCCTGCTGCTGGCGATCGACCCGATCCTGGACATGGGCCGCACGGCGGTCAACGTGGCCGGACAGGCGCTCGTCCCGACGATCGTCGCGAAGCGCCAGGGCATCCTCGACGAGGGCCTCTACAACGCCCCGCGCCAGGGCGACCCGTTCAACGACGAGTCGAGCACGGGCGAGGGCGCCCAGGAGGACCGCACCGCGCACGACGCCGAGCTGGCCGCCTCCCGCTCCTAGCCCACCGCCTGCCGGGCCACCCTTTCCCAACGCCGCATCGCAACACGCCGCTATCCGGACCGGATCCCAGCGTGTCGCGATGCGGCGTTCTGGCGTCCACGGGTGCCGATGCGTGGCTACGCTGGGGCCATGCTCATCGTCACCACGAACGACATCCCCGGGCATCGCATCGACGCCGTCTTCGGCGAGGTCATGGGCCTCACGGTCCGCGCCCGCGACGTCGGGGCGCAGTTCATGGCCAACCTCCGCTCGATCGGCGGCGGCGAGCTGCCCGAGATGACCCAGGCGCTCTACGAGAGCCGCCGGCAGGTCATGCACCGCATGGTCACCGAGGCCCAGCAGCGCGGGGCGAACGCGATCGTGGCGATGCGCTTCGACACATCCGAGCTCGGGCCCAACTGGACCGAGGTGTGCTGCTATGGCACGGCGGTGTGGGTCATCCCCCTCGCGCGCGGAGAGGCGGGGGCCACGGGCCAGTCGGCGTACCTCGTGGACCATGCCGGCCAACTGGGCCGGGCGGGCCAGCACGTGCAGGCCCCCCCGGCTCCTTCCGGCGCGCAGCCGCACCCGCCGAGCCCGCCCCTCTGAGCCGGGTCCAATAGCCCTGTCGGCCCGTCGCACGGCATGCCTACCGTGGAGCGACGGACGTCATAGCTCATGAGGAGCCGGGCCATGGAAATCTCACGCAGGCGGCTGATCCAGGCAGGCTTCGCGGCGGCGGGCACCGCGGCGCTCGTGCCCCCGCTGACGGCCCAGAGAGCCCAGAGAGCACAGGCGGCGGTACCGCTCGGCCTCACTCCCTTCACCGAGGCCCTCGCCGTGCCCGGCATCCTCGACATGCGAGGCGGCGGCCTGGCGGAGCTGACCATGCGCAACGCGCAGCACCGCTTCCACCCTGGCCTCGGCCCCACGAGCACGCTGAGCTACCAGCACGCGTCCCTGCCGATGACGTACCTGGGCCCGGTCATCGTCGCGCAGAAGGGGCAGCCCTTCACCCTCCGGGTCCACAACGAGCTCGGCCCGCACCCGCTCGCGTTCGCCGTCGACGACGGGCTCGTCCCGCCGGGCTCCGCGGACCGCACGGCGCCGCGCGCCTCCCTCCACCTCCACGGGGGCAACACCCGCTCGGACTCGGATGGGGGGCCGACGGACACGTTCCTGCCCGGCCAGTCCTACGACTACCACTACGACAACCATCAGGACGCCGCGGGGCTCTGGTACCACGACCACGCGCTCGGCATCACCCGGCTCAACGTGTACGCGGGGCTCGCCTCGGGCTACCTGCTCCGCGACGCCCCGGGCTCCGGGATCGACACCGGCGACGGCGTGCACCTGCCCGCCAGCCCGTTCGAGGTTCCGCTCATCATCCAGGACCGCGTGTTCGCCGAGGACGGCTCGTTCGCCTATCCGCCCAACCCGGACCTCGACCGGCCCTGGTCGCCCGAGTTCTTCGGCGACGTCGCGACGGTGAACGGCACGGCGTGGCCGACGCTCGACGTCGCCCGGGGCAAGTACCGCTTCCGCGTCTACAACGGCTCGAACGCCCGCTTCTACCTCCTGAGGTTCTCCCACGGTGGGGAGTCGCTGCCCTTCGAGCAGATCGGCACGGACGGCGGGCTCCTCGACGCGCCCGTGCGGTTCACGAGGCTCGTGCTGGGGCCCGGCGAGCGCGCGGACATCGTCGTCGACTTCTCCCTCCTCGCGGCGGGGAGCGCCGTCGTCCTCGCCAACTCGGCCCGGTCGCCGTTCCCCGACGGCCCGGTCGCCGTCCGCCGAGGCGGCATGCCGCTCCCCCAGATCATGCAGTTCAGGGTCACCTCGGCTCCCGGGTTCACGGCCCCCATCCCTGTGCAGCTGCGGCCGACGCCGATGACACGCCTCGCGCACGTCGCTGCCGGCCTCGAGGACCTCACCGTGCGGCCCATGGCGCTCGTCGAAGTCGTCGACGAGGACGACGTGCCGATCACTGCGCTCCTGAACAACCGGCACTTCGCGGACCCCTATCCGACGGTGGTCGCCAAGGACTCGCTCGAGCTCTGGGAACTCGTGAACACCACCGGCGACGCCCACCCGATCCACCTGCACTTCGTCCAGTTCCAAGTGCTGGACAGGCAGCGGCTGCACGTGGACCGCTACATCGAGGCCACCGACTTCGCCGACCCCGAGACCGGCCTCGTCGTCCCGGGGCGGGGTGCGGCGGTCTCGCCCGAGCCCTTCCTCATCGGCCGCCCGTCCCCGCCGCCGGAGCGGGGCTGGAAGGACACCATCGTGGCGATGCCCGGGGAGGTCACCCGCATCCTCGTGCCCTTCGGCGCGGGCGCGGCGGGCGGGGCGCCGCTCGCGATGGGCTCGTCATTCACCGGGCCCTACGTCTGGCACTGCCACATCCTCGAGCACGAGGACAACGACATGATGCGGCCGTACGTCATCGAAGCCTGAGCTGGCCCGCCAAGGCCTGGTCCCGATTCGCCAGGGCTGATGTTGCACGGAGTGCAAGTTTGCACCTAGTGTAATGCTGTGACCCCTGAGACCCTCTCCCGCCGCGAGCAGAACAAGGCCGCGACGCGGGACGCCATCGTCTCGGCCGTCCTCTCCCTGGCCCGCGAGCGCGGACTCGGGGGGTTCACGGTCGAGGACATCGCCGATTCGGCCGGCGTCTCCCGCCGGACCTTCTTCAACTACTTCACGAGCCCCGAGGAGGCCATCGCGGCCCCGACCTTCGGGTTCCTGGACCGCGCCCTCGAGCAGCTCCGGGACCGGCCCCCCGGCGAGCCCCTCCTCGAATCGGCGCTCACCGTCATCCTGGGCCTCGCGGACAACGAGCTCATCGCCCCCATGGCCGAGTCGTTCCTCGTGGCACACGGCCACGACCCCGTCACCCGCTACCAGCTCCAGGCGTTCGAGGAGTGCGGCGAGAAGATCGTCGCCGCGATCCGCGAGCGCGACGAGGCGGGAACCCTCGACGACCTCTACGTCCAGGCCCTCGCCGGGAGCGTCATCTCCTGCGGGAAGGCCGCCCTCGAGGTCTGGCTCGCGGAGGCGAGAGGCGACCTCTCGCCGTCGTCCCTCACCCGCCTCCGGGAGCTGCTGACCGCAGCCATCACCCACCTCAAGGCCGGGTTCGCGCAGTAGCCCCCGGCCCCGCCGCCCGTCCCCCTCCAGACTCCTCCGTCAAGACTCCTCCCTCCACACTCCGTCCCTCTCGCAGAAGGATTCCCATGGCTACCCTCCTCTACCGCCTCGGCCGCTTCGCCTACGACCGCCGTGGGCTCGTCCTCGCCCTCTGGCTCGTGGTCATCGCGGCCGTGGGCGGCTCGGCTGCCGCGTTCCACGGCACCATGACGAACAACTTCCAGATCCCCGGCACCGAGACCCAGCGCGTGCTGGACAAGCTCAAGGCGGACCTGCCGGCGGCGGCCGGCGGCAACGCGAGCATCGTCTTCGAGGCCCAGGACGGCTCCTTCACCGATGCCCAGAAGGACGCCGTGGGGGGTGCCCTGGAGCGGATCGGGGACCTCGAGGACGTCCAGGCGGTCGTGGACCCCTTCGATCGCCAGGACCAGCTCGACGGCGCCTCGGACAGGATCGCCGCGGGGAAGCAGGAGATCGCCGCGAACGAGGCCCGGCTGGCGGCCGGCGAGTCGAAGCTCGCCGCGGCGAAGGCGGAGCTCGACGCCAACCGCGACCGGCTCGACGCCGGGCAGGCCCAGCTCGACGCCCAGAAGCAGGCGCTCGCCGCCCAGGGCCTCCCCGAGGCCGCGGTCGCCCAGGCCACCGCGGCCGCGCAGGCGCAGATCGACGCCGGCCGCGCGCAGCTCGAGGCGGGCCAGGCCCGCTACGACGCCGGGCGCAAGGAGGCGGACGAGGGCGCCGCGAAGCTCGCCGACGGCAAGGCCGATCTCGCCCTCGGCGAGCGCGAGGCCCAGTCCGCGGAAGGGCTCCGCTTCGTCTCCGACGACGGACATGCCGCCATCGCGTCGATCCAGTTCACCAAGTCCACCGATGCGCTCCCCGTGGCGCTGCGCGAGGAGATCCAGAGCCTCGCCGGCTCTGTCCCGGGCGTCGAGGCGCACGCGAGCAAGGAGCTGACCCAGGACATCTCCTCGATCTTCGGCGCCGCCGAGGCCATCGGCGTCACGGTCGCCGCGCTCGTGCTCATCGTCATGCTCGGAACACTCGTCGCGGCAGGCCTCCCGCTGCTCATGGCCCTCGCCGGCGTGGCAGTGGGAGTGGGCGGCACCTTCGCCCTCACGTCGATGGTCCAGATGAGCTCCGTGACCCCGATGCTGGGCCTCATGCTCGGCCTCGCGGTCGGGATCGACTACTCGCTGTTCATCGTCAACCGGCACCGGAACCAGCTCCTGCACGGCATGGACCCGCGGGAATCGGTGGCCCTTGCCACTGGCACCTCGGGCAACGCGGTGGTCTTCGCCGGCATGACCGTGGTGATCGCCCTCGCGGCGCTCGTGGTCCCCGGCCTGCCGTTCCTGGCAGTCATGGGCCTCTCGGCCGCCGCGACCGTGACCGTCGCCGTGCTCGTCGCCATCACCCTCCTCCCGGCCGTGCTCGGCTTCGCGGGACGCCGGATCATCTCCAGGCGCCGGTGGGCGGAGGCCGCCAGGCAGAACACAGCGGAGAACGCCCGGGCGGGGCACGAGGAAGAGGAGGAGCGCGCAGACATCGCTGCGTCCAACCGTGGCTGGGGCGCGTGGGTCACCCGGCACCCCTGGGTCTCCGTGGCCGCCTCGGTCGTGCTGCTCGGTGCCCTCGCGGTCCCCGCCGCCTCACTCCGGCTCGCACTGCCCGACGGCGGATCCGAGCCGGTCGAGTCAAGCGCCTACCAGGCCTACTCGGCCACGGGCACCTACTTCGGCCAAGGCATGACCGGCCCGATCGTCGTCGTCGGAGAGCTCCCCGCGGGCCTCGACGAGGCGGCCGCGAAGGCCAAGCAGCTCGACATCGCGGACGAGCTCCGGGACGTCCCCGGGGTCGTCGCGGCCGTGCCGAGCGCCCTGAGCGAGGACCGCCGCACCGCCGTCTTCCAGGTCATCCCCACGGACGGCCCCGCGAGCGCCAGCACGGTCCAGGCCGTCCACGACCTGCGCGCCAAGGGCGCCCAGATCCGGGAGGACACGGGCGCCACGATCGGCCTCACGGGCCAGACGGCGGCGAACGTGGACATCTCGGCGAAGCTCGCCGATGCCCTCCCGCCCTACCTGGCGATCGTCGTCGGCCTCTCCCTGCTCCTCCTCATGCTCGTGTTCCGTTCCCTCCTCGTCCCGCTGCTCGCGACCGGCGGCTTCCTGCTCTCCCTCGGCGCAGCGTTCGGCGCGATCGTCGCGGTGTACCAGTGGGGCTGGCTGGGACCGGTCTTCGACGTGACGCACCCGGGCGCGGTGCTGAGCTTCCTGCCGATCCTGCTGATCGGCATCCTGTTCGGGCTCGCGATGGACTACCAGGTGTTCATCACCTCCGGCATGCGCGAGTCCTACGTGCACGGCCAGGAGGCGCACCTCGCGGTCCGCACGGGCTTCCACCACGCGGCCCGCGTCATCACGGCCGCGGCGATCATCATGGTGAGCGTCTTCGCGGGCTTCATCTTCAGCCACCTGACGATGGTCCGGCCGCTCGGGTTCGGGCTCGCGCTCGGCGTGCTCCTGGACGCGTTCGTGGTGCGCATGACCCTCGTGCCCGCCGTCATGCGCCTGCTCGGGCGGGGCGCGTGGTGGCTTCCGGCCTGGCTCGAGAGGCTCCTCCCGGACCTGGACATCGAGGGCGCCCAGCTCGAGCGCACGACGGCGGGCCCCCGCCACCGCGTCGAAGGCGAGCCGGAGGCGCTGGCCCGGTAGGCGGGGCAGCCGCGTGGGCTGGTGGGGCCGCCTTGAGCACGGCCCGGGGCGGATCTATCCTGACGGCATCGAGGACTGATCCGGCCCGAGGAGCCCTATGCCCGGTACCCTCGGCCTCGCGCGTTCGGCGTTCCGCGGGCGGCAGTGGCGCGACGCTGCCGCGGGCTTCGAGCGCGCCGCCTCGGAGCTGGCCACCTCCGGCGACGCGCTCTCCCCCGCGGACCTGGACGCGCTGGGCCGCTCCTACGCCCTCATGGGCAGGATCGACGACGCGGCGGCCGCCCTCGCCCGCGCCCACGAGGGCCACGCCGCACGAGGGGACCTCCTCGCCGCGGCCGACACGGCGGGCTGGCTCACCCTCTTCCTCGCGACGCACGGGCGCCATTCGGCGGCCGCGGGCTGGTCCGCGCGCACCAACCAGATCCTGGACCGGCTCGACGGGCCGACGCCGCAGCACGTCCTCGGAATGCTTCCCACGGCCATCATGAGGCTCTACACCGAGGGCGGAGGCGCTGCGGAGCCCGCGCTCCAGCGCGCGGTGGCGCTTGCGGAGCCCCTCGGGGACGACGAGATCCTCGCGATCGCCCGACTCGGCCTGAGCCATGCGTGGGTCGGGATGGGGAGGTTCGACGATGCGCTGCGCCTCCTCGACGACGTCATCGCCGTCGCGCTGGCCAATCTGGCCGGCCCCGTGGCA
Source organism: Sinomonas halotolerans (assembly GCF_039615075.1). Classification (NCBI taxonomy): domain Bacteria; kingdom Bacillati; phylum Actinomycetota; class Actinomycetes; order Micrococcales; family Micrococcaceae; genus Sinomonas; species Sinomonas halotolerans. Next base: position 145,599 of record NZ_JBDFRB010000001.1, on the reverse strand, counting down.
TCGGGCGTCCTCTTCTGCGGGGCGATCGAGATCTGCGAGCTCGCCCTGGACCTGTCCCGCGCCCGCGAATGGACGCGCGCCCTGGACCACTGGTGCGGAGCCCAGCCCTCGCTCATCAGCTTCACCGGCGAGTGCGAGATGCACCGCTCGTTCTTCTACCAGCTCCACGGCGAGTGGGACGAGGCGCTCGAGACCGCCCGCGCCGCCCAGGCGCTCTACCAGCAGGGCAATGTCAACGCGGGCTTCGGCGGGTTCTACGCCGAGGCGGAGATCTGCCGCCTGCGCGGTGACGCCCCGGGTGCCGAGGCCGCGTACGCGCGGGCCCACGCGTGCGGGTGGGACCCGCTGCCCGGGCTCGCGCTCCTGCGCCTCGACCAGGGCCGCCCGGCCGAGGCCCAGGAGCTCCTGCGCGGGACGGCGATCCGCACCAACGACGCCTACGCCCGCGCCCTCCTGCCCGCCGTCGTCGAGGTCGAGCTCGCCGCCGGCGATCCTGCCGCCGCGCGCGACGCCGCCCGGGAGCTCGCGGAGGTCGCGGCCTCCCACGCCACTCCGTGGTCGCTCGCCCTCGCGGCCGCGGCCCGGGCGCGGGTACTCGAGCACGACGACGCCGCTGCCGCCCACGAGTCCGCCCGGCGCGCCTTCGCGCTCTGGTCCGAGATCGGCGGCGTGTACGAGGCGGCCCGCTGCCTCGCGCTGCAGGCCAGGATCTGCCTCGCGCTGGGCGAGACTGCCCGCGCGGGCGCGGCATTCGCCTCGGCCCGGGCGGTGTTCGAAGGGCTGGGTGCGGGACCGGCCCTCGCCGAGCTCGCCGCGCTGGGGCTTCCCGAGCGGCCGGCGGACGGGGCCGCCCCCGCCGGCCGCACGCCGTCGTCCGTCCCCGCCCCCGGGGCCCTCAGCCCGCGCGAGCTCGAGGTCCTGCGGTACATGAGCGCGGGGCTGTCCAACCGCGAACTGGGCCGCAGGCTCTTTGTGAGCGAGCGGACCATCGCGCGGCACGTCGGCAGCATCCTGGCCAAGCTCGGGGTGGCCTCACGGACCGCGGCGGCGGCCTACGCCTACGAGCACGGACTCGCGTCTGGTCAGAACTGACCACGCCCTTTCGCGGAAGAGGGTCAATACTGCCGATGCCGCGGCCGGGCCGCAGTCCTACCGTGGAGCCATGGATGCTGCACTGATCGCCGGCATGGCCTCGACCGCACTGTTCGCGGCCGGCAACCTGCCCATGCTCGCCAAGGCGGCACGGACCCATGACCTGTCCTCGTACAGCCCCGCGTTCCTCGTGATCGCGAACCTCGGCAATGCCATCCACACGGTCTACGTCCTGAGCCTCCCGCCCGGCCCGATCTGGGCGCTGCACGCGTTCTACGCCCTCGCCATGGCGCTCATGCTCGCGTGGTACATCCGCTTCGCCCGCAAGCCCCGGGCCGCAGCACCGGAAGGAGTCCAGCAATGAACCCGAGGTACCTGGCCCGCCACATCCGGGCAGCCCGGCGCTAGGCTGGGCCGCGTGACCGACCACGCTGCCCCGAGCCACCGCACGGCCCCGACCGTCCATGCCGCCCAGCAGGGCCCGCCCGAGCTCATCCTCGCCTCGAAGTCCCCGGCGCGCACCAAGCTCCTCGAGGAGGCCGGCATCCCGCACCGGGTCCTCGTCTCGGATGTGGACGAGGAGGCCGTCGCCGCGGCGCATCCCGGCGCGAGCCCGTCGGACACCGCCCTCCTGCTGGCCCGCGCCAAGGCCGAGGCCGTGGCGGCGCTCCCCGCCGCCACGGGCGCGCTGGTGCTGGGGTGCGATTCGGTCTTCGAGTTCGACGGCGAGGCGCACGGCAAGCCGTACACCGCCGAGGTCGCGCGGGAGCGGCTCGCGGTGATGAGCGGGCGCGCCGGCGTGCTGCACACGGGGCACTGGCTTGTGGACCGGCGCGCCGGGGCGCACAGTGCGGCAACGGCTGACGGAGGGGCCGCAGCGCACGACGCCGTCCTGCCGCCCGGCGCGGGCGCCCTCGCCTCGGCGTCAGTCGAGCTGGCGCACATGAGCGCCGAGGAGATCGAGGCGTACGTCGCCACGGGCGAGCCGCTGCACTGCGCGGGCTCCTTCACGATCGACGGCCTGGGCGGGGCGTTCCTGGCCCGGGTCGACGGCGACCCGCACGCCGTGGTCGGCCTCTCGGTCTCCACGCTGCGGACCCTGCTGGCCGGCGCGGGGGTGAGGCTCACGGACTGGTGGGCCGCCGCCGTCGTGCGCTGACCAGCACGCGTTTGTACGAACCCTACAAATAAAACGGTCCTGCGGCGCGGATACCGCCACCTGTATGGGCGATCCCACCAAGGGGACGCTAGGCTGCGGGCAGTAGAGAACGGAGTCGCCTTGTCCCCCACTGCCGCCAGCCACCCCATCACGAAGGTCCTCATCGCCAACCGCGGCGAGATCGCCGTGCGCGTCATCCGAGCCGCCCGTGACGAGGGCATCGCCTCCGTCGCCGTGTACGCCGAGCCGGACCGCGACGCTCTGCACGTGCGCCTCGCGGACGAGGCCTTCGCGCTCGGCGGCTCCACCGCGGCCGAGTCCTACCTCGTCATGGACAAGGTCCTGGACGCGGCCCGGGCCTCCGGCGCGGACGCCGTGCACCCCGGCTACGGGTTCCTGTCCGAGAACGCCGAGTTCGCCCAGCGCGTCATGGACGCCGGGCTCACGTGGATCGGCCCCTCGCCCGAGGCGATCGCGGCGCTCGGGGACAAGGTCCGGGCACGCCACATCGCCGAGAAGGTCGGCGCCCCGCTCGTGCCGGGCACCGCGGACCCGGTGGGATCGGCCGAGGAGGTCCTCGCCTTCGCCCGCGAGTTCGGCCTGCCCGTGGCCATCAAGGCCGCGTACGGCGGCGGCGGGCGCGGCATCAAGGTCGCGCGCACGCTCGAGGAGATCCCCGAGCTGTACGAGTCGGCGGTGCGCGAGGCCACGGCGGCGTTCGGCCGCGGCGAGTGCTTCATCGAGCGCTTCCTCGACTCCCCCCGCCATGTGGAGACCCAGTGCCTCGCGGACGCGCACGGCAGCGTCGTCGTCGTCTCCACCCGCGACTGCTCCCTGCAGCGGCGCAACCAGAAGCTCGTCGAGGAGGCGCCCGCGCCGTTCCTCACGGACGAGCAGAACAAGCGGCTCTACGAGTCCTCCAAGGCGATCCTCAAGGAGGCCGGGTACCTCGGCGCGGGGACGTGCGAGTTCCTCGTGGGGCAGGACGGCGTCATCAGCTTCCTCGAGGTCAATACCCGCCTCCAGGTGGAGCACTGCGTGTCCGAGGAGGTCACGGGCATCGACCTCGTGCGCGAGCAGTTCCGGCTCGCCCGCGGCGAGGCGCTCGGCTACGACGATCCCGAAGTGCGCGGCCACTCCATCGAGTTCCGCATCAACGGCGAGGACCCGGGCCGCAACTTCATGCCCGCGCCCGGCACGGTGGAGACGCTGCGCTACCCCACGGGCCCGGGAGTCCGCGTGGACTCCGGGATCGAGGCCGGAGAGGTCATCTCGGGCAGCTTCGACTCGATGCTCGCCAAGCTCATCGTCACCGGCCGCGACCGCGGCCAGGCCCTCGAGCGGTCACGCCGGGCCCTCGACGAGCTCACGATCACCGGGATGCCCACCGTGGTCCCGTTCCACGCCGCAGTGGTCCGCGATCCGGCGTTCGCGCCGGCCGAGGGGGCGTTCGGCGTGCACACGCGCTGGATCGAGACGGAGTTCGAGAACACGCTCGCCCCGTACGCGCACCCGGCGTCCCCTGCTGGCGCGGACGACGCCGGCGAGCGCCAGAGCGTGGTCGTCGAGGTGGGCGGCAAGCGCCTCGAGGTGACGATCCCCGCAGGGCTCGCCATCGGCGGCGGCAAGGCGGCGAAGGGCAAGGCGAAGAAGGCGCGCGCCGTGCGCGGTGGTGCTTCCGCCGGCGCGGCAGGCGGGGACGCGCTCACGGCGCCCATGCAGGGCACGATCGTCAAGGTGGCCGTCGCGGACGGGGACGTGGTCGCGGAAGGCGATCTCGTCGTCGTGCTCGAGGCGATGAAGATGGAGCAGCCCCTCACCGCGCACCGCGCCGGCACCGTGCGCGGCCTGGCCGCCGAGGCGGGCCAGACCGTCTCCGCGGGCGCCGTCATCGCGACGATCGAGGACTGACCCGCAGGGACCCCGCACCAAGCGGGACGGGACCCCACAGCGGACAGGACGGGACCCCACAACGGAGAGAATCCGTTGCGGGGTCCCGTCCCCCCCACTTGCGGGGTCTCGTCCCCGTTGTTGTGGGGTCTCGTCCCCTTGGCGGAGGCCCTACTCGTCGTGGACGGTCACGTTGCCCCAAAGGTCAACGGCCGTGTTCTCCCAGACTGTCGTTCCCGCGCCGTCCTTGATGACCACGTGCACGGTGTCCGCCGGGCCCTTCTTGGCGGAGTTGCCGTTCCGGTTGTCCTCGAGCGTGGCCGTGAACGTGTAGCCGTCGACGCCGTCGAGCCTGCCCTCGCCGCTCCAGACCGCCGTGGAACCGGTCACGGACAGGGCGTTGACGCTGTAGCCGTGGAACTTCGTCCCCGTGCGGTGGTCATTGACCTGGAGGTTGCCGCGCAGGCCTTGGTCGTCGCGGATCACCTGCGTCCCGAGTGTCACCTTCCCATCCGCCTGTGCGATGGAGCCGCCGCCGGTCACCTTGGCGTCCCCAGCGGGCGGTGTGGTGCTGAACGAGCCGGCCTTGAGGAACACTCCGCTGTCCAGGATGGAGTCCGAGCCGTCGGCGATGGCGAGCTTGATGTGGTTCGGCACCCCCGTGTTCACGGGTGCCATGAACGTCAGGACCGTCGTGAGGCCGTCGTACTCGACGTTGAGCGTTCCGGGATTGTCCACGTACAGGGCCGCGTTCTTCCCGGGGTTGATGTTGTTGATCGTGATCGGCTCGAGGACGCCGGCGTTGTCGACGAGCGCGTAGTTGACCCCGTTGACGAAGAAGGCGAAGGAGTCGTTGAAGGACGAGTTGACGAACTCCAGGTACTCCTCGGAGGCGAACACGTACTCGAAGTAGACGGTGTCGGCGTTCGGCGTGAAGTCGAATTCGAGGACGCTGGCGTCATGGGTTGCCACGCCGGAGAGGGCCGTCAGGTCGGCGTCGCCGGCCGCGCCGTTCGCGGTCGTGGTGTTCCCAGCGTCATTGGGCCCGAGGGCGCCCGCCGCGGAGCCGGTCGTGAGGATGACGCCAGTGTCGAACCCGACGGTCGTGGCTCCGCCGGCGAACGTGCCGGACGCTCCCGGCGCGCCGGTGTAGACGATGTTGGCGGCCGTGATCCCCGGGCCGAGGAGGGTCGCGGCGAGGTCCCCCGCCGTGAGAGTGGTGAGATCCGTCGTTGACGTGACGGCGTGGGCCGGGAGGGCTGTCAGGGTGAGTGCGGCGGCCGCGCAGGCGACGGCGGCGCGGCGAAGGGCGTGCTGGTGCATGGGAGTTCTCCGGTGAGAGTGCGGCATGTTGTTCCATGTCGACGCCGCGGACCAGGCCGGGCGTCATCCTGCCGTGGCGTTCCACGGCACGCACGAGAAGGATTCGTGGCGGCGCCTGTCCCGCGCCGCTGGTCCCCCGCCGCCCTCCGAAAGGGCGGCCACCCCGAATATAACCATCGAATTGATTAATAGCAATGCCCTGACCCGCAAAACGGGAGCGGCCCCGCATCCGGATCAGGATGCGGGGCCGCTGCGAGGGCGTGGGGGTCAGGCGGAGACGTTCGCCTCGAACTCCCGGTCCCTCGTCTCCTTGGTCAGCAGGAGCGCCACGATCGTGAGGACGGCCGCGACGGCGAGGTAGACCCCGACCCAGACGGTGCTGCCCTTGCCCGCCTGCCAGAGGGCGATCGCCACGAACGAGGCCGGCGCCGCGCCGATCACCGAGGAGAGGTTGTACGCGACAGCCGAGCCCGTGTACCGGACGTTCGCCGGGAACAGCTCGGGCAGGATCGCCGCCATCGGCCCGAAAGTGAGGCCCATGAGGGTGAAGCCGACGATGAGGCCGACCAGGGCCGCACCCTTGCCCGGGCCGAACATGAGGCCCCATGTGAGGCCGAACACGAGGATTCCGGACGTGACCCAGAGGAGGAACTTCCGGCGGCCGTACTTCTCGGCGAGCGGGCCGGAGACCGCGGTGAAGATGCCGAAGAACACCACGCCGAGGATGAGCATCCAGAGGAACTCGCTGCGGTCGATGCCCAGACCGGGGACGAAGGCGGCCTCGTTGAACGGCTTGCCCGCCTTCTCCGCGGCGGCGCGGGCAGCCTCGACACTGTTGGTGGCGGTGCCGTAGGTGAGGGTGAAGCTCGTGGTCAGGTAGAAGAGCACGTAGGTGGCGAGCATGATGAACGTCCCGGCGACCACCGCGCGCCAGTGGTGCTTGAACGTCGCGGCCAGCGGGAGCTTCGCGACCTTGTCCTCCTGGACCACCTTCTGGAAGGACGCGCTCTCCACGAGCTTGAGGCGCACGTAGAGGCCCACGGCCACCATGACGATGCTCGCGAGGAACGGGATGCGCCAGCCGTAGGCCATGAACTGCTCGGGCGTCATGGTCATGTTGAGGACCACGAACAGCACGTTGGCGAGGATGAAGCCGATCGGGGCCCCGAGCTGCGGGAACGTCCCCCACACGGCGCGCTTGTTCGCGGGCGCGTTCTCGGTGGCCAGCAGCGCGGCGCCTGACCACTCGCCGCCGAGCGCGAGGCCCTGGCAGAAGCGCAGGACGACGAGGAGCAGCGGCGCGAGGACGAGCCAGCCGGCGGTGGTGGCCGGCGGGAGGAGGCCGATGAAGAAGGTGGCGAGGCCCATGGTCAGCAGCGACGCCACGAGCGTGCCCTTGCGGCCCAGCCGGTCGCCGAAGTGCCCGAAGAGGACCGAGCCGACGGGACGGGCAATGAAGGCGACGCCGAAGATCGCGAACGAGGACAGGATCGCGTTGATGTCCGAGGCGTTCGGGAAGAAGAGCTTCGGGAACACGAGGACCGAGGCTGTCGCGTACGCGTAGAAGTCGAAGAACTCGATGGTGGTGCCGATGAGGCTCGAGAAGATGACGCGGCCACGGGTGTTGGCCGACTTCCCTGAAGCCGGCTGTGTCACCGCTGGTGAGGTGGACATGACGATTCGCCTTCGCAGAAGGGGCCGCTCATTGACATCGGCCCGGAACGTGGGTACGCGCAATCCTAGTCACGGGCATTCCGCCCATCGGACATCAAGTCCACATTGTGAGACATCGGCTCTGCTTCCCAGCAGGCGGTCCTGCGCTCACCCGCACCCCCGCACGGTGAGAGGGAGATGTCACAGCGTTGTTACACCTCATGCCGCTCGGTGAAACGCACCGTTCCTAGCGTAGGAAGTGATCCCCCACCCCCTTCCTTCCAGGAGGAACAGTGAGCACAGAATCGACGGACGCACCCACCGTGGGCGCCACCCACCCCCAGACAGGCTCGGCCCCGAGCATCCGCCTCTCCACCAGGCGCGGCCGCTGGATCGAGCACTGGAATCCCGAGGACACCCGGCAGTGGGAGACCGAGGGCCGTGCGATCGCCGGCCGCAACCTGCGCTGGTCGATCTTCGCCGAGTTCCTCGGCTTCGTCGTGTGGCAGCTGTGGTCCATCGTGGTGGTCCAGCTCCCGGGCGCAGGCTTCACCCTGAGCACCTCCGAGACGTTCTGGCTGATCTCGATGCCGGCCCTCGTCGGCGCAACCCTCCGCATCCCCTACACCTTCATGGTGCCGCGGTTCGGCGGCCGCAACTGGACGATCGTCTCGGCCCTGCTGCTGCTCGTCCCCGCGATCGGGCTCGCCGTGTGCGTCTCGAATCCGGCCACGCCGTTCTGGGCCCTCCTCGCGGTGGCCGCGCTCGCGGGCGTCGGCGGCGGCAACTTCGCGAGCTCGATGGCGAACATCACCTTCTTCTACCCGGCCCGCGAGAAGGGCTGGGCGCTCGGGCTCAACGCTGCCGGCGGGAACCTGGGCGCAGCGGTGGCCCAGCTCGTGGTCCCGGTCGCGGTCAGCATCACCGCGGTGCTCGTGACCGGCACGAGCCTCGCCGTCGCGGGCCTCATCTGGGTTCCGCTCATCCTCCTCGCGGCGTTCGGGGCCTGGAAGAACATGGACAACCTCGCCAATGCCAAGGGCGACCTCGCCGGCTCGATCGCGGCGCTCAAGGAGCCGCACCTGTGGGTCATGGCGTTCCTCTACATCGGCACCTTCGGCTCCTTCATCGGCTTCTCGGGGGTGTTCCCGAAGCTCATCAAGGACATGTTCCCCGAGTTCTCCTCCTTCCAGATCGGCGCGGCCGCACTCTCCCTCGCCTTCCTCGGCCCTCTCGTGGGCTCGCTGGCCCGCCCGTACGGCGGCCGCATCGCGGACCGGTTCGGCGGCGCCCGCATGACCGTCGCGGCGTTCGCCACGATGGCGGTCATCACCCTGACGCTCATCGCCACCCTGCCCCTGAAGAACTTCTGGCTCTTCCTGGCCCTGTTCCTGGCGCTCTTCACCGCGAGCGGCTTCGGCAACGGCACCACGTACCGCATGATCCCGGTGATCTTCGGCACCGCCAGCCGCGCTGCCCGCGCCGGCGCCGAGCCGGCCCAGACCGCCCGCCTCGCCTCGGCCGCCCTGGGCCTCATCTCGGCGATCGGCGCCTACGGAGGGTTCCTCATCCCCCAGCTGCTCGGCGCCTCGAGCACCGCTACCGGCTCCTACGTCCCAGCGTTCTTCGGCTTCGTGGCCGCGTACGTCCTCATGCTCGGCGTGACCGCCTTCTGCTACCTCCGCAAGGGCAGCCTCGTCGCCACAACGAAGGCCTGACACATGAGCTCCGCGCCCGCCCCGGCAGTCTCCACCGCCGGCACCGCATCCCGGCCTACCGCCACGCACTGCCCGTACTGCGCGCTCCAGTGCGCGATGTCGCTCGCTCCCGCTCCGGCGGGGGCGGGCGGCCCCGCGTCCGGCGCGCAGCCCGAGGTCGCGGGCCGCGAGTTCCCCACCAACCGCGGCGGACTGTGCCGCAAGGGCTGGACCTCGGCGGAGCTCCTGGCGCATCCGGATCGCGTCACGGAGCCCCTCCTCCGCTCGGACGACGGCGTGCTCCGCCCCGTCCCGTGGGACGTCGCCCTCGAGCGGGCGGCGGCGGAGGTCCGCACCGCCCAGGAGCGGTACGGGAAGGACGCGGTAGGCGTGTTCGGCGGGGGCGGGCTGACCAACGAGAAGGCCTACCTCCTGGGCAAGTTCGCCCGGCTCGCGCTCGGCACATCCCGGATCGACTACAACGGCAGGTTCTGCATGTCCTCCGCCGCGGCCGCGGGCAATCGCGCGTTCGGGATCGACCGTGGCCTGCCCTTCCCCGTGACGGACCTCGGCACGGCGGACACGGTCCTCCTCCTGGGCTCGAACGTGGCCGAGACCATGCCGCCGTTCGTCCAGCACCTCGCCGGCGCGCGGGCGGGGGGCGGCCTGATCGTCGTCGACCCCCGCCGCTCCGCCACCGCCGAGCTCACGGCGGACGGTGCGGGCACGCACCTGCAGCCGGCCCCGCACACGGACCTCATCCTCCTGCTGGGCCTCGCGCACATCGTGATCAACGACGGCCTGCTCGCGCACTCCTACGTCGCCGAGCGCACCGCGGGCCTCGAGGCCGTGATCCGTTCCGTGGCCCCGTGGTGGCCCGAACGGGTGCAGGCGGCCACCGGCGTCCCGGCGCACGTGCTGCGGGAGGCCGCCGAGCGGCTCGCCTCCTCGGCCCGCACGGGCTCCTGCTACATCCTCACCGGCCGCGGGATCGAGCAGCACGCGGACGGCACGGACACCGTCACTGCGGCGATCAACCTCGCCCTCCTGCTGGGACTTCCGGGCTCCGAGCGCGGCGGCTACGGCACGCTCACGGGCCAGGGCAACGGCCAGGGCGGGCGCGAGCACGGGCAGAAGTCGGACCAGCTCCCCGGCTACCGCAAGATCACCGACCCCGCCGCCCGCGAGCACGTCGCACGGGTGTGGGGCGTGCCCGAGGCGGCGATCCCCGGCCCGGGCGTTCCCGCCGTCGAACTCCTCGCCTCGCTGGGAAAGCCGGCCACTGCGGACGCTCCGGGCGGTGTGCGGTGCCTCTTCGTGCACGGGGCCAACGTGGTGGTCTCGGCGCCAGACGTCTCCGCCGTGCGCGAGGGGCTGCGGGCACTGGACTTCCTCGTGGTGTGCGACTTCTTCCTCTCCGAGACCGCCCGCGAGGCGGACCTCGTCCTCCCCGTCCTGCAGTGGGCCGAGGAGGAGGGGACCATGACGAACCTCGAGGGCCGGGTGCTGCGCCGGCGCCGCGCCGTCGAGGCCCCCGCCGGCGCGCGCAGCGAGCTGTGGATCATGAACCGGCTCGCGGCCCTGCTGGACGCCCCCTCGGCCTTCCCCGAGGACCCGCGCGAGGTGTTCGAGGAACTGCGGGCAGCGTCCTCCGGCGGCCTCGCGGACTACTCGGGCATCACGTACGAGCGGCTCGACGCCGGGGAGGCCCTGCACTGGCCGTGCCCCGCCGGATCCGGGGGCACGCCGCGGCTCTTCACGGACGGGTTCGCCCACCCGGACGGACGCGCGCGGCTCGTGGCAGTGCGCGCGTCCGCGCCGGCGCCGAGCGCGGGCGCCGGCGCCTTCCAGCTCGCCACCGGTCGGCTCCTCGAGCACTACCAGTCCGGCGCCCAGACGCGCCGCGTGGAGGCCCTCTCCGCCGCCCAGCCAGAGGTCAGGCTCTCCGTGCACCCTGCCGCGGCGGCAGGGCTCGGCATTGCCGACGGCGCGTGGGTCCGTGTCCGCCGCGAGCACGCGGCCCCGCAGGGGCCCCGCGGAGCGGGCACCCCGGGCGCGGCGCAGCCCGAGCCCGTGGTCCTCGCCCGAGCCGAGCTCACCGCCGGGATCCGGCCGGACACAGTGTTCCTGCCGTTCCACTTCCCGGGCCTCGGGGCAGCGAACCAGGTCACGGAGCAGCGGACGGACCCCATCTCGGGCATGCCCGAGTTCAAGACCACGCGCGTGCTCGTCGAGCCCGCTGAAGCACCGCTGGACCGCCAGGAGGCATCATGACCCGCATCGTCGTCGTCGGCTTCGGCCCCGTCGCGGCCCGCTTCGTGGACGAGCTCCGCCCGGCGGCAGCCAGCGGGCTGGTCGAGCTCACCGTCGTGGGCGAGGAGGAGCACGCCGCCTACAACCGGGTGCTCGTCGCGGACCTCGGGGTGGGCCGCACGAGCCTGGCCTCGATGAGCCTCGCCGATTCCGCCGAGCTGGCCGCTGACGGCGTGCGCGTCATCACGGGCACGCGGGCGGTGCGGCTGGACCGCTCGCGCCGCCGCGTCCTCCTCGCGGACGGCACCGCCCTCCCCTACGACCGCGTCGTCCTCGCAACCGGGGCACGCGCCGTCGTGCCCAACCTCACCGGGCTGAACCCGGACCCGCTGAACCCCGTGCTCCCCGCGGGGGTGACGGCGCTGCGGGACGTGCACGACGCCGGCCGCCTCGCCGAGGCGGTCGAGGGGCACCGCCGCATCGTGGTCCTCGGCGGCGGGGTGCTGGGACTCGAGGCCGCGCTCGCGGCGAGCGAGGAGGGAGCCACGGTCACGGTCGTCCACCACGGCGACCGGCCGCTCGGCCGCTCCATCGACCGCGCCGGCGGCGGCACCCTCGCCGCGTCCCTGCGCCGGCAGGGCGTCCGGGTGGCGGGCAACGCACGCTCCACGGGGATCGAGACGGGGCCGGACGGCGCGTTCCGGGCGCTCCTGCTCGAGGACGGCTCGGCGGTGGACGGCGATCTCCTGCTCCTCGCATGCGGGGCCCGGCCCCGGCGGGAGCTCGCCGAGGGCGGCGGACTCGCGGTCGAGGCCGGGATCCTCGTCGACCACTCGCTGCGTGCCCTGCACACCGAGCACGTCTTCGCGATCGGCGACTGCGCCCAGGTCTGCTGCGCGGACCCGATGTGCGCCGACTGCACCGAGGACGGCCGGGGCGGGGCCCCGAGCGGGCTCATCGCGCCGGGCTGGCGGCAGGCCGACTGGCTCGCCGCGCAGTTCCGCCACGAGCTCCTCGGCGAGGCGCAGCCCGCTCCCCTCGCGCCGGAGAGGCCCGGGGTGATCCTGCTCAAGGCCCGGGGGGTCAACCTCGCAGTCGCCGGTGCCGTGACCGCGGACCCGTGGGACGCGGACCCACTCGAGGACGCGTGCTCCCCCACCGCGCTCAGGGTGGCGGTGTGGGCGGACCCCGAGCACGGGGCCTACGTGAAGATGGCCACGCGGGGCGGCGTGCTTCAGGGCTTCGTGGCGCTCGGCATGCCGCGCGCGGCGGCGGAGCTGACACTGCTCTTCGAGTCCGGCGCCGAACTGCCGGCGGACCGGTCGGTCATCCTCCGCCTGGACGGGCCGGAGGCAGCCTTGGGGGCCGCCTCCGCCCCGCACGCAGGGCCCGGGGCCACCCTCTGCCGCTGCGCCGGGGTGACCCACGGCGAGGTTGCCGACTCAGTGGCCGGCGGGTGCTCGACCGTCGAGGAGGTCGCCAAGGCAACCCGTGCGGGCACCGGGTGCGGCGGCTGCAGGGACTCCGTGCGGGACCTCATCGAGGCGCACTTCGCGGCCGTGGCCGTGTGACCCCGCGGGCCTAGGGGCCGACGATCTGCTCCAGCCCCGCCACGGAGTCCGCCAGCGAGAGATCCTCCCTCCCGGCGATGAACGGGAACAGCAGGCGGTTCTCCTTCTGGAGGTGGAGCCTGAACGCCCTCGTGACGGCGAGGCCGAGCGCCGCGGCATGCGCCCCGTCCGCCGCGCGCAGCTCGTCGACGAGCCCCACGATGGCCTGATGGTCCTGGAGCATGCCCTCGACCAGCAGGCGCCCCTCGGGTGTTCCGCGGGCTCCCCCGTACAGGGGCCCCTCTTCGGCGAGCGCGTGGGGGATCAGCTCGTCCTCGCACCACGAGACGAGATTGGCCTTCTCGTCGTAGGCCGTGTTCACATCCCCCGCGTCCACCGCGGCGATCAGGGCGTCGGAGAGCGCCGTGGCGCGTTCGAGCATGTGCGAGTGGTGCCTCTCGATCGAGGCGAGCGCCTCGTCGTCATCCGAATGCGTGTGTCCCATGGCACACATGGTGGGGGCCCCACCGCCGCGCATCAAGGGCTGGCAGTCACGAGGCCGTCGCGAAAGCCGACCAGCCCGCCATGAACAGCCCGCGCTGCGGGAGCCAGAAGTCCCCGAGCGCCGCCTGCTGTGGGAGCGGGGCCGGGCGGCCCAGGGCCGTCCCGTCCAGGCTTGCCGTGGAGTCCTCCACGAGCCACACGCGGCGGGGACGCGCCACGAAATGGTGCCCGTTCGGCGTCGTGCCCGCGAGCCGGAGCGTCCCGGTCCGCAGCGCGCCCGCCGCGACGAGCCCCATGGCCCGGGAGAAGGCCCGACCCCGCCACACGCCGTCCGGGATCGCGGCGCAGGCCGCGGACATGGCGGAGGTGAGCGGGGTGGCACGCAGCGAGAGCGACCACTCGAGCGAGACGGGGGCCGGGACCTCCACGCGCAGCTCCCGCGCGCCGGTCCAGGCGATCTCCACGGGCGCCTCGACCTGCAGCTCGACCGCCGCGCCGAAGTACCGGGCGCAGGACTGGGCCGGTGGGGCGCTCGCGGCCATGGTCCACCGCCCGGCCGGATCCCGGATCCAGACGGCGCTGTAGGCGGGGCCCACGGTGGAGACGGGGAAGCGCCGCAGCGCGAGCACATGCCCCAAGGCGAACGGGACGCCCATGACTCCGTAGCCGGCGAACCTCTCGTCGGCGCCCGGCGGCGCCGATGCGTCCTCGGCGGCCTGGGCCGCGGTCCGGGGTTCCATGCAGGCAGTGTGCGCCCGCCCGCCCCGATCGCGGAAGGCCTGCGCCGGGCCGGCCCGGGTCAGGAGACCGGCCCGGGTCAGAGGTGTACGTGGAGGCGGCGCGCGGCCTCGGCGAGGGAGCCGGAGAGCGAGGGGTACACGGCGTACGTGTTCGCCACGTCGTCCACGTGCAGCTTCTGCTCCACGGCGAGCGCCAGGGCGAAGATGAGCTCCGACGCGTTCGAGCCCATCACCACGGCGCCGATCACCGTGCCGGAGCCCTTGCGCGAGATGATCTTGATGAACCCGTCCGTGGTGTTGCGCATCTTGGCGCGGGCATTGCTCTTGAGCCGCAGCGTGACCACGTCACCGGCGATCCGGCCGCTCGTCACGTCGTCCTCCGAGACGCCCACAGAGGCGATCTCCGGCGAGGTGAAGATGTTCGAGGCCACGTGCCCGAGGTTGAGCGGCGTGACATGGTCGCCCATGATGTGCGCCACGGCGATGCGCCCCTGCATCGCCGCCACAGACGCAAGGGCGAGCACGCCTGTGCAGTCCCCCGCGGCGTACACGTTGGTCGCGGTGGTCCGGGAGACCCCGTCGACCTTCACGTGGCCGCTCTCGGTGAGCGCCACGCCCGCCTCCTCGAGCCCGATCCCGGCGGTGTTGGGGATGGAGCCGACGCACACGAGGCAGTGCGAGCCCGTCACCTGGGTGCCGTCGCCGAGGGTGACGACGACGCCGCCCTCCGTCCGCTCCACGGCCTCCGCACGCGAGCGGGACAGGACGCGCACGCCGCGGCGCTCGAACACCTTCTCGAGCAGTTCGGCGCCGTCCGTGTCCGAGCCGGGCAGCACGCGGTCCCGCGAGGAGATGAGCGTCACCTTCGAGCCGAGCCCGTTGTACGCCGAGGCGAACTCCGCGCCGGTCACGCCCGAGCCGACCACGATCAGCTCCTCGGGGAGCTCCTCGAGGCTGTAGATCTGGGCCCAGTTCAGGATGCGCTCGCCGTCCGGCCGGGCCGTGGGCAGCGCGCGGGGGTGGGCGCCGACGGCGACGATGACGGCGTCCGCCTCGATCCGCTCGGTCCCCTCCGCGGTGGCGACCTCGAGGGCGCCCGAGTCGGCGAGCCGCCCCGAGCCCATGACGATCCGCACGCCCTGGGCCGCGAGGCCGGCCCGGATGTCCTCGGACTGCTGGCGGGCCAGGCCCAGGAGGCGCTCGTTGACCACCCGCAGGTCGGCGTGGAGGTCGTCGCGCGTGATGGGCTGGTCCGAGGCGGCCTGCGCGCTCGCGCCGGGGCCGCCGAGCCGGATGCCGAGGGCCGCCGCCTCCTCGACGCGGGTCATGAGGTCCGAGGTCGCGATGAGGGTCTTGGACGGGACCACGTCGGTGAGGACGGCGGAGCCGCCGAGGCCCGCGCGCTCCACGAGGGTCACCTGCGCTCCGAGCGCTGCCGCCACTGCGGCGGCCTCGTAGCCGCCGGGGCCTCCGCCGAGGACTGCGATATGGGGGGCCGCGAAGTCAGGATTCATCGTCACGGAAGACCATTCTGCCCCTCGAGAGTGGCTGCGTGCCACGCGGGCGGCGCGTTGGTAGGTTCGTCCTGTGACTTCCGAGCCTTTCGAGCTGGCCCAGGCCGCCGCAGACCACATTGCCCGCGCAACCGGCGTGCCCCGCCACGACATCGCCCTCGTCCTGGGATCGGGCTGGGGCGGCGCGGCGGACCTCATCGGGGAGACGACGGCGACCCTCACCGCGAGCGAGGTCCCCGGCTTCTCCGCGCCCGCGGTGGAGGGCCACGTGGGCACCATCCGCTCCGTCCTCACCGCGGACGGCAAGCGCGCCCTCGTGCTCGGCGCCCGGACCCACTACTACGAGGGCAGGGGTGTCCGCGCCGTGGTCCACGGGGTCCGCACCGCCGCCGCCGCCGGCTGCCGGGTGCTGGTCCTGACCAACGGGTGCGGCGGCCTCAACCCGGACTGGGCCCCCGGAACGCCCGTGCTCATCAGCGACCACATCAACCTCACGGCGACGTCCCCGCTCGAGGGCCCCACGTTCGTGGACCTCACCGACCTCTACTCGCCGCGCCTGCGCGAGCTGGCCCGGGGCGTGGACCCGAGCCTCTCCGAGGGCGTGTACGCGCAGTTCCCCGGCCCCCACTACGAGACGCCTGCCGAGGTGCAGTACGCGAAGAGGATCGGGGCCGACCTCATCGGCATGTCCACGGCCCTCGAGGCCATCGCGGCCCGGCACGCGGGGCTCGAGGTGTTCGGCATCTCCCTCGTGACCAACCTCGCCGCAGGCATCAGCCCCGAGCCGCTCAGCCACGAGGAGGTCCTCGAGGCCGGCCGCGCCGCGGGCCCGCGCATCTCCCGCCTGCTCGCGGACGTGATCGCCGCGGTCTGACACCGGCGCGCGCCCTCCCCCTGCCTGACCCCGCAAAGGACCCCAGCCATGAGCACCCCCGACCCCGAGCTGAACGAGCTCCTCGCCCGCGCCGGCGCGTGGGCGGAGGCGGACCCGGACCCGGGCACCGCGGCCCAGCTCCGCGAGACGATCGCCCACGCCTCCGAGGGACAGCCGGCCGCCCTCCAGGAGCTCGCCGACGCGTTCGCCGGCACGCTGCAGTTCGGCACGGCGGGCCTGCGGGCAGCCCTCGGCCCGGGGCCGAACCGCATGAACCGCGCGGTGGTCCGCCGGGCGGCCGCGGGGCTCGCGGCGTTCCTGAGGCAGAGGGCAGCGGACGACGCCGGGCGGCCGCGCGCCGTCGTCGGCTTCGACGCCCGCACGGGTTCCGACGCGTTCGCGCGGGACACAGCCGCCGTCTTCACCGCGGCTGGGATCGAGACGTTCCTGCTGCCCGCCCCCCTGCCGACTCCGGTGCTCGCCTATGCGCTGCGCGCGCTCGGGTGCGACGGCGGCGTCATGGTGACCGCAAGCCACAACCCGCCCCAGGACAACGGGTACAAGGTGTACCTCGGCGGCCGGGCCGTGGACGAGGCCGGCCGGGGCGCGCAGATCGTGGCCCCGGTCGACGCCGAGATCGCCGCGCTGATCGACGCCGCCGGGCCTGTGGAGGGCATCCCGCTGGCCGAGGAGGGGTGGACCATCCTCCCGGGCTCGGTCGCGGACGACTACCGCGATGCGGTAGTGGCCCTGGCACGGCCGGACCTCTTCCCGGCCCGGGACCTGCGGATCGTCCTCACGCCGCTGCACGGGGTAGGCGGGGAGACGGCCCGGGACGTGCTGCACGAGGCCGGATTCACGGACGTGCGCCTCGTCGAGGCCCAGGCCGCCCCGGACCCGGCGTTCCCCACCGTGGCCTTCCCGAACCCCGAAGAGCCGGGGGCGCTCGACCTCGCGCTCGAGGCCGCGCGCGAGCAGGGTGCGGACATCGTCATCGCGAACGACCCGGACGCGGACCGCTGCGCAGTGGCCGTGCCGGACCTGGCCACGGGCGAATGGCGCATGCTGCGGGGAGACGAGGTCGGGGCGCTGCTCGGCGCCCACATCGTGGCGCGGGTCGGAGCCGGTGCCTCCGCGGAGGCGGTCTTCGCGAACTCGATCGTCTCCTCGCGCCTGCTCGCCCGGATCGCGGAGGCGGCGGGCTTCCGCCACCAGCAGACCCTCACCGGCTTCAAGTGGATCTCCCGCGTGCCCGGGCTCGTGTACGGGTACGAGGAGGCGCTCGGCTACTGCGTGGCGCCAGAGCTCGTGAAGGACAAGGACGGCATCTCAGCGGCGCTCCTCGTGGCCGAGCTGGCGGCCGCCGCCAAGGCCGAGGGCGCGGACCTTACGCGCCGGCTCGACGAGCTCGCGCTCCTCCACGGCCTGCACGTGACGGACCAGCTGAGCGTGCGGGTGGCAGACCTGGGGCTCCTCGGAGCCATGATGACGCGCCTGCGGGACACCCCGCCGGAGTCCTTCGCCGGCTCCCCCATCGAGGAGGCCGTCGACCTCTCGGCAGGATCAGAAGGCCTCCCGCCCACGGACGGCCTGCTCTGGACCACGAGGGACAGCACGCGCGTCATCGTCCGGCCCAGCGGGACCGAGCCGAAGCTCAAGTGCTACCTCGAGGTGGTACGCCCCGTGGACAGCGTCCTCGAGCTCCCGGACGTGCGCCTCGCCGCCCGGCAGGCCATGGACGCCGCGCTCGAGGACGTGCGGGAGGCGCTGGGCCTCTAGCGCGCGATCTCGATGATCCCGTCCGCCACTCGGACTCGGAATGCGGTGATCGCGGCGCCGGGGCCGTCGAGGCGCTCGCCAGTGCGCAGGTCGTACACCTGCTTGTGCAGGGGCGAGGCGATGGTGGGGCGGTCCCCGCGGGACCCGACGATGCCGCGGCACATGACGTAGGCCCCCGTCACGGGGTCGCGCTGGTCCACGGCGTACACCTCTCCTGTGGAGAGGCGGAAGACGGCGATCTGGCGGCCGGCGACGAGGGCCGCCTCGCCCCAGTTCGGCTCGAGGTCCTCGACGACGCAGACGCTGTGCCAGGTCTCGACGGCTGCTGTCTCGAGGTCGGCCGGTGAGTCGGTGGGGAGGGCTGTGGTGGTCATGCATCCACGCTAGGGCCGGGGCGATTTCACCCGGGTTGATGCCGTGTCACCGGCACGTTAAACCGGCCTCACCACGGTGAAACACCCCTGTGACATATGCGTCGAAGGACCGTTACACCCGGGCAACGGGTGCGAAATCGCCTCTTCCTACGCTGGAGGAAGTCCTCGATTTCCCCGACCGGAAGGCCGCACCGTGAGCATCCCCACCCCGAGCCAGCCCGCCGCTGGCACCTCGGAAGAGACCCTCTCCGACGCCGCGTCGCCCCGCCGCGTCGTCGTGATCGGTGGAGGCCCCGCCGCGCACCGCTTCGTCGATGCGATGACGGCCCGGGCCCTCGAGGGCCCGGGTGGCGCCGGCCGCTTCGAGGTCACGGTCCTGACCGAGGAGGCCCACCTCCCCTACGACCGCGTGGCGCTCTCCAAGGCCCTCCTCGGCGACGTGGACCTCACCCTGGGGGACGCCGCGCTGTGGGAGGCGCCCGGCGTCGACCTGAGGACCGGCACCCGCGCGGTGCGGATCGACACTGGGGCGCGCACGGTCCACGCGGAGGACGCCTCGGGCGAGCCCGTCGCGGTCCCCTACGACGAGCTCGTGCTCGCCACCGGCTCCAACGCCGCACGCCTCCCCATCCCCGGCGCGGACCGGACGTACGTGTACCGCACCCTCGAGGACGTCTGGTTCCTGCGCGCCGAGATCGGCCGGCTGGCCGAGACCCTGGGCCGCACGCCCGTCGTGGCCGTGATCGGCGGCGGGCTCCTCGGCATCGAGGCCGCGGCCGGCGCACAGTCCCTCGGCGCCGAGTCCGTCATCATCGACGGCTCCCCGTGGCCCATGAACCGGCAGCTCGACGAGGGCGCGGGCCAGGCCCTCACCCGGCTCATCGGGGCCAAGGGCTTCACGATGCACGGCGGCGTGTTCCCGTCCGAGGTCCTTCTCGAGAAGACGGAGGACGGCGGGGCGGGCGCCGTCACGGGCGTGCTCATGGCAGACGAGCGCGTCATCCCCGCGGACCTCGTCGTCGTCGCCATCGGCGTGCGTCCCCGCGACGAGCTCGTCCGGGACGCCGTGGCCGCGTCCGGGGAAGCCGGGGACGCCCCGGGCACCCAGACGGATGGAGCCTTCGAACTCGGGCCACGCGGCGGCGTCGTGATCGACGAGGCGTGCGCGACCGGCGCGCCGAACGTGTGGGCGATCGGCGAGGTCGCGAGCTTCGGCGGCATGTGCCTGGGCCTCGTCGCCCCGGCCAACACGATGGCGGAGATCGTCGCGGACCGTCTCCACGGCGGCGAGGCGACCTTCCCCGGGTTCGACACCGCCACCAAGCTCAAGCTCTCCGGGGTGGACGTGGCCAGCTTCGGCGACGCCTTCGCCGAGGAGCCGGGCGCGCTCGAGATCGTGTACGCGGACCCGGCCCGCGGCGTCTACCAGAAGATCGTCACGACGGACGACGCGCGGACCCTCCTCGGCGGCATCTTCGTCGGGGACGCCTCCCCGTACCTGAGCCTGCGCCCCCTCCTGGGCCGCGAGCTCCCCGCCGAGCCGGGCGCGTTCCTCTCGGCATCCGGCGGCGAGGCCCCCGAGACCGAGCTGCCCGACGACGCCATCCTCTGCTCGTGCAACAACGTCGCTGCGGGGGCGCTGCGCGACGCGGTGAACGGCTGCGGGACGTGCGAAGGACAGGATCCGGTCCAGGACGTTGCGGGCCTCAAGGCCTGCACCAGGGCGGGCACGCAGTGCGGCTCGTGCGTGCCAATGATCAAGAAGCTCCTCGAGGCCGAGCTGCAGAAGTCCGGCGTCACGGTCTCCAAGGCGCTGTGCGAGCACATCCCGCTGTCCCGCCAGGAGCTCTTCGACAACATCCGCGTCCTGCAGCTGACCTCGTTCGAGGACATCATGTCCCGCTACGGCAGCGGCGCGGGCTGCGACATCTGCAAGCCGACCATCGCCTCGATCCTCGCCTCGCAGCACTCGGCCTACGTCCTCGACGCCGGCCGCGGCGCCCTCCAGGACACGAACGACCGGGCCCTCGCGAACATGCAGAAGGACGGCACCTACTCGGTGGTCCCGCGCATCCCCGGCGGCGAGATCACGCCCGAGAAGCTCGGCGTCATCGCCTCGGTGGCCCAGAAGTACGGCCTGTACACGAAGATCACGGGCGGCCAGCGCATCGACATGTTCGGCGCCCGGCTCGAGCAGCTCCCGGAGATCTGGGGAGAGCTCATCGCCGCCGGCATGGAGTCCGGGCAGGCGTACGGCAAGAGCCTGCGCACCGTGAAGAGCTGCGTCGGGTCCACGTGGTGCCGGTACGGGCAGCAGGACTCGGTGGGCATGGCCATCCAGCTCGAGCTGCGCTACCGAGGCCTGCGGAGCCCGCACAAGCTCAAGCTCGGCGTCTCCGGCTGCGCGCGCGAGTGCGCCGAGGCGCGCGGCAAGGACGTGGGCGTCATCGCGACCGCGGACGGCTGGAACCTCTACGTGGGCGGCAACGGCGGCGCGACCCCCGCGCACGCCCAGCTCCTCGCGAAGGACCTGGACGATACGACGCTCATCAGGTACATCGACCGCTACTTCATGTACTACATCCGCACGGCGGACCGCCTCCAGCGCACCGCGCACTGGCAGGCGGAGCTCGACGGCGGGATCGACCACGTGCGCGAGGTCGTCGTCGAGGACTCGCTCGGGATCGCGGACGAGCTCGAGGCGGCCATGGCCAAGCACGTCGACTCCTATGAGGACGAGTGGGCCGCGACCCTCGCGGACCCCGAGCGCCTGCGCCGCTTCCGCTCGTTCGTCAACGCCCCCGACGCATCCGATGACTCGATCGTCCACGTCGCCGAGCGCGACCAGATCCGCCCTGCGACAGAGCGCGAGAAGGTCTCGCTCGGCGCCACCATCCCCGTCCGGTCCGTCGCAGTCGGCCAGGAGGCCTGAGCCATGCAGCCGAACCTCTCGCTCTCCCTCTCCCTCGAGGGCCTGCCCGTCGTGGTGCTCGGCGACGCGGAGGAGTCCCGCCAGGCCCTCGCACGCTACCGCCGTGCCGGTGCGAGGATCGCGTTCTACGACTCGCCCGAGGCGTACCTGGGCGCCGTGGCGGTGCCCTCGCGCCCGGCGCTCGTCGCCGTGGTCGGCAGTGCCGCCCAGCGCTCGGCGGCAGGCGCGCCCGACGCCGGGTGGGCGCCCGTGCTGGCGCACTACCGCACGCTCGGCGTCCCCCAGGTGCAGGAGCCGGCGGCCGGCCCCCGCGGGCACGTGACGCTCGTGGGCGGTGGCCCGGGCTCGCGCGGCCTGCTGACGTCCGACGCCCTCGAGGCCCTCCGCGACGCCGACGTGGTCCTGTACGACCGGCTCGCCCCGTGGCAGGAGCTCGCTGGGCTCACGGCCGCGCAGCTCATCGACGTGGGCAAGCTCCCGGGCCACCACAAGGTGCCGCAGGAGGAGATCAACCGGCTGATCGTCGAGCATGCCCAGCACGGCTGCGGGGGGCGCGGGGCCAACGTGGTCCGGCTCAAGGGCGGGGACCCGTTCGTGTTCGGCCGCGGGGGCGAGGAGGCGGCGGCTTGCGCCGCCGCGGGCGTGCCCGTGCGCGTGGTCTCCGGCATCTCGAGCGCGGTCGCCGTCCCGGCGGCCGCCGGGATCCCCGTGACCCACCGCGGCGTGAGCCACTCCTTCACGGTCGTCTCCGGCCACGCTCCGCTGACCTCCACCGAGCACGAGAGCCTGGCCGGCCTCGCAGCCGAAGGAGGCACCGTCGTCGTGCTCATGGGGATAGCGACCCTGCCCCACCTCGCAGCCGGCCTGCGCCGTGCCGGGCTGGACAGCGGGACCCCCCTCGCCGTCGTCGAGCGCGGCCACCTCGCCGGGCAGCGCACCACGGTGACGGAGCTCGGCCGTGCCGAAGCGGAGACGGGCGGGTGCGCCAACCCGGCCGTGATCGTCATCGGGGAGGTCGTGCGGCTCGCCGGGTTCGGGGCCGCGGGGGCGGCCGCGGAGCTCGAGGGGCTCGCGGAGCAGCTCCTGGCGCATCCGGCAGGAGCCGAGCCAGTGGGCGCAGCGCCGGCCGGAGGCCGCGCATGACCCCAGCCGTGGCACACGATCCGGCCAGGACTGAGGCGCCCGCTATGGCGGCGGGTCCCGCAAGGACCGCAGAACCAGGCAGGCCCGAGGCCCTCGAGTCGGCGCTCAAGGGCTTCCGGGTCGGCGTGACGTCCCACCGGCGCTCGGAGGACCTCATCGAAGCGCTCACGCGCCGCGGGGCCCGGGTCCTGCACGCGCCCGCGCTCACGATCGCCCCGGTCGAGCAGGACCTCGGCGTCATCGAGGACACGCAGCGGCTCATCGCGGCCCGGCCGGACCTCGTGATCGTCACGACGGCCTACGGGCTGCGGCGCTGGACCGAGGTGGCAGACGCCGCCGGGCTCGGCGAGGAGCTGCACTCGGCCCTGGATGCGTCCGCGGTGTACGTGCGCGGGCCCAAGGCGCGCGGGGCCGTCCGTGCCGCGGGCCTGTCCGATTCCGGCATCTCCCCGGACGAGACGACCGCCTCGCTCGTGGACCTCATCCTCGAGGCGCATGGGGGGCGTCTCGACGGGAAGACCGTGGGCGTCCAGCTGCACGGGTTCACGGACCGCATCCAGCTCGCGCGGCTTCGGGACGCTGGCGCCGAGCTCGTCACCGTGACCCCGTACCGGTGGGTGCGGCCCGACGGCGGCGACCGGCTCGAGGCGCTCATCACGGCCGTGTGCGCTGGGGAGCTCGACGTCGTGACGTTCACGAGCGCGCCCGCCGTGGACGCACTCTTCAGCACCGCGCATGAGCTCGGCGCCTACGACGCGCTCCTGGCCGCGCTGCGCGGGCCTGTGGCGACCGCGGCCGTAGGCCCCGTCACCGCCGCACCTCTCGAGGCCGTGGGCCTGCGCCCCTGGGTGCCGGAGCGCTACCGGATGGGCGCGCTCGTCAAGCTCGTCACCGACCGCCTCGCGGAGCGTGCAGGCCGCAGCCTCGCCACCGCGGCCGGGCAGGTCGAGGTGCGCGGGAGCGCGCTGCTCGTGGACGGCGAGGAGGTGCCGCTCGCGCCCGCGCCCATGGCGCTGTTCCGGGCGCTCTTCGACGCCGCCGGGAACGTCGTGCACCGGGAGCCCCTCACGCAGCTCGTCTCGGCCAGCGGCTCGAACCATGCACTCGACATGGCAGTCAACCGTTTGCGCAGTGCCCTCGGGGGTAGGGACCTCGTGCAGACGGTCGTCAAGAGGGGATACCGGCTCAGAGTCCTGCGCTGAACGGGCGGCTGGCCCAAGGCTGGCCCAAGGCTGGCCCGTGGGATCCCCGGCGTCCCACGCGCCATATCAGCCACTGCTGCCACATCGACAGGAGACTGGACAATGCAAGATGCCATCAACAGGGGCCTGAGCTCGATCGCGGACTTCGTGCCGAAGTTCGCGCTGTTCCTCCTCATCCTCATCGTCGGCCTCATCGTCGCCCGGCTCATCGCCAAGGGCCTGACGATGCTTCTGGACCGGCTCGGATTCGACCGCCTCATCGAGCGGGGCGGGCTCCGCCAGGCCCTCGCGAAGTCGGCCCTCGATCCGACGGACATCATCGTCAAGGTCATCTACTACGCCCTCGTGCTCCTCGTCCTGCAGTTCGCATTCGGCGTGTTCGGGCCCAATCCGATCAGCGACCTGCTCACGGACATCGTTGCGTTCCTGCCCAAGGTCGCCGTGGCCCTCATCATCGTGGTGATCGCCGCCGCGATCGCGGGCGCCGTGCGGAACCTCGTCGGTGCCGCGCTCTCCGGCGCGTCCTACGGCAGGGCCCTCGCCACCGCGAGCTACGTGGCGATCCTCGCCCTCGGCATCATCGCCGCGCTCAACCAGGTGGACATCGCGGTCACCGTCACCACCCCGGTCCTCATCGCTGCCCTCGCTACCGTGGCCGGCATCGCGATCGTCGGGGTCGGCGGTGGCCTCATCGGCCCGATGAGCCGCCGCTGGGAGGGATACCTCGAGCGCGCCGAGTCCGAGGCCCGTGCCCGTACGGGTGCCGCACCGGGCCGCGCGTCCGTCGGGGCCGGCACCACTGCCGGCGCCGTCTCCGGCAGCGGCAACGTCCCGCCGTCGGGCGCCCACTCCACCGGAACCACCCCGCCGTCGGGCGTCCACTCCACCGGAACCACCCCGCCGCCCACCGTCTAGGGACAGGCCCGGGGAACGCCGTCGGGCGCCCTCCCCTCGACGCCGCGCTGCCGCGCGCCCGGCCATCCGGCCGCGCGCGGCGGTGCGGCGCTCTCATGCCCACCCGCCCTCTGGGCCTTCCCCGCCGCTGGCGTTCCGCGGACCCCGCCGCCCCTGCGCCGCGAAGTGCGGCCGCCGGATGTGCCAGTATGGGATTCCGGACCGCGCCACCGCGCGTCCCGGCCCATACCACGACGAAAGGACGCCGCCGTGCCTTCCGACCCCGCAGAGCTGAGCCCCGCGGACCTCGCCGGCTACATCGACCACACCCTGCTCAAGCCTGAGGCGAGCGAGGCGGACGTCCTGCGCCTGTGCAGCGAGGCGGTGCAGCACCGGTTCAAGGCCGTGTGCGTCAACCCGGTGTGGGTCAAGACCGCCGTCACGGCGCTCAAGGGCTCCGGCGTGCTCACGTGCGCCGTCGCCGGCTTCCCGCTCGGTGCCACGCCCACTGACGTCAAGGTCTTCGAGGCCCGCGGGGCCGTCCTGGACGGTGCCGACGAGGTGGACATGGTCATCAACATCGCCGCCGCACGGGCCGACGACCGCGGCGCACTCGTCGAGGACATCCAGGCGGTGGCCGAGGCTGTCCACGGGAGCTCCTCGATCCTCAAGGTCATCATCGAGACCTCGCTGCTCACCGATGCGCAGAAGGTCCTGGCGTGCGAGGCGGCCGTGGAGGCCGGCGCGGACTTCGTCAAGACGTCCACGGGGTTCAACGGCGGCGGCGCGACGGTCGAGGACATCCAGCTCATGCGGGCCACGGTCGGCCCGACGCTGGGTGTCAAGGCCTCCGGCGGCGTGCGCACGGCGGACGACGCGCGGGCTATGATTGCAGCTGGCGCCACCCGGATCGGAGCGAGCTCCGGCGTGGCCATCGTCACCGGCGGCTCCGGCACCGGCGGCTACTAGGACCTTTCGCACCAGGGAGAGACATGGACGAGAACAGCAAGCGCCCCCTCGAGAACAACAACAGCCTCACGGGGAGCGTCGTGATCTTCGTGGTGCTCATGGCCATCTTCCTCGTCGGGCTCTACCTCGTGCAGTTCCTCACGCTGGACACGGTGTGGCCGATGGCGGCCCTCATCGGGCTCTTCGCGCTCGCCTACTTCGTCCCGATGACCATCACGGGCGCCTCGGACTCCGGCGACGAGCACCGCTGACCCTCCCCGTTCCGGGTACACATAAACCCACCCCAGAGCGTTTCGGGTACACATAAACCCACCCCAGAGCGTTTCGGGTACACATAAACCCACCCCAGAGCGTTTCGGGTACGCATAAGGCCCGGCCGAACCACCTCGGCCGGGCCTTTCTGCACTCCACGGGGGGGGGTCTCCTGTACCCGAGATGTCGGACCTGTGGACAACTTCTGCGGCCAGCCAAGTGCTTATGGCTCAATGGGGCCATGGTCCTCCAGTCAGCCCCCGCCATTCCGCCCACTGCTTCCTACACGGTTGAAGAGGCGCCCGATCTCGGCGTTGATGAACGGAGCCTCCGCGACCGGGGCGTATTGGTGCCGAGCCGCGGCATCCGCACACCGGTGCATTCCCGCGAAACGCTGCTCCAGAGGGCACGGCCGTACACCGTTCTGCACCCGACGACGGCATTGAGCCACCTCAGCGCGGCGATGGTCCACAGGATTCCGCTGCCTTCGTGGGCCGAAGACGCGACCCTCATCGACTTGTCCCGGGCCGCACCGCCCGATCCCTCGGCGAACGACCGGCTCGGCCAGCCGCGGCGCGCTCAGGTGCGGGGGCACCGCCTCCGTCTGAAGGACGACGAAGTCGCCCTTCTCGACGGAACCCGGGTCACTACACCCTCGAGGACGTGGCTGGACCTGTGCTCGATCAAGCGGCTCAGCATGGACGATGTCATCACCGCCGGGGAGTACCTCGTTTCCGAACACGAACGCGCCTACTACCCGCGCACCGCCGTGGTGCCGCTCGCCGGTCTCCGCTCGTTCGTCGAAAGCCGGCACCGCGTTGTGGGACTCGGTCGTGCGAGGATCGCGCTCGAGCTTCTTGCGGTCGGCGTGGATTCCCCGCAGGAGTCGCATCTGCGCCAGATGCTAGAACGAGCCGGGCTCCCCAAGTTCACCCCGAACTGCCCAGTCACCGATCCCTGGGGCGCGACAATCTGGGTGGATCTGGGCAATCCGAAGTTCCGGGTGTGCCTTGAGTATGAAGGCGAGCACCACCTCACGGGGCCCCAGCGCGCGTCGGACGACGTCCGGGACCGCCGCACGCGCTCAGCCGGATGGCTCCAAGTGAAGATCACCAAGGAGGACATGGCCCGAGGCGAGGCCTTTGTCGTGGCGAAGGTCGTTGCGGCCCTCCGCGCCCACGGCTACCGAGGCTGACCCTCGTGGGCCTGCTGTCTGTACCCGAAAGGCTCCTGAGGGCCAGCAGCTGTACCCGGAACGCTTCTGAGGGCAAATAGCTGTACCCAAAACGCTCCTGGGGGCAAATAGCTGTGCCCGAAACGGTTAGGGGGTGAAGACCGCATCAATGACCTGCCCGGCCCACGCGAGGATCTCGCCGTCCGCGAGGTCGTGGCCGCCGATGGGCGCGGACTTGGGCTTCGGGACGAGCACCGCGTTCAGCGCCGGCTTGTACTGCGCCCCCTTGTACATGCGCGTGAGCCGCATCTGCTTCGACTCGGGAAGGTCCGCGGGCGCGAAGCGCACCATGTTCCCCTGGAGGGCGACGTCGGTCAGGCCGGCGGCGCGGGCCCGCACCCGGAAGCGGGCCACGGCCGCGAGGTTCTCGACCGGCGCCGGCGGTGTGCCGTAGCGGTCCGCGAGCTCGGCCATGACCTCCTCGATCGCGGCATCGTCCGTCGCGGCGGCGAGCTTGCGGTAGGCCTCGAGCCGGAGCCGCTCCCCCGGCACGTAGTCGTGCGGGAGGTGGGCGTTGATCGGCAGTTCGATCTTCATCTCGGCCGCCTTCTCCTCGCCCTCGCCGCGGAAGTCGGCCACGGCCTCGCCGACGAGCCGGATGTAGAGGTCGAAGCCGACGCCCTGGATGTGGCCGGACTGCTCGCCTCCGAGCAGGTTTCCCGCGCCGCGGATCTCGAGGTCCTTCATGGCCAGCTGCATGCCCGCGCCGAGCTCGTTGTGCGCCGCGACGGCCTTGAGCCGCTCGAGCGCGACCTCGCCGAGCGGCTTCTCGGCCGCGTAGAGGAAGTACGCGTACGCCCGCTCGCGCCCGCGGCCCACGCGCCCGCGCAGCTGGTGCAGCTGGGAGAGCCCGTACTTGTCCGCGCCGTCCACGATGAGCGTGTTGGCGTTGGAGATGTCCAGGCCGGTCTCGATGATCGTAGTGCACACGAGGACGTCGAAGCGCTTCTCCCAGAAGTCCACGATGATCTGCTCGAGCCGGCTCTCCGACATCTGCCCGTGCGCGACCTCGACGCGCGCCTCGGGCACGAGCTCGCGGATCTGCGCCGCGATCCGCTCGATCGAGGAGACCCGGTTGTGCACGAAGAACACCTGGCCCTCGCGCATGAGCTCGCGCCGGATGGCGGCGGAGACCTGCCTGTCGGTGTACGGCCCCACGTAGGTCAGCACCGGGTGCCGCTCCTCGGGCGGGGTCGCGAGCGTGGAGGTCTCGCGGATCCCGGTCAGGGACATCTCGAGCGTGCGCGGGATCGGGGTGGCGGACATCGCGAGGACGTCCACGTTGGTGCGCAGCTTCTTGAGCGCCTCCTTGTGCTCGACGCCGAAGCGCTGCTCCTCGTCGATGATCACGAGGCCGAGGTCCTTGAATGCGACCTCCTTGGACAGGATCCGGTGCGTGCCGATGACGACGTCCACCGAGCCGTTCTTCACGCCCTCGAGCGTGTCCTTGGCCTCGGCCGCGCTCTGGAAGCGGGAGAGGGCGCGGACGCGCACGGGGAAGCCTGAGAAGCGCTCGGAGAACGTCTCGTAGTGCTGCTGCGCGAGCAGGGTGGTCGGCACGAGCACGCCCACCTGCTTGCCGTCCTGGACGGCCTTGAACGCGGCGCGCACGGCGATCTCGGTCTTGCCGTAGCCGACGTCCCCGGAGACGAGCCGGTCCATGGGGATCTCGCGCTCCATGTCCGCCTTGACCTCGTTGATCGTGGTGAGCTGGTCCGGCGTCTCGATGTACGGGAACGCCTCCTCGAGCTCCCGCTGCCACGGCGTGTCCGGGCCGAACGCGTGCCCGCGTGAGGCCATGCGCGCCGAATAGAGGCGGATCAACTCCCCGGCGATCTCCTTGACGGCCCGTTTGGCCTTGGACTTGGTGGCGGCCCAGTCGGCGCCGCCCATCTTGGACAGGGCGGGGGTGTCCCCGCCGACGTAGCGGGTGACCTGGTCGAGCTGGTCCGTCGGGACGAAGAGCCGGTCCCCGGGCGCGCCCCGCTTGCTCGGGGCGTACTCGAGCACGAGGTACTCCCGCGCCGCCTGGGCACTGCCTGCGGCCCGACGCTGCACGAGCTCGACGAACTTCCCGATCCCGTGCTGCTCGTGCACCACGAAGTCCCCCGCGTGCAGCGAGAGGGGGTCGACGGCGTTGCGCCGGCGGGAGGGCATCTTCCGCATGTCGCGGGTCCCCGCGGCGCTCGACCGGCCGAGCAGGTCCGCCTCCGTGAGGAGGCCGAGTGTGAGCGTGTCGAGGACGAAGCCCTTCCCGGCGGGGGCGGTGGTGATCTCGATGATGCCCGGTTCGGGGGCGCGCTCGAGCCCGTCGACGCGGCTGCACGGGACACCGGCGTCGTGGAAGAGCTCGGCGAGGCGCTGGGCAGGACCGGGGCCGTCGGTCGCGACGACCACGCGCCACCCGTCCTTCACGCGCCCGCCGATGAAGGCCATCATCTCGGCGACGTCGCCCTGGTAGCCGCGGGGCTCGCGGGCCGCGATCGTGAGGACGTCCACGTCCAGGACGGTCTCCTCGTCGATCCCGAGGGAGGTCATGGACCACCAGGACACGCCACGGCCCTGGGCAGCGGCGCGGGTGTCGGCGAGCGTCGCGAAGCTCGCGTCCTCGAGCCGGCCGGCATGCCCGGCGTCGTCCCCGGACCCCGTGCCCGCGGCGAGGCTCACGTCGAGGGGCGCCGCCCCGCCGTCGGACGCCGTGGCCCACGCCGCGGCGAGGAACTCCTCGTTCGTGGCGGCGAGGTCGTGCGCGCGCGTGCGGACCTTCTCGGGCTCCATGACGAGCACGAGCGAGCCCTCGGGCAGCTCCCCGATGAAGGGCACCATCCGGTCCACGAGCAGCGGCGCGAGGGACTCCATGCCCTCCACCGCGATCCCGCCGGCGATCTTCTCGAGCAGCTCGTCCGCGGCGGGCAGCCGCCCCCGCAGCTTCGCGGCGCGGCTCATCACCGCAGGCGTGATGAGCAGCTCCCGGCAGGGCGGTGCGAAGAGCGAGGTGGGATGGTGCACGGAGGGGCCCGCGAGTGAGCGCTGGTCGGCGACGGCGAACCACCGCATGTGCTCGATCTCGTCGCCGAAGAACTCGATGCGCACGGGGTGGTCCTCGGTGGGCGGGAAGACGTCGATGATCCCGCCGCGCACGGCGAACTCGCCGCGGTGCGTGACCATGTCCACCCGCGCGTAGGCAGCGTCCGCGAGCGCGCGCACGACGTCGTCGAACGCCCGCTCCTGGCCCACGGAGAGCGAGACGGGGACGAGGTCGCCCAGGCCGGCCACGAGAGGCTGGAGCACCGCGCGGACGGGGGCGACGACGACGCGCAGCGCGTGCGCCGCCCCGTCACCTGCCGCTGCGGCCGGCGCGGCGGCTGTGCTGCCTCCGTTCGGGTGCGCGAGCCGGCGCAGGACGGCGAGGCGGCGCCCCACCGTGTCCGAGCGCGGGGAGAGCCGCTCGTGCGGGAGCGTCTCCCAGCTGGGGAAGAGCGCGACCGCCTCGGGCGGGAGGTAGGCGCCGAGCGCGGCGACGAGGTCCTCGGCCTCGCGTCCTGTCGCTGTGACGGCGAGGACGACGGCGCCGGGCTCGGGGAGGTTCTCGAGAACCTCGGCGAGCACCACGGGCCGCAGCCCTGCGGGGGCGGCGATCTGGAGGTCCTGGCTGCGGCGGCCGCCGGGCTTGGCGGCGTAGTCGCGCAAGCGGGCGACGGTCGGGTCCTCTCCCACGGCGCGGCGCAGGCCGTCGAGGACGGGCACGCGGTGCAGGCCGGCGGGGCGGAGCGCGTTGACGGTCACGTAAGGACTCCTCACTGACGCCGCGGGCAGCCGGGACCGGTCGGCCCGGGGCCGGCCGGTCCGCGCCACGCCAGCGGTGTCGCAGCACGAAAGCCCGGACACTGGGCAGGGTCCGGGGCTGTCCCAGCTTAGCCAATAGCATGGGGACGATGGACACTTCCCCGCGCACCCGCCGAGCCCTGGTGGCGGCCGCGGCCGTGTACGCGGCCTGCGTGGCGGGGGTCCTCCTGTGGCCGGCGCCCGTGGACCGGCCGGCTGCGGCCCAGCTCGCCGAGGCCTTCGCGTGGCTGCACGGCCACGGGCTTCCCCGCTGGCTCGGCTACCGGCAGGCCGAGTGGCTCGCGAATGTCGCCCTCTTCGTGCCCTTCGGCGTGATCGCCGCGCTGCTCGGCTGGCGCGTGTGGGCGGCCACGGCCGCGGCCGTCGTTGCCTCGTCCGCGGCGGAGGCAGCGCAGTTCGCGTTCCTCCCGGAGCGGACCCCGTCGGCGTGGGACATCGCCGCCAACGGACTGGGCACGGCCTTGGGCGCGGTGCTCGGGACGGCCCTCGGGACCGCCCTCGCGGTGCGTGCCCGTCGCACATCTGCGGACGGGTCCGAGGCAGCCTGACCCGCTCCGGCCAGCGCCTAGTATGGTTCACGGCCCGGCCCCGGCACCCCATGGCCGGAGGCGGGCTGCCACCCCCAGATCCTCACGGAAGGACCCCATGGCACTCGAAGCCAGCACCACCCTGTCCCACCCCGTCGCACGCGTCGCCGCGGTGCTCACGGACGAGGCGTTCCAGCGCCACGTCAGCGAGCTCGTCGGCGGCCGGCTCGAGTCGTTCTCCATCGAGGGCGACCCGGCCGGCGCGTTCACGGCCACCGTGGTCCGCCAGGTGCCGACCCAGCGCCTCCCCGAGATCGCCCGCAAGGTCGTGGGCGAGCACCTCAACGTCACCCAGACCGAGGTGTGGAGCGCCCCGGAGGCCGACGGCTCGCGTCAGGCCGACATCACGGTCAAGGTCGCCGGCGCCCCGGTGGACGTGGCCGCGGTCCAGCGCCTCGTGGCCGAGGGCGGCTCGACGCGCGTCGAGCTCACCGGCTCGGTGACCTCCTCGGTCCCCCTCCTCGGCGGCAAGATCGCCTCGGCGGCCGAGCCCATGGTCGGCAAGGCCCTCAACCTCCAGGCGTCGGAGGCCGACGCCTGGCTCGCGAAGCAGGCCCAGTAGTGCAGCTGCCCGCCGCCCTCTCCTGGCTGCTCATCGTCGCCGGGGCCTGGAACCTCGTGGTGTGGCCCCAGTTCCTCCGCCGCGTCATGAAGGACCCCAGGGCCCGTGATGAGAGCGGGCGTGCCACACGGTTCCTGACCGTGCACCTGTTCCTCGTGGCCGTCTCGATGACGCTCGGTGCGGCCGTCGCGGTCGTGGGGTTCAGGACGCTGCTGGCCTGAGGCCGGCGGGCCAGCCCTGCCTGCGGCTCAGCGGAACCGGCGCCCCAGCCACTGCGCGATGCGGTGGCTGGGGCGTTCCACTGCCCGGTGGAAGACGGCGGCCATGGCCAGCGAGCCGGCAAGCCCGAGAGGGACCGAGAGCCACAGGCCGGCGGGTATCCCGGCGCGTTCGAGCGTCCCGCCGGGTCCGGCCACGTGGTAGGCGGCCACGACAATCGGCTCGTGGGTGAGGTAGAGGCTGAACGAGACGGTCCCGAGCCACCCGGCCAGCCGCCCCGAGAGGCCGCGGACGGCGGGTGCCCAGTGGACGGCCACGACCACGAGGACGACCGCGCCGACGGCGCGCGCGAGATGGCTCGGGGACGCGTGCGGATCCCACATCCAGGGCAGCCACATGGCGGCGAGGCCCCCGGCGAGGACGAGCGGCCAGGCCGGCGCCGGAACCCGGGCAGCGAGGACAGCGAGCCGCTCCTGCTGTGCCGCGAGGAGCACGCCGAGCATGAACAGCGGAAGGCAGCGCGCCACGCCGTCGTTCGAGGGAGCCGCGAGCGCCAGGAGCGCCGCGACGACGAGCCAGGGAGCCCACGCCGGTGCCCGCAGCCGCGCGGGGAGCACGATCCCGAGAGCCACGTACAGCGGGAGCAGGAGCGAGAACCACATCTCCCAGCGCAGCGACCACAGCGGCGGGACCACGAGGCCGTCCGTGAACAGGAGCGTGAGGTCCCCCGCGATCCGCCCCCACGTCACGGGCGCGCCCATCGCGTCCACCCACCCGCTCCCGGTCTCGGGCCGCGGGATGAGGGCCCACACGAGGGCCGCGAACGCCACCGCACCCCACACCGGCAGGTAGAGGCGGGCGAGCCGCTTCGGGTAGTAGGCGCGCCACTGCGCCCAGCCGCGCGGCCCGGCGTCCCGGGTGAACGGGAGCGCGAGCACGAAGCCCGAGAGGACGAAGAAGACGTAGACGGCGCCGGTGCCCTCCCACGCCACGTGCAGTGGGGTCTCGACGAGCCACCACTCCCACGTGCCGGCGGAGGGCGTCCCCGAGTGGAAGGCGAGTGCGCCCAGCTGGGGCACGGTCAGCAGGAGGTGGCAGACGAGCACGACGAGGGCCGCGACGCCGCGGAGCCCGTCGAGCGACTCGAGGCGTGCGGGGGCCCGGGTCCCCGTCTCCGGCGGGGCGGGCTGGAGGGTCATCGCTGGCTGCGTCGTCGTCTGTGTCTGCATCGGATGCCGATCCTAGCACTGACCTTTACCGTTTCGTGACCTTCGGGGGTGGCCGGTACAGTGGACGCAGGGTGTGCCGGGAAGTCTGGTCGGCGAGTCCTCTGTCGACCCCGCACGAAGGAGCCCTGCATGGCGTCCGCACCGTCCAACCGCCCCGGACCACCCGGAGGAACCCCTCCCCAGCCCCGCGTGTTCGCGCGCGGCAGCTACCTCGAGTACCGCCGCGTCGCCGAGATCCTCCGCAAGGAGACGGTGGGCGGCGCACTGCTGCTCATTGCGACCGTCGCCGCGCTCGTGTGGGCCAACTCCCCCGCCGGGGACGCCTACTTCGCGCTGAGGGACCTCCATCTCGGCTACGCGCCGTGGCACCTCGACCTCTCGCTCGGCCACTGGGCCTCGGACGGCCTCCTCGCCATCTTCTTCTTCGTGGCCGGCCTCGAGCTCAAGCGCGAGTTCGTCGCCGGAGACCTGCGCAAGCCGTCGACGGCGCTCGTGCCGATCGTCGCTGCCTGCGGCGGCGTCGTGGTCCCGGCGCTGCTGTACGTGGGTGTCCTCCTCACCACGGGCTCCGAGGGCCTCAAGGGCTGGGCCATCCCCACAGCGACCGACATCGCGTTCGCCCTCGCCGTGCTCGCGGTCATCAGCACGCACCTGCCCGCCGCGCTGCGCACGTTCCTCCTGACCCTCGCGGTCGTGGACGACCTCATCGCGATCGGCATCATCGCGTTCTTCTACTCGACCGGCCTCGAGCCGGTCTTCCTCCTTCTCGCACTCATCCCCCTCGGCCTCTTCGCCTTCCTCGTGCAGAAGCGGATCCGTGCCTGGTACCTGCTGGCTCCCCTCGGCTTCGCAACGTGGGCGCTCGTCCACGCCTCCGGGGTCCACGCGACCGTGGCCGGCGTGGTCCTTGCCTTCACCGTGCCGGTGCTGCGCAGCGCCAAGGCTGGCGGGCCCGAGGCCGGGCCGGGCCTCGCGGAGGTCTTCGAGCACCGGCTCCGCCCGCTCTCCGCGGGAGTCGCGGTGCCCGTCTTCGCGTTCTTCTCCGCCGGCGTCGCGTTCGGCGGCCTCGAAGGCTTCGTGGATGCGGCGAAGGATCCTGTGGCCATCGGGATCGCCCTGGCCCTCGTGGTGGGCAAGACGCTGGGAATCTTCGGCTCCACGTGGCTCGTCACCAAGACGCGCCACGCGAACCTCGACCCGGACCTCAAGTGGATCGACGTGTTCGGCCTCTCGGTGCTGGCCGGCATCGGCTTCACCGTCTCGCTGCTCATCGCGGAGCTCAGCTTCGGCCTCGGGAGCGCGCACGACGAGCATGCGAAGGTCGCGATCCTGACCGGGTCCCTCACCGCGGCGCTCCTGGCCACGGTGGTCCTGCGCGCCCGCAACCGCCACTACGAGCGGGTCGAGGCGCTCGAGAAGGTCGACGCCGACGGCGACGGCGTGCCGGACCTCTTCCAGCGCTCCGAGGGCAGCAGCTGACGGCCCTCCGGGGCCTGCCGTTCGGGGCCGGTGCGGCTAGCCGCGGGCCTGGCGAACGGCGTCCTCCGCGGCGACCCACGCGATCATCGCGCACTTGACGCGCGCAGCGTACCGGGAGACCCCCTCGAAGGCCGCGGCGTCGCCGAGGACCTCGGGGTCCCCGGCCACGCTGCCGCGCGAGCGGAGCATGTCCCGGAAGGCCGCGACCACTTCGTCGAACTCGGCGAGCGGCGCGCCCTCGGCGAGCCCGTGGAGGACTGAGGCGGACGCCATCGAGATGGAGCACCCGGCGCCTTCCCACCGCAGCGAGCGCACGACGCCGTCCGCGACCTCCGCGCGAACGGTCACCTCATCGCCGCACACCGGGTTCAGCTGGTGCGACTCGCCGCGTCCGCGGGGCGCGCCGCCGTCGGCACCCGTCATGTCGCCGCCCTCGGTGCCGTCTGCGCTCTCGGGGGCGAACCCGGAGCCATGGCGGGCCTTGGAGTGCTCGAGGATGAGCTGCTGGTACAGGGAGTCGAGGCTCATCGTGCTGCTCCGAAGTAGGCGCGGACGTCTCCGAGCGCGTCGAGGAACGCGTCGACGTCGGCGGTGGTCGTGTACAGGTAGGCGCTCGCCCGGGTGGACGCCGTGAGGCCCAGCCGGCGGTGCAGCGGCTGCGCGCAGTGGTGCCCCACGCGGACGGCGATGCCGCGGGCGTCGAGGTACTGGCCGACGTCGTGCGCGTGGACGCCCTCGACATCGAACGCGGCCAGGCCGATCCGCTGGCTCCCATGCCACTCCTCCCCCGCCCGGGGACCGAGGAGGCGCACGCCGTCGAGCGCGGCGACGCCCTCGGCGAGGCGCGCGCCCAGCTGCTCCTCCCACGCGTGGATGCGGTCCATGCCGGTCTCCTTCAGGTAGCGCACCGCGGCTGCGAGCGCCACGGCCTGGGAGATCCGCTGGGTCCCGGCCTCGAAGCGCTGGGGCGCCGGGAGGTACTCCGCGCGCTCCATCGTGACTGTGGTGATCATGGAGCCGCCCACGAGGAACGGCGGGAGCGCGTCGAGCAGGGCGCGGCGGCCGTAGAGGGCGCCGATCCCGGTCGGCGCCAGCATCTTGTGGCCCGAGAACACGGCGAAGTCCACGTCCAGCGCACGCAGGTCCAGAGCGAGGTGGGGGGCCGACTGGCAGGCATCGAGCACGACGAGGGCGCCGGCACGCCGGGCCAGGGCCACGAGCTCCTCGACCGGGGCGAGAGTGCCGAGCACATTCGAGGTGTGCGCGAACGCGAGGACCCGCGTGCGGGGCCCGACAACCGACTCGGCCTCCTCGAGGCGGAGGCGGCCGTCGTCGTCCACGGGGATCCACCGGAGCGTGGCACCCGTGCGGAAGGCGAGCTCCTGCCACGGGATGAGGTTCGCGTGGTGCTCGAGCTCGGTCACGACGATCTCGTCCCCGGGGCCGATCGCGAGGGCGCGGGTCTCCTCGCCGCCGCGGCCCTTCTCGGCCCATACGCTCGCGGTGGCGAGGGACTGGGCCACGAGGTTGATGCCCTCGGTCGCGTTCGAGGTCCACACCAGCTCGTCCGGGTCCACGCCCACGAAGCCGGCGACTGCGGCGCGGGCGTCCTCGAAGGCGTCGGTCGCCTGGACGGCGAGCTCGTGGGCGCCGCGGTGGACTGCAGCGTTGCGCTGCTCGTAGAACTCCTGCTCGGCCTCGAGGACGCTGCGCGGGTTCTGGCTCGTGGCCCCGGAGTCGAGGTAGACGAGGGGATGCCCATGGACCTCCTGGGCGAGGACCGGGAAGTCGTTCCTGATGCGCAGGACCTCGGCGTCGTCGAGGGCCCGCGCGGCCTGCTGGAGGGTGGTCGGGGTCTTGGCCAGGGCCACGGACTGGCTCCTTAGGGGTGGGACAGCTGCCGGAGCAGGAGAGGTTCTTCATTACGGCACATCACCGTGCCGGAATCCATTGTCCCATGCGGAAAACGTGGCCCCCGCGGGCCGTCCGGAGACCGGCTCCGGACACAGAGAAGACCGCAGGCGAGCCGGCGGCGGCTGGGGGAGGAACCTTGGTCTCGGGGAGGTTCCGACGTCGCCGGCTCAGTCCTGCGGCTGATGCGGCCTCCGCCTGTCGGGACTTCGGCCACACCACAACTCTCGCACTCGCCGCGCCGGGCGTGCACTCCCGCTGGGTACTCGACTTTGCGCTGGGGCCCGGGCGCGGACTACTTGGCCCCATGCGGGGTGTACTCAGGCTCCCGGCCGTCGTCGTGCGGCATTTCGGGCGCCAGCCCGCGGTCCTCCGCGAGCGCGCTGAAAGCGGCGGCAAGCTGCTCGCGCCGCGTGACCCCGAGCTTGGCGTAGGAGCGGTACAAGTGGCCTTCCACGGTGCGCACGGACACGATCAGGCGGTCTGCGATCTCACGGTCGCTGAGCCCGGCGGCGGCGAGCGCGGCGATCTCCCGCTCGCGGCGCGTGAGCGACTTGGCCTCAGTGACCGCGGCGGCCGCGGCCTCCTCTCCGAGCTCCGCATCGCACGCGCACTTGGCCTCCCACGCGGCCTTCGCCTCGCTGCGGCGCAGGGCCCGGTCGAGAGCCCGGGAGGCCTCGGCGAACGCCTCGCCCGCGTACAGCAGCA
This sequence comes from Sinomonas halotolerans, assembly GCF_039615075.1. Lineage (NCBI taxonomy): Bacteria > Bacillati > Actinomycetota > Actinomycetes > Micrococcales > Micrococcaceae > Sinomonas > Sinomonas halotolerans. The sequence goes on along the minus strand of NZ_JBDFRB010000001.1, from coordinate 108,030 downwards.
GTCCGGCCTCGCGCAGCCTCTCCCCCGCGGCCAGGAGCGCGTCCGGCTCGCCGTCGGCGAAGGCCCGTGCGAGCTCTGCGGCCTGGCCCGCCCAGGGTCCCCTCACGGCCTGGGCGGCCGCGAGCAGCTCGGGGATGCGGTCGCGTCCGCCCGCTTCGAACCACAGGAGCTCCGCCTGGAGGGCGACGTCGCGGTGCCCGGCCTGCGCTGCTGCCCGGACACGGGCGGCGAGCGCCTCGCGCGCCGTCGGCTGGGCATCGAGGGCGCAGGCGGCGGCCGCGCCGAAGAGCTCGGCGAGCGGCCTGAGGAATGCCGCCGTCGGGACGCCGTTCTCCGCCGAGCCGGCGAGGAGCGTGAGCGCGTCCGCCGTGCGTCCCGTCCTCGCCCCGGCGTATGCCGCGAGCGCGGCGGTGAGCCCGAGGACCTGCTGGGGGTCCCGCTCGTTGAGCGCGTCCACGGCGGGGGCGAGCCGCGCCCACGCCTGGCGCAGCCTGCCCTGCCGGATGAGGGAGAGCCCCCTCCCGGCCTCAGCGGCGGCACCGACCGAGATGAGGCCCGCGTTCGATTCGGCGAGGAAGCCCTCGAGGGCCCGTTCCACGGTCTCCCACTCGCCCGCCGCGCAGGCCGCGGCAACGTGGCGGGCAGCCCCCATGCCGACCACGAACGGGTCCCTGGGCCGCACAGCCTCGAGTCTTGTCAGGGCCACGGCCGTCACGGCCATGGCACGGTGCGGCTCCCCGCGCGCCACGAGGATCTCGGCCGCGAGGGAGGCGCGCACTATCCCGGCTGTCAGCTCCTCGGGGCCGGCAGCGGCCGCCGGGCCATCGCTGGGCTCCCGCGGCGCCTCGCCAGTGCTTTCGCCGTGGTGCAGCGGTGCGGGGTCCGCGGCGGCGTCGGCCGTCCGCTCCGGCTCCCCTGCCTGCCAGGCCTCGAACGCCCCGTACTCGCCGGTGAGGGAATCGGCGACGAAGCCGAGTAACCGTGCCTCGGCGCCCCGGGCCAGGTCCGCGCCGCGCACCCCGGGCTCCACTGCCGCGCCGCGCACCCCGGGCTCCGCTGCCGCGCCGTCCTCCTGCCCGGCGGGCCCGAGGGCAAGCACGTCGCGGCGGATCGCTTGCGGATCATGGCCGAGGGCAGCCCGGCACGCGATCCACATGAGGCACCCTGCAAGATGCGGTCGGACGCGCCCTGCACTGTCCACCGTGGGTTCGAGCATCGCTGCGGCCTCGGCGTACTGGCCCCGGTTGTAGGCGACGGTCGCGAGGATCCCCTTTGCGGCCCCACGCGCGTCGGGTCCCTGCACGGCAGCGGCTGCCCGGACCGCCAGGGCGTTCTCGAAGAGCCTGACGGAGAGCTGGGCAGCCCTCAGCAGGGTCGCATCGTCCATGGCGAAGCCGCAGTCCAGCGCCCACGAGACAGCACGGAGGAGCCCTTCTGCAGTGGTGGTCTGCTGGGTCACGTAGTCGGTGGCGAACTGGCGCAGCTGGAGGGACCGAGTGAGCGGGATGAGCTGGACCATCGCATCTCCGTACACGGGGTGCCTCAGCCTGAGGAGCCCGTCGGGACCCACCGGCCGGCGGACGATCCGCTTGGCGACGAGCGCGTCCACCACCTCGGCGCTGAAGTGCCTCTCGACGAGCTCGAGGGGCGCAGGCTCGGCGACGACGATGAGGCTCAGGGCCTCCCGCTCATGGGGCGTGAGGCGCGCGAGCTGCTCCCGGGCGAGGCCGACGATCCCGTCCCCCGCCCGCACGAGCTCGCCCGTGAGGAGCCAGGTTCCCCCGTGCTGGAGGAGCGAGCCTGCCTGCCGCGCCTCCTCGGCGAGCCGACCCAGGACGAGGGGGTTCCCGCCGGCCTCGCGCCAGAGTACCCGCACCGTGGCCGGCAGGACCCGCCCGAGGAGCGTCGATTCGAGGTAGTGCGCGGCCTCCTGGACAGTGAGTGGCGCAAGGTCGAGGCGCTCGATCCCGCCGTCGAGCCACAGCTCGAGGAGAGGCCGCGGAAGGGCAGCGCCGCTCGGGGAGGCGATGACCGCCTTGGCCCAGCGAGCACCGATGAGCTCGGCGATGACCTCGCTCGAGGCCGTGTCGAGCTCGTGCGCGTCGTCGATCACGAGGAGCAGCGGCCCCTGTCCGCCGCTGCGCAGGGACTCCACCTCGCGCCAGAAGGCGCGCAGCACCGCCACACGGGAATCGGCCTCGTCCGCCGGCAGCGCTCCGAGGAAGGGGGCAAGGACACCGAAAGGGACCTTGCCGAGGGCCGGGCTGCCGTGCACGCGCAGCGCCTGCATCTCGCCTGCGAGCTCGCGCACGGCCGCGTCGAGAAGCATCGACTTGCCCGCGCCGATCTCTCCCATGATGAGCACGCCGGCGACTCCGGGCTCCCGAAGGAGGCCGAGGCACCTCTCGAGGTCGCGGGTCCTGCCGAGCGCGCTCTCCGTCTTCATCGGCCGCGTGCCGCCTGCGCACTCATAGGACCGCCGCGAGCTCGGCGCGGTTGGCGACACCGAGCTTGGAGAAGACCTGGTACAGGTGCCCTTCGACTGTGCGCACCGAGAGCCTGAGGTCCTCGGCGATCTGGCGGTTCGAGGTCCCGCGGGCGGCGAGTGCTGCCACCTCCTGCTCGCGCACTGTGAGAGACGGGAGCGAGGTGCGCGGGACCACGGGGAGCACGGGCACGCGGGTTCCGGCCAACCGGTCGAGCCGGGTCTGCAGGAGGCGCACGGTGACGGTGTCCCCTGCATCCCTGGCAGCGTCGATCGCGACCGCGACGCAGCGGGCCTCGAGCGCGTCCAGTTCGAGCTCGGCGGCGAGGTCGCCCGCTGCGATGAGGTCCTCGAGGGCCCCGGTGCGCGTGCCACGGGCCAGGAGGAGCCCGAGACGCGCGAGCGACCCCTGACGGCGCCCGCACACGTCCTCGAGCAGCCGGAGCTCGTCGTCCGTGGCTCCCACGGTGGCGCCCACGAGCTTGAGGCCGGCCATCGTCCACCGCCCTGCGGCGATGTCCGTACGGGCCGATTCGACGAGCCGGGCCACGGCCCCGGAGTCGCCGGCCCAGCGGCGTGCCAGGAGTGAGCAGAACTCGGTGGACGCGGAGGTCGCGTGCGAGCAGGGCAGTACGGGCAGCGCATCCAGCTTCGCGAGGTAGTGCTGCGCGGACGCAGTGTCCCCGAGCTGGGCATAGGCAAAGGCGGTCGCGGCGTACGCTGCGCCGAGGGTGTTGAAGACGGGCTGATGCTCGAGCATCGCGGTGGCGGCCAGGAGCGAGGGCAGCGCCTCCGCTCCCCTGCCGGCGTAGACGTGGGCGAGGCCGATGCCGAGCTCGAGGGAGCCGCCCAGCGCCGACGCGCGTGCGAGCGGCGTCTTCACAGTTCCCTTGACGAGTGCAAGGCACTGCCTCCAGTGCCCGTTGAGGAGGAGGACGTTGAAGGCGCGCACCCCAAATTCGTGACGGATCTTCGCCTCGTGGACGGCCCCGCCGAGCGCGCTCGCCACCTCGTGCATGAGCGCCAGGCCCTCCTGCTCCCGGCCCATCGCGGTCCGGGCCTCCATGAGGAGGCACTGGACCATGAGCGGGAAGTCGGGGTCATGGGCAGTTCCGGCGGCGTTCGCGGCCTCGAGGCGGTCGATGATCCTTGCGAAGTCCCCCCTGAAGGCGAAGTGCTCGAACTCGGCGAGGTCGAGGATCTCGAGAGCGTGCCCAGTCTCGCGCTCCAGGTCGGCGTCCTCCCGGCCCATGCCGGAGCGGACGAGCACCTCTCCGCGGGCGTCCTCGAGCACGCGCGGCGCCTCGTCGCTCCGGCCGGGGATCCAGCGGAGGGCCTCCGCTCTCGCCGCGGCCGACCAGGCGGCGTCCGACGCGCTCTGGGCGGCCGACTCCTCGGCGGCCACGGCGTCCAGGCTCGCGAGCGCCTGACGGGGCACCTGCAGCAGGAGGGAGGCGCGGGCGCGGAGGCGCTGGACAGCGGCCCATGTGTCCTGTTCGCGGGCCACCCCCTCGAGGCAGCGCAGCGCGAACTGGGCATCGTAGAGCCTCAGCGAGGCAGTGGCCGCCGCGATCGCGAGCCGCGGCGAGAGCACGGAGTGGCATTCGCGCGTCCACGCCGCGAAGCCGAGGAGCTCGAAGGTCGTGAGGAGCTCCGGCGCCGGCTCCCCTCCGCCCATGATGAGATCGCGCAGCTCGCGGCGCCGCGTGACCGACAGCCAGGACCTCACCACGTCGCCGATGAGCGGGTCCGCCAGCGCGACCATGTGCCGGCCCCCGTCGTCCACGACGATGAGGCGGGACTCCTCCATGCGGACCACCACGTCGGGGCCGTAGACGCGGACGAGGATCTCGAGGGGCAGCCGGCGCGCGCAGGCCAGGCCCTCGACCACGGCCCGGATCTCAGGCGGCTCGCGCTCCACCCGTGCCCGGACGAGGTCTTCGACCTGCCGCAGCGGTCCCGCTCCGCGTTCCTCGTCGGCGCCGGCGGTCATCCACACGCCGCCGGAGACCCGCAGGGTACCCGTCCGGAGCATCTCGGCCACCGTCATGAGGAGGATCTGGGGATTGCCCCGGGCCCGGGTGTGCAGCTCGAGGCTCACGGTCTGCGGCACAAGCCCGCCGAGGAGCTCCGTCACGGCGGCCGCGGTCTCCTCGGGCGTGAGGGGAGGGAGCGGGATGTCGCGGAGGCGGTCCTCGGCCAGCATCCAGTGGAAGTCCGGGGGCAGGTCCGAGGTGCGGTCGGCGACGATGACGAGCTTGGCCGTCCCCGTCACGACGATGTTGACGAGGGCCGCCGTGCTCAGCTCGTCGAGGTTCCTCGAGGTCTCGAGGGCGAGTACCGCCGGCCTGCCGTCCGCGTCCGCGGCCAGGATGTCCTGGATCCCGCGCATCGTGGATGCCGGGTCGCCGGGGGTCTCGGGGGGCAGCCGCGCGATGAGGGCGGCGAGAGCGCCGTAGGGCGTCTCGCTTCCGACGATGGTGCTGCGCAGCCGCACGGTGTGCACCGATGGATCGATCTGCTCGAGCAGCGCGCTCGCCACCGCGGACTTCCCGAAGCGGGTCTCGCCGGTGATGACCACTCCGTACGTCTCCGGCTCGCCCAGCGCCGCGAGGGCCTGGCCGATCTCGCGGCGGCGCGTGCTCCGGGCCCATTGGAGGCGGTCGGTGGCGCGCAGGGTGGCCTCATGGGGAAGCGCACCCGCTCCCGCCACGCCAAGACCCACCCTCATGGCACCCTCCGCCCCAGCAGCGCAGTCCCCCATCGAACCCGCTGGGGCCAGAGTACATGCCAGCCTGTGGGGACCGGCAAGGACCAAAGCCCCTAGTTACAGGACTGGGCAGCCCGCAGCAGGCTCACGGCTTGGCGGGGTGGAACTTCTGCTGGGCGGCGAGAAGCCCGTCGTCGACGAGCACGCCCACGGCGTCCGCTGCCTCGTCGATGAGGAACGGGAGCTCCTTGCGCTCCGCCGTGCCGAAGTCGCGCAGCACGTAGTCGGCCGTGTCCATGCGCCCCGGCGGGCGCCCCACGCCCACCCGCACGCGTAGGTAGTCCTTGGTCCCGAGTGCCTTGGAGATGTCGCGCAGGCCGTTGTGGCCGCCCTCTCCCCCGCCGAGCTTCAGCTTCACCGTGTTGAAGGGGATGTCGATCTCGTCGTGGACCGCCACAACGCGCCCCGGGCCGACGCCGAAGTACTTCGCGAGCGCCGAGGTCGGCCCTCCGGAGGTGTTCATGTAGGTGAGCGGCTTGGCAAGCACCACACGCGGCCCCCCGATGCCGAGCCGGCCCTCGAGCACTGCGGCACGCGCCGCCTTGTGCGAGGCGAACCTGCCGCCGACCCGTGCGGCGAGCTCGTCGAGGACCATCTGGCCCACGTTGTGGCGATTCTGGCTGTACTCGGGCCCGGGGTTGCCGAGGCCCACAATGAGCCATGTGTCGGTCATTCTCGCTCCTGGGGTGCTGGTGGGCGGCGGACAGTCGGTGCAGGCGCCGAACAGGCGCAGGCAGGGAAAAGGCGGCCCGCCATCTCGTGGCGGGCCGCCTCAGTCCTGGTGCACGAGACTACTCGGCAGACTCCTCGGCGGCCTCGCCCTCGGCGGTCTCGCCCTCAGCGGCCTCGCCCTCGGCGGCGGGCTCCTCCTCGGCCAGGACGGCCGGCTCGGAGACGTTCACGACGAGGGTCTCGGGGTCGGTGAGCAGGGTGACGCCCTTGGGGAGGACGATGTCGGAGGCGTGCACGTGCTGGCCCGGCTCGTGGCCCTCGACGCTGACCTCGAGGGCGGTCGGGAGGTGGGTGGCCTCGGCCTCGACCGAGACGGTCACGGCCTCCTGGTTGGCGACCGCGCCGGCGACGACCTCGCCGTTGACGTGCACGGGGACATCCACGGTGACCTTCTCGCCCCGGCGGACCGTGAGGAGGTCGATGTGCTCGATCGTCTGGCGGACCGCGTTGCGCTGGACGTCCTTGACGATCGCGAGGTGCTCGTCGCCCGCGATGTCCAGGGTCAGCAGCGCGTTGGCGACGCGGAGGGCGAGCGTGGTCTCGCGGCCCGGGAGGGCAACGTGGACCGGCTCGGCGCCGTGGCCGTAGATGACGGCGGGGATCTTGCCGGCGACGCGCGTGCGGCGGGCGTAGCCCTTGCCGAATTCGGTGCGCAGCTCGGCTGCAAGCTTCTCGCTCATGGGTGTCTCCTTCGATTCGGAAGGCGAGGCGTGAGCCGTCACGCCTCCAGCCGGCCCGTTCCGGGGCGCATCGCCGAAGGAGATCTGACCCAGTCGATCACGGAGGGCGCTTCTCGCCGCTCCCTCGCCAAGGTTCGCCGTCCAGCTTACCAGAACGCACGACGGCGAGGCCCACCGCGCGGGGCGGGCCTCGCCGTCGTGCTGCGCTCTCCCTCTTGGGGGATCAGCTGCGGCCGTCGAAGAGGCTCGTGACCGAGCCGTCGTCGAAGACCTCGTGGATGGCGCGCGCGATGAGCGGGGCGATCGAGAGCACCGTGAGCTGCTCGAAGCGCTTCTCGGGCGGCAGGGGCAGCGTGTTCGTCACGACGACCTCGCGCGCGCCGGACTCGGCGAGGCGCTGCGCGGCGGGGTCCGAGAACACGGCGTGGGTCGCGGCGATGATGACCGAGCGCGCGCCGGCGTTCTTGAGCACCGCGACGGCGCCGGCGATCGTGCCGCCGGTGTCGATCATGTCATCGATGAGCACGCAGTCACGGCCCTCGATCTGGCCCACCACGGTCTTCGACACTGCCGAGTTCGGCACGTTGACGTCCCGCATCTTGTGCACGAACGCGAGCGGGGCGCCTCCGAGCCGCTCGGCCCACTGCTCCGCGACGCGCACTCGGCCCGTGTCCGGTGAGACGACCGTGACCTTGTTCAGGTCCACGCGCGTGCGCACGTAGTCGGCCAGGAGCGGGATGGCCATGAGGTGGTCCACCGGGCCGTCGAAGAAGCCCTGGATCTGCGCGGTGTGCAGGTCCACGCTCATGAGCCGGTCCGCGCCCGCGGTCTTGTACAGGTCCGAGATGAGGCGGGCCGAGATCGGCTCGCGGCCGCGGTGCTTCTTGTCCTGGCGCGCGTACGGGTAGAACGGCGAGACGACCGTGATCCGCTTGGCGCTCGCGCGCTTGAGCGAGTCGATCATGATGAGCTGCTCCATGATCCAGTTGTTGATCGGCGCCGGGTGGGCCTGGATCACGAAGGCGTCAGTACCCCGCACGCTGTCCTCGAAGCGCACGTAAGTCTCGCCGTTGGCGAAGTCGTAGGCGCTCGTGGGCAGCAGCTCGGTGCCGAGCTCCTTGGCGATCTCCTGCGCGAGCTCCGGGTGGGCGCGCCCGGAAGCGAGGACCAGGCGCTTCTCGCCGTGGGCCGTGATCTCGGTCATCTACTTGCCTTCTTCTGTCGGGGCGGGGGAATCAGCGGGGGCTTGGTTCTCGGCCGCGGCGCGGGCTACTGCGGCACGGGCGTGCGCCGCTGCCTCGGCGGACGGCGAACCGGGCCGGTTGGCCTCGGTCCATCCCTCGGCGTTGCGCTGGGGCGCGATCGAGAGGGCGAGGGCGCCGGCAGGTACGTCCTTGCGCACGATGGCGCCCGCGCCCGTGTAGGCGCCGTCGCCGACGCTCACGGGCGCCACGAAGACCGTGTTGGAGGCCGTGCGGACGTGGGCGCCGATGACGGTGCGGTGCTTCTTCACGCCATCGTAGTTCGCCGTGATGTTGCCGCAGCCGATGTTGGTGCCCTCGCCGACCTCGGCGTCGCCGACGTACCCGAGGTGGCTCAGCTTCGCCCCGGCGCCGATCACGGCGTTCTTCGTCTCGTAGAACGCGCCGATCTTGCCGTCGGCCCCGAGCCGCGTCCCGGGGCGCAGGTAGGTGAACGGGCCCACCGTGGCGCCCGGGCCGATCTCCGCCTTCGTGCCGTCGGTGCGCTTGACGGTGGCGCCCTCGCCGACCACGACGTCGGTGAGGGTCGTGTCCGGGCCGATCACGGCGTCGCGCTCCACCACGGTGGCGCCGTGCAGCTGCGTGTTGGGCTTGACCGTGACGTCCTCGGCGAGGCGCACGGTGGAGTCGATCCACGTCGTGGCCGGGTCGACGACCGTGACACCGGCGCGCATCCACGCCTCGACCGTGCGGCGGTTGTGCTCGGCGGCGAGCGCCTGGAGCTGCACCCTGTCGTTCGCGCCCTCGACCTGCCAGCGGTCCTCGGTGGAGAGCGCGGCGACGCGGCCGCCCGCGGCCCGCGCGATCGCGAGCACGTCCGTGAGGTACTTCTCGCCCTGGGCGTTCTCGGTGGTCACCTCGTGCAGTGCGGACCGCAGCACCGCGGCGTCGAAGGCGTAGATGCCGGAGTTGACCTCGCGGATGCGGCGCTCGGCCTCGTCCGCGTCCTTGTGCTCGCGGATGGCGGTCACGCTGCCGTCCTCGCCCCGGAGGATCCGGCCGTAGTCCGTCGCGTCCTCGAGCACCGCGGTCAGGACCGTGACGGCGTTGCCGCCGGCCTCGTGCGCGGCCACGAGCTCGCCGAGGAGTCCCGGAGTCAGGAGCGGCACGTCGCCGTAGGTGACCACGACCGTCCCCGCGAGCTCCGCGCCCTCGGCGGCGAGGGCGGCGTCGAGCGCGTCGACGGCGACCTCCACCGCGCGGCCCGTCCCGGGCGTGTCGTCCTGGTCCACGATCAGGGCGTCGGGGTCGAGGGCGGCGATGTGCTCGGCCACGCGGTCACGCTCGTGGCGGACGACGACGGCGAGCCGGCCGGGTGCGAGGGCGCGCGCCGCGTCGAGGGCGTGGGCGATCATGGAGCGCCCGCCGAGGGGGTGGAGGATCTTGGGCGTGCGCGACTTCATGCGCGTGCCGGCGCCTGCGGCGAGGACGATGACGGCGGCGGGCCCGGAATGCCGCGCATCCTGCCTCTCGGGTGCGGGTGCGCTCTGTCCGGTGGGGTCCGCATTCACTGTCGGTGGCTCTCCTCGTCACTCAACGCGTCGATCAGCTCGTCACTCGCGCCTGCCGGCCAGCGCGCGGGTGCGCACTGGCGGCTGGCTCCGGCCATTCTAGCCGGGGTGCCGCAGCCGGCTGTCCCCCAGGCCACCGGCCGCTCGCGTTCCGCCCCTAGGATTCGAACCTAGACTGCACGGCTCCAAAGGCCGGCGTGCTGCCGTTACACCAGGGCGGAGTGCGGTGCGCGGCGGGACCCGGGGAGCATCCCGGGCGGGCGCGGCGCGCGCAGCACAGTGGTCAATTCTGCCATGGTCTGCCATGGATGGCGCGCGGCCCCGCCACGCGCGGGCGGGTCCCGCCCATGGATGGGGGCGGGACCCGGCACGGGGCGCCGACCAGGGCTTGGCCCCTGCTCATCGGCGCGGCCGAGGGCTCGGCGACCGGCAGCTCCGCGACCCCGCCCATACCCCGAATCAGACGCTTCTCTTCACCCAGGGGGCCGGCCCGCCACACCGTCGAGACCAGGACGCCCACAGGCCACGCATACCGCTCGACCCCGCCGGCACTCCCCGGATCCCGGGGACCGTGAGCGCGCGGCTGCACCGGCGCCCCCTGCTCGGGCACCGGCTACTCGAGCACCTCGGAGGCCTCGAGCCACGCGAGCTCGAGCTCGTCCTTCTGGGCGAGGACGTCCTGCAGCTGGGTGTTGAGCTCGCCGATCCGGCCGTAGTCGTCCGCCGAGGCCGCCATGTCGGCGTGGAGCCTCTCCTCCTGCGCGGCGAGCTTCCCGAGCTGCCGCTCGATCCTGGCCAGCTCCTTGCGCGCCTCGCGCTTCTGCGCCTCCGTGAAGCGCGACGCCGGTGCGGAGCCGCCGGCAATGGTTGGCCCGCCGCCCGCCGTGGCCGGGGTGGCAGCGCTCCCCCGGCCGCTCGCGGCGCCGCTTCCGCCGGCAGTGCCGCCAGCGGCCGCGGTCGAGCCTGCCGCGGACTCAGCCACGGCGAGGGCCTCCTCGCGGAGCTGCAGGTACTGGTCCACGCCGCCGGGCAGGTCGCGGATCCTCCCGTCGCCGAGGAGGGCGAGCTGGTGGTCGGTCACGCGCTCGAGCAGGTAGCGGTCGTGGCTCACCACGACGAGCGTGCCGGGCCAGCCGTCCAGGACGTCCTCCACGGCCGCGAGCGTGTCGGTGTCGAGGTCGTTGGTGGGCTCGTCGAGCATGAGCACGTTCGGCTCGCCCACGAGCAGCCGCAGGAGCTGGAGCCGGCGGCGCTCGCCGCCGGAGAGCTCGGAGACACGTGTCCACTGCTTCTCGTTCGTGAAGCCGAGCTGCTCGACGAGCTGGCCCGCGCTGAGCTCCTTGCCGCCCACCACCACGGTCTGCTTCTCGCGCTGGATGACCTCCACGACGCGCAGGTCCGCCACCTCGTCGAGCTCGCGCACCTCCTGGCTGAGCACCGCAGGGACCACGGTCTTGCCGCGCTTGGCCCGCCCCGCGGTCGGCGCGATCTCGCCGGCGAGGAGCCGCAGGAGCGTGGACTTGCCGGCGCCGTTGACGCCGACGATTCCGACCCTCTCCCCCGGCGCGAGGCGCAGGGTGACGTGGTCGAAGAGGGGCGGAGCCCCGGAGGAGGCATCGCCGTCGTACGCGAGCGTGACGTCCTCGAGGTCGATCACATCCTTGCCGAGGCGCGCGCTGGCCATGCGGGACAGGGCCACCGTGTCGCGCGGCTCGGGGACGTCAGCGATGAGGTCGTTCGCGGCGTCGATGCGGAACTTCGGCTTGGACGTGCGGGCGGGTGCGCCGCGGCGGAGCCACGCGAGCTCCTTCTTCATGAGGTTCTGGCGCTTGCCCTCCACGACGGCGGCCATGCGGTCCCGCTCGGCCCGCGCGAGGACGTAGGCCGCGTAGCCGCCCTCGAACGGGTCCACGATCCCGTCGTGGACCTCCCACGTGTCGGTGCAGACCTCGTCGAGGAACCAGCGGTCGTGGGTCACTACGAGGAACGCCCCCTCGTTGGCGCGCCAGCGGGTCTTCAGGTGGCGGGCGAGCCACGCGACCCCCTCCACGTCGAGGTGGTTGGTGGGCTCGTCGAGCATGATCACGTCATGGGGCTCGATGAGGAGCTTCGCGAGCGCCACCCGGCGCTTCTGCCCCCCGGAGAGGGAGCGCACCTGGGCGTGCCAGTCCACGTCCTCCACGAGGCCGCCCATGATCTCCCGGATCGCGGGGTTGGAAGCCCACTCGTAGTCCGCGCGCTCCCCCACGATCGCGACGCCGACCGTGAGGTCGCCGTCGAGGACGTCAGACTGGTCGAGGTAGCCGACCGTGACGTCCCGGCGCTTCGTGACGCGGCCGGAGTCCGGCGTGATCCGCTGGGCGAGCAGGCGCATGAGGGTCGACTTGCCGTCGCCGTTGCGCCCCACGATCCCGATCCGGTCCCCCTCGTCGAGCCCCACCGTGACGCCGTCCAGCACGGTGCGGGTGCCGAAGGAGATGGAGAGGCTCTCGCCGCCGAGCAGGTGCGCCAAAGGGGATCCTCCTGTGCAGACGCGAAAAGGGACTACAGCAGGGTATCGCTCAGGATGCGCGCACCCGGAACCGGGCCGTGGACCGCGTGGGCCTCGACGCCGAGGTGCGCGAGCGAGGCGACTGTCTCGGCAGCGGCGGCGGCGTCCCGGACGAGCACGGCCACCGTGGGGCCCGAGCCGGAGACGAGGGACGCGAGCGCGCCGTGGGAGTCCGCCCAGCCGAGCGTGTCCCGCAGCTGGGGCGCGAGGCTGATCGCCGCGCGCTGGAGGTCGTTGACGAGCAGGTGGGAGAGCCCGCCCGAGTCGCCGCTGCGGAGGGCCGCAAGGATGCCGGCCTCGACCTCGGTCGGCTCGGGGACGTCGATGCCCTCGGCGCCTCGGAGCCGGTCGAGCTCGGCGAACACCGCGGGCGTGCTGAGGCCGTAGTCGGCGGGGACGAGAACCCAGTCGAGCCGGGCCGAGGCGAGGGCCGGGGAGAGCCGGTCGCCTACCCCGAGTCCCACCGCGGCGCCCCCGAGGAGCGCGAAGGGGACGTCGGCCCCGAGCTCGGCGGCGAGGTGGGCGAGCTCCTCCTTGGACAGGCCGCTGTCCCACAGCGCGTCGCACGCGAGGAGGGTCGCCGCGGCGTCGGCCGATCCGCCGCCCATGCCGCCGGCCACAGGCACGCGCTTGGTGATCTCGAGGTGCACGCCGGTGGCCTTCTCGGAAACCTCCGCCATGAGGCGCGCGGCCCTCACGGCGAGGTTGCGCTCGTCGAGGGGGATCTCGGCGCCCTCGAGGTCCAGCGTGCTCTCCGGGCTGAGGCTCACCGTGACGCCGGGCTCGGCCGTGGTGGTCGCCGTGACCTCCTCGAAGAGGGAGACGGCGAGGTACACGCTGGCCACCGAGTGGTAGCCGTCGGGACGCGCCGGGCCCACGCTCAGGGACACATTGACCTTCCCCGGGGCCTTGGCGCGCACGGAGCGCGGGCGCGCGGGAGGGCCTGCGGGGATGCGGCCGGAGCCGGGGCGTGTGGGGGTGCTCATGGGCTCCACGCTAGCGGGCGGCGGCGCGGAGCGCCTTCTGCTCCGCGATGCGGGCGAAGTCCGCGATGCCGAGGACCTCGCCGCGGGCGCTCGGCTCGACGCCGGCCGCGCGCAGGATCTCCTCGGCCTCCGCGCCGCTCCCCGCCCAGCCCGAGAGGGCCGCGCGCAGGGTCTTGCGCCGCTGGGCGAACGCGGCGTCGACCACCGCGAAGACCTCGGCACGCGACGCCGTGGTCTGCGGCGGGTCGGTGCGGACGAATCCCACGAGGCCCGAGTGGATCTTCGGCGCGGGCCAGAAGACGTTCATGCCGATCACGCCCGCCTTGCGCATGGTGCCGTACCACGCGGCCTTGACGCTCGGCACGCCGTAGACCTTGGAGCCGGGCCCGGCGGCGAGCCGGTCCGCGACCTCCTCCTGGACCATGACGAGCCCGTGTCGCAGGCTCGGGAAGTGCTCGAGCAGGTGCAGGACCACGGGGACGGCCACGTTGTACGGCAGGTTCGCCACGACTGCCGTGGGCTCGGCCGGCAGCCGGGTGACCTTGAGCGCATCCGAGGTCACGAGGTCGAACCGGCCGACCGCGTCCGGCCGCCACCGCTGGACGGTGGCGGGCAGCCTTCCGGCGAGGACCGGGTCGATCTCGATCGCGACGACGTGGGCCGCCGCGTCGAGGAGGCCGAGCGTGAGCGATCCGAGCCCGGGACCGACCTCGAGGACCGTCTCCTCGGGGCCCACGCCCGCCGCGGACACGATCCGGCGGATCGTGTTGCCGTCGATCACGAAGTTCTGCCCGAGCGTCTTGGTGGGCCGGATCCCCAGCTCTGACGCGAGGGAGCGGATGTCTGCGGCGCCGAGGAGGGGGCGGGATCCGGGTGCGTCTGTCACCAAAGCATCGTACTCGCCCCTCCGAGGCCCGGCAGGCCCCGGAGCGGGGGCCTCAGCCTCCGACGACGTGAGCGCAGCCCCACGGGGCGAGGCCGGCCTTGGCGTAGTACGTGTTGGCGACCGCGATCTGCTCGTCCTTCGTGGCCAGGGAGGCGTTGGGGGCGTACTTGTCGCCGCCGTTGGCGATCCAGGAGGGGATGTCGAACTGGAGGCCACCGTAGTAGCCGTTGCCCGTGTTGATCGACCAGTTGCCGCCGGACTCGCACTGCGCGATGGCCTCCCACATGGCCGCGTTCGCCACGACGGGAGCGGCGGACTTCGTGCCCACAGCGATCCGCTCGGCCACGGGCTCCTTCGTGACGGTCTCCGAGACGAGCCTGCGCACCGCCACACGTCCGTCCACCGTCACCACGCGGTACGTCTTCTGGACCGCGCCGGCGACGCCCTTGCGCAGGACCTTGGTCTGGCCCTTGGCGAGCCGGGGGTCCGAGGTCTTCTCGGTGCTGTAGGGGAGGGTCTCGGTCACCGTCGGGGCGTTCGAGGCGCCCACCCTGGTGAGCTTGAGGACCATGTTGGCCACGACGGGGGCGTTCGCCGGCGCGGAGACATGGTCGCCCGGGCGGGGCGCGGTCTCGAGCTCGGTGAGGAGGTCGCCCACGGTCGCGGCCGTCGTCGTGCGCTTGACCGCGCGGCCGTCCACGACGACGGTGACGTCCTTCGGCGTCGTGATCTGCAGGACGGTGCCGGCGGCGGCGAGGCGCGCTCCGCCCTCGAGGGCGTCTCCGTCGAGGGAGACGACCGAGTTGGAGGCCACGCCGAGCTCGTCGACGAGGCCGCCGACGTCGGGCACGGTCGTCTGGACCGTGCGCTCGGCGCCGTCGAGCTGCACGGTGACCTCCTTGGCGCGCGCCACCGTGATGACGGCGCCGTTGGCGAGGGCCGAGTCGAGCGCCGGGCTCACCCGGTCCGCTCCGGCCAGCTCCACGTCAGCGCTCTGGACGACCTGCCCGACCGTTCCCGCGAACGTCGTCACAGTGCTCGTCTCCCCGTCCACGCTCAGCGTGACCGTCTTGCCGTTGGCCACGAAGGCCGTGGTGCCGAGGGCGAGGGCGGCGACGACGGCGGCCTGGGACGCCACTCGGAGGGGCGAGCGCGGGGTGCGCAGGGAGTGCCATGCCGGCGTCGTCAGTGCGCGGTGCGCGGAGTGTCTGCTCACGTGGTGCCCGATCCTCGGTGGTCCCGGGCACGGCGGGCACTGGACGCCCGGCACAGGGGGCTCCTGCCGCCGTCGTACGACGCCGGGCGGGCACCAGATGCCGGCTGCCTCCCCCTCGCCGGTGGTCCCGGGAGGGAGGGCGCGCGTCCGGTGGCCTCTTCCGACCCCGGCTATGGTCATCCACTGTAACCGAACCGTTACCGTAGGCCAAGGAAAGCGTGCCGAGAATCACAGGACGGTCACAGACGCACCCGTCAGTGACCGGCGGGCGCAGGATTCAGTCCCAGAGCCCGTAGGCCTCCTCGGTGTTGGTGCCGATCCGCGCGCAGAGGGCCGCGAGGTCGGCACCGAGGACCTCGGCCATCGCCCGCACGGTGTACGGCACCATGTAGCTCGCGTTGGGCCGGCCGCGGTAGGGGTGCGGGGTGAGGAAGGGCGCGTCCGTCTCGACCAGCACGCGGCCCGGATCCGCCACGGCGAGCGCCTCGCGGAGCCCTGCGGCGTTCTTGAACGTGAAGGTGCCCGCGAAGGACATGAACCAGCCGTTCTCATTGCACACACGGACCAGGGCCTCGTCCCCCGAGAAGCAGTGGAAGACGACCCTCTCCGGGGCGCCTTCCTCCGCGAGCACCCGCACCACGTCGTCGTGCGCGTCGCGGTCGTGGATCTGCAGGGTCTTCCCGAGTCGCTTGGCGAGGTCGATGTGCCATCGGAACGAGTCGGCCTGCACCGACAGCGCCTCGCCGTGGGTGCGGAAGTAGTCCAGCCCCGTCTCCCCGATCGCGCGGATGCGGGGGTGGGCTGCGAGCGACTCGATCTCGGCATAGGCCGCCTCGAGCTCTCCGCGGGCCGCGTAGCGCGGGGCGTCGTTCGGGTGCAGGGCCACGGCCCCGAGCAGGCGGGGGTCGGCGTCGACCGCCTCGACCGTGAACCGCGAGGAGGGCAGGTCGCAGCCCACCTGGACGGCACGGTGCACGCCCACGGCCTCCGCGGCGTCGAGCGCCTCGCGGACGCCGACCTCCACGAGGCCGTCGCGGAAGTCGAGATGCGTGTGGTTGTCCACCACCGGTACCGGGAGCGGCTCCGGCGCCGGCGGGTACTCGAGCCTGCGTCGGCGCCCTGACTCGTCGGTCGATGCCCTGCGCTGGCCATCCCTGTCCTGGCCTCCGCTCCCGGCGGCCCCGCCGGTCTCGTCTGTCCAACGGTAGGCGGCAGGGGGCGCGGAAGAGCACATGGCCCCCACTCTAGCCAGACCGCAGGCACCGCAAGGAGCACCGGCCAGCGGAGGGTGCCAGCGGCGGGTGCCAGCGGGCGGGCCGCAAGGGTAACGTGGGAAGCGCAGAGGCGCAGCACGGTGAAGCGCACGGTGAGGGGGATCCCTTGGAGTCACATCACGGCGGACCGGCGCGGCTCGGCGACCACCCCACAGCGCTGCGCGTAGACCCGTCCCGCAATGGCTCGGTGGCCGTCCCCGAACCGATGGGCGCGGAGCGGTTCGGCGAGCTCTGCG
The DNA here is from genome assembly GCF_039615075.1 of Sinomonas halotolerans. Classification (NCBI taxonomy): domain Bacteria; kingdom Bacillati; phylum Actinomycetota; class Actinomycetes; order Micrococcales; family Micrococcaceae; genus Sinomonas; species Sinomonas halotolerans. The sequence continues at coordinate 91,441 of NZ_JBDFRB010000001.1, read as the reverse complement.
AGGGGATCCTCGCCTCGATCGGACGGGTGATCGACGGGCAGGCGGAGGCCGCGCGGCTCGCCCTCACGGTCCTGCTCGCACAGGGCCACCTCCTGGTCGAGGACGTCCCCGGCGTCGGGAAGACGATGCTGGCCAAGACCCTCGCGCGTACCATCGACTGCACCGTGAACCGCATCCAGTTCACCCCCGACCTCCTCCCCAGCGATGTCACCGGGGTGTCCGTGTACAACCAGGCCACACGGCAGTTCGAGTTCCGCCCCGGGGCCGTGTTCGCGAACATCGTGATCGGCGACGAGATCAACCGCGCCTCCGCCAAGACCCAGTCCGCGCTCCTCGAGTGCATGGAGGAGCACCAGGTCACCGTGGACGGCACCTCCTACGCCCTGGACGAGCCCTTCATGGTGGTCGCCACCCAGAACCCGATCGAGATGGAGGGCACCTACCCCCTCCCGGAGGCCCAGCGCGACCGGTTCATGGCCCGCATCTCGATGGGCTACCCGGACGCGGCCGCGGAGGCCGAGATGCTCGAGACGCACCAGTCCGTCTCACCGCTCGTGGGCCTCGAGCCGGTCGTCTCCGGCGATGACGTCCGCGCCATGGCCGCGACCGTCCGGTCGGTCTTCGTCTCGGCAGCCGTGAAGGAGTACACGGTCGCGATCGGGCGGGCGACGAGGGCGAGCGAGCGCCTCCGGCTCGGGGCCAGCCCCCGGGCGGTCCTCCAGCTCCTGCGCGCGGCGAAGGCCCGGGCGGCGCTCTCCGGGAGGGACTTCGTGCTCCCGGACGACGTCGCCGCCATGGCGTCCTCCGTCCTCGCCCACCGGCTGGTCCTGGACCGGCGTGCTGCCGGAAGCGGGATGACGGCCCCATCGGTCCTGGACGGGATCGTCGCAGGCGTGGCGGTGCCGGCTCCCGGGGCCGGCAGCATGCGGCGACGGGCCTGAGGAGGCGATTCCCATGCCGGCGGGGCGGGGGCCAGACCGCAGGGCGCGGGGCGTCCGCGACTGGCGCGGGGCGCTCACCCGCCGGGGGTGGGCGTTCGTGGTGGCGGCCGTCGTCGTGCTCGTGGCCGCCCAGGTCCTGGGGCGGAGGGACCTCCTCCAGCTGGCCGTGTTCCTCGCCCTCGTGCCCCTCGCGGCGCTGGCCTCCAATGCGCTCACGAGGCCGAGCCTCGAGGTCCGGCGCGAGCCCCGGCCCGAGGTGGTGGAGGCGGGGTCCGCCACGGAGGTGACGCTGCGCCTGCGCCACAGCGGGATCCTCGCCGGCACTCTGGCGATGGCCGAGGTCCTGCCCGCCGCGTTCGGCCAGGGGCCCGCGTTCGCCTACCCCGGCCGTGTGGTGGGGCGCGACGGGGCGAGCAGCTACCGCTACGAGCTCGGGTGCCGCCAGCGCGGCCTGTACCGGATCGGCCCGGTCGAGGCCCGGTACACCGACCCCTTCGGGCTCGCCTCCCAGAGCGCCCGGCTCGGCGGGGACACCCGGCTCGTGGTGACCCCCGCCGCCGTGCCGCTCGCCTCCGCGGTGCTCGCGGGCCTGCGCGGGGCGGAGGGCTCGGTCCCCACGCGCATGCAGTCGAGTCCCAACGACGACGACGTCATGACGAGGGAGTACCGGCCCGGGGACCCCATGCGGCGCGTGCACTGGGCGGCCACGGCGCGCCAGGGCGAGCTCATGGTCCGGCAGGAGGAGTCCGCCACGTCCCCCGAGGCCACGCTCGTGCTCGACCTCCGCCACGACGCCTTCCCCTCGGGGGCCGGCCCGTCCCCGTCCTTCGAGTGGGCCGTCACGGCCGCAATGTCCGCCGCCGCCCACCTCGCTGGCCTCGGTTACTCGCTGCGGCTCGTGGACACCTCCGGCTCCCCCGCCCTCGCGTCCTCCCCGTCGGCGCCCTCCCCCTCGGGCGAGGGAGGGCACGAGGGACTGCACGACGCCCTCCACGCCGGCCCACGCGGGGTCGCCGCCATCGCCGAGGGCCTCGCGGCGATCGCGCCCACGCACGCGGCCGACGAGGGAGACGGGCTCGCCGACCGGCTTCTGGACAGGCTCGAGTCACACCGCGGCCGGGGACCGGTCGTCGCGGTGCTCGGCCGCACCAGTGCGGCCGCGGCACGCAGCCTCGCCCCGAGCGCGGCGACAAGCGAGCGTGCCCTCGCGCTGATCGTCACCGACCACGCCCGCGGCTCGCGGGACGCCGCCGAGATCCTCCGCGATGCCGGCTGGCAGGTCGCCGAGGCCAGCCCGCGCACCGAGGTCAGGGCCGCCTGGCTGGCCCTCGACCGGGACCCTTCCGCCCTCGCCCGCGCGGTCGGCGCAGAGGGGGCACCATGACGGCGTCCCCCTGGCGCCTCGCCGCCGCGGAGCTCGCCCTGGCCCTCGCGGTCATCGGCGGCTCCGTCTCGTTTGCCGGGGTGCTGCGCGGGTACGGCTGGCTGTACCCCGTCGCGATGGTGACGTGCGCCACCCTGGCGGCGGCCGGCGTCGCGCGCGCCCTCCGATGGCACCCCGTCCCGGTGGCGCTCGCCGGCCTCGCCGGCTGGACGGCGTCCATGTGCTTCCTCTTCTTCCGCGACCAGAGCATCGCGGGGTTCGTCCCGGGCCCCCCGGCGCTTGTCGCTGCCCGCGAGGCCGCCGTCCAGGCCTGGGACACGGTGCTGTACGAGACCGTGCCCGCATCGCCGAACGTCGGGACGGTGGCACTCCTGACCGGAGCGATCGCACTCCTCGCGCTCGTCGCGGAGACCATCGCGCTCTCGTGCCGCCTCCCCGCGCTCTCGGGCATCGCCCTGCTCGCGCTGCTCACGGTCCCCGCCATGCTCAAGCCCGAGAGCATCGGAGCGGCCGGATTCGCCGCGGCCGCCGGCGGGTACCTCTGCCTCCTCGCGGCCGCCCCGCCCGAGGGCGCGGTCCGGGTGCCGGAGAGGCACCGTGATGGGCCCCGAGCGGCCCCGACGAGGCTCGCCGCCGCCGCCTCCCCCGCGAGGATCGCGGCGCTGGCCGCCGGCATCGTGGCCGCCGCGCTCGTGCTCGCGCAGGCTGTGCCGGGGTTCGACCGCGGGCTCTTCCCCGAAGGCTCCCGTCTCGGCGCGCTCGGCCAGAATGTGGGCCTCAATCCCCTCATCTCCCTCGGCAGCGACCTGCGCAGTGCCACGGGGGTGAGCGTGCTCCGCTACGCCACCGACTCGGACAGGCCCCTCTACCTGCGCACGGTCACGGTGGACCGGTTCGACGGGGGGACCTGGGCGCCCACGAACCGCGACGGCCAGCGCCAGTACCCGCTCGACGGCATCTCGCCGCGGCTCTCGCTCGCTGCGGCCCCGGGCACACGCGCCGCGACCACGGCGGTGACCACGGGCGGCTTCACGAGCCCCTACCTGCCAGCCCCGTATGCGCCCGTCTCCGTCACGGGCGAGCGCGGGCGGTTCGGCTGGGACCCCGCGGACCTGAGCATCAAGGGAGAGCCCGCGGCCAGCCGAGACCAGTCCTACGTGGTGCGCTCCGTCATGCCCGTCATCACCAGGCGGAGCCTCGCGGCCGCACAGGATGCCCCGCGCGGCATCAGCTCCGCGGTCCAGGAGGTCCCGCGCGGGGTTCCAGACCTCGTCCGGGACACGGCTGCGACCGTCACCCAGGACGCAGAGACGCCCTACGCCCGGGCGCTCGCCCTGCAGTCATACCTCCGCGGCTTCGCCTACTCCGAGGAGACCCCCGCGGAGGACGGCTACGACGGCACCGGCATGGACGTCCTCGAGACGTTCCTCGAGAAGCGCACCGGCTACTGCATCCACTTCTCCGCGGCCATGGCCGTCATGTCCCGCACGCTGGGCATCCCGAGCCGGATCGCCGTCGGGTTCGCCCCCGGCACGGCGACTGGCCGCACCGTCGCCGTGCCGGGGGCGGGAGAGCTGCCGGAGTTCGCGGTCGACGGCGGGGACGCCCACGCGTGGCCCGAGCTCTACTTCGAGGGGCTCGGCTGGGTCCCCTTCGAGCCCACCCCCTCACGCGGAGTGGTGCCCGACTACGCAACCTCCGAAGACGCCGGCGCCGGGGCCAGCACCAACCGGGATGTGCCCGGCGACGCCCTCTCGCCCGAATCCGCAGCACCCGTTCCGACGGCCACGCCCACGCCGACCCCGCCAGCGGGAGACGGCACCCCGGACGCGAGGCCCACTTCGGGCGCCTCGCCAGTGCTCGCCGTCCTCGCCGCCCTCGCCATCCTCCTCGCCGTGGCGCTCCCGGCGACGGTCCGGGCTGTGCAGCGCCGCCGCCGCCTCGCCCGGGGCCTGGGCGGCATCTGGGAGGAGCTCGAAGCCATCGGCACCGACCACGGCCTCGCCCCCAGGCCCTCGGACACCCCGCGGACCTACACTGCACGCCTGGCGGTGTGGGACGGCCGCGACGGCGCGGACGGCCCCGACCCGCCAGGCCCCGCTCCGGGCGACGACGGGAGCGTCCGCGCCGCCCTCGCGACGCTCACGCGCGAATACGAACGCCACGGTTTCGGACGCCCGGGCTACACCGCCGACGAGGACGCCGCGCGCCGCGCCGTCGAGCTCATCCACCGCGCCGGGAAGGCCTCCCAGGCCCCCCTCAGCCGTGCACGCATCGCTGCCGTGCCGCCCTCGTCCGTGGCCTGGCTCGCCCGCCCCTTCACGCGGCTGGCCCCCGCAGCCGCAGCTGCAGGGACCAGAGCCCGTGCCCTCTGGGCGCGCGTCACCCGGAGGGGCTAGCCGGCTGAGCGGGTCAGCCCGCGTAGGGGTCCGCGATGCGGGCCATCCCTCCGCCCGCTGTGACCGGCTGAGCGGGTCACCCCGCGTAGGGGTCCGCGATGCCGATGTACTGCGTCGTCGTGTACTCCGCGATGCCCTCGGCCCCGCCCTCCCGGCCGAGGCCGGACTGCTTGACGCCGCCGAACGGGGCCGCCGCGTTGGAGATGACGCCGGCGTTGAAGCCGACCATGCCGAACTCGATCTGCTCGGCCACGCGGAACATGCGCGCGTAGTCACGGGTGTAGAGGTACGAGGCCAGGCCGTACTCCGAGGCGTTGGCGAGGCGGATCGCCTCCTCCTCGGTCGCGAAGGTCGTGACCGGGGCGACGGGGCCGAAGATCTCGTTCCTGAGGATCTCGGCGTCGTTCGGGACATCCGCGAGGACGGTCGGGGCGTAGAAGTAGCCCTCGCCCTCCACCGGCGAGCCTCCGGTCGCCACCGTCGCGCCGGCGTCGACGGCCTGGGTCACGAGGGCGTGGACGTCCTTGCGCGCACCGCCATCGATGAGCGGGCCCACCTTCGACTCCGGCTCGGTGCCCCGGCCCAGGGTGAGGGCGCCCATGGCCGCAGCGAACTTGGCCGTGAACTCGGCGGCCACCGACTCCTGGACGAGGAAGCGGTTCGCAGCCGTGCAGGCCTCGCCCATGTTCCGCATCTTCGCCGCCATGGCGCCCTCCACGGCCTTGTCCAGGTCCGCGTCCTCGAAGACGATGAACGGCGCATTGCCGCCCAGCTCCATGGACGTGCGGAGGACGTTCTGGGCGGCGTCGGCGAGCAGGCGGCGCCCCACCGGCGTCGAGCCCGTGAAGGAGACCTTGCGCAGGCGGGAGTCCTTCATGAGCGGGCCGGAGATGCCGGACGCGCTCGAGGAGGACACCACATTGACCACCCCGGCCGGCACGCCGGCCTCGACCAGCACCGACGCGAACAGCTGCGTGGTCAGCGGGGTGAACTTGGCCGGCTTGATGATCACCGTGCAGCCCGCTGCGAGCGCCGGGCCCACCTTGCGGGTGGCCATGGCCAGCGGGAAGTTCCACGGCGTGATGAGGAGGCAGGGTCCCACCGGCTTGCGCTGGACGAGGATCTTGTTCTTGCCCTCCGGCGTCGTGACGTAGCGGCCGTAGTCGCGGACCGTCTCCTCGGAGAACCAGCGGAGGAACTCGGCCCCGTAGGTGACCTCGCCACGGGCCTCGGCGAGCGGCTTGCCCATCTCGAGGGTCATGAGGAGAGCGAAGTCCTCGGCGCGCTCGGTGACCAGGTCGAACGCGCGGCGGAGGATCTCGGCCCGCTCGCGCGGGGCGGTCCGGGCCCACGAGGCCTGCGCCGCGTCGGCGGCGTCGAGGGCCGCGACCGCGTCCTCGCTCGAAGCGTCCGCGATCGAGAGGAGGGTCTTCCCGGTGGCGGGGTCCTCGACGTCGAACGTCTTGCCGCCGGCGGCTTCACGCCACTCGCCGTTGATCAGCAGACCCGTCGGGACGGAGGCGAGCAGCTCCCGCTCGCGCTCAGGGGTGACAGCGGTGTTCTGGGACACGTCGGCTCCTTCTGGCAGCACGCTCGACAGCGAGCGTGAGTGGACTGATTCCACGCTAGGACGCGCCCGGCGCCCGTGTCCACGCATTACGGCACCACGATCACCCGACCGTACTGTGCAGGTGCACAGGGGGCTTCCGCGGAATCCCGGGGCTTCGACGCGCCGTCCCGACCCGTCAGCGGGCCGCGAGCACAGCGGCGTAGAGCTCCCGCTTGCTCGCGCCTGCCTCCTCGGCGACGAGCGCGACAGCCTCCTTGAGGCGGGTCCCCGCGGACACGAGCGCCTCGACTCCCTCCACAAGGTCTTCGACGCGTGCCGGCGCCGCCTCGGCTGCGCCCTCGACCACGACGGCGATCTCACCGCGCGGCTCGTTCGCCGCGGACCAGGCCGCCAGCTCGCCCGCGCTCCCGCGCAGCACTTCCTCGTAGGCCTTTGTCAGCTCCCGGCACACCGCGAGTCGGCGGTCGTCGCCGAACGCTGCGGCCACCGCCGCGAGCATGGCGCCCAGCCTGTGCGGCGCCTCGAAGAACACCATGGTCCGGCGCTCGTCACGGAGCTCGGCGAGCCGCTGGGCGCGCTCCCCGGCCTTGCGGGGCAGGAAGCCCTCGAAGCAGAAGCGGTCCGTGGGCAGGCCCGAGAGCGCGAGCGCTGTGAGCACGGCGGACGGCCCCGGCACCGCCGTCACGGTGAGCCCCTGGGCCACGGCGGCCTCCACGAGGCGGTACCCCGGGTCGGAGACCGCGGGCATGCCGGCGTCCGTCACGAGGAGCACCGTCCGACCGGCGCGCACATCCTCGAGCAGTTCGGGCGTCTTCGCGGCCTCGTTGTGCTCGTGGTAGCTCACGACCCGCCCCTTCGGGCGCACCCCGAGCCCCTGGACGAGCCGCTGGAGGCGGCGCGTGTCCTCCGCCGCGACGACGTCCGCCTCCGCGAGGAGCTCCACGAGACGGCGGCTCGCGTCGCCGAGGTTCCCGATCGGCGTTGCCGCGAGCACGACGGCGCCCGTCCCCCCGCGTTCTACGGCGGGCTCGGTCAGGGGTTCTCCAGGCTGGTGCACGCGCCAAGCCTACGCGAGCGGCACAGGACGGGACGGAGGGAGCGGCCCGGGGCGGGATCGGCGCAGGGCGGGAGGGAGCAGCGCAGGTAGCATGGGCCGGGATGAGCACTCCCACGCAGACCCGCGCGCAGAGAGCCGGGTGGAACTCGCCGCGCACGTGGCTCGTCCCGCCGTCTGGCTCCCAGACCCCGGATGCGCTGAGGGAGCGGCTCCTGGGCGGCATGGTCCCCCGGCGGGCCCTTCCCCGGGCCGAGCGGGTGCTCGTGTGGGCCGTCCCCCTCGCGGTGGGGCTCGTGGCGGCCGTGCTCCGGTTCACGGACCTGGGCCGCCCGCACGCGCTCGTCTTCGACGAGACCTACTACGTCAAGGACGCCTACTCCTACCTTGTCTCCGGGGTCGAGCGGAACTGGGCGGAGAAGGCCAACGAGCTGTTCGTGCGCGGGGACATGAGCGGACTCCTCGCCACCCCGGAGTACGTGGTCCACCCCCCGGTCGGGAAATGGATGATCGCGCTGGGGCTGGCACTCTTCGGTCCCGGGGACCCGTTCGGGTGGCGGTTCACGGCCGCGCTCGTGGGCACGCTCTCCGTCATGCTCACCGCGTGGGCGGCCCGGTCGCTCTTCCGCTCGCACACGCTCGCCGCTGCCGCGGGCCTGCTCCTGGCGGTGGACGGCCACCACCTCGTGCTCTCCCGCACCGGCATCCTGGACGTGTTCCTCTCGTTCTGGGTCCTCGCGGCGTTCTGCGCGCTCCTCGCTGACCGCGTGGACGGACGACGCCGGCTGGCCGCCCGCCTCGGCGGCCTCGCCTCCCCGGACGGCCGCCTCGCGCCCAGCGCCCTCGTGCTCGGTCCGTGGCTCGGCGTGCGGTGGTGGCGCATCGCGGCCGGGGTGTGCCTCGGCCTCGCCGTGGGCGTGAAGTGGTCGGCCCTCGCCTTCGTGGCGGCATTCGGCCTGCTCACGGTGCTCTGGGACGCCAGCGCGCGACGCACGGCCGGGATCCGCGCATGGCTGCCCGCCGCCGTCGTGCGCGATGCCCCCCTGGCCTTCGCCTCGATCGTGGCTGTCGGGGCGGCCGTCTACACGGCGACGTGGTGGGGGTGGTTCGCGTCCGGGGAGGGCTACTTCCGCACCTGGGCCGCGGAGCATCCTGACCCGGCATGGGCGTGGGTGCCCGAAGCCCTGCGCTCGCTGTGGCACTACCATTCGGAGGCCTATCGCTTCCACAGCGGCCTGTCCTCTCCGCACCCCTATGCCGCGAGCCCGTGGAGCTGGCTCGTGCAGGGGCGGCCCACGTCCTTCTACTACACGGAGCCCTCCGGGGCGTGCGGGACGGACCACTGCTCCTCCGCGGTCCTGGCGGTGGGCAACCCGCTCATCTGGTGGGCAGGGACCCTTGCCCTGGGTGTGGTGCTGCTGCTCTGGGCCGGGCGGCGGGACTGGCGCGCGGGAGCCGTCCTGGCCGGGGTCGCCGCCGGGTACCTGCCCTGGTTCTCGTTCCCGGACCGCACGATGTTCGCGTTCTACTCGGTCGCGTTCGAGCCGTACCTCGTGCTCGCGCTCACCCTGGCCCTCGGGCTCCTCCTCGGGCGGCCCGGGGCCCCCGCGTGGCGGCGGCAGGGAGGCTTCCTCGCCGTCGGAGTGTTCGTTCTCGCGGCACTGGCGGTCTCGGCCTACCTCGTGCCCCTCTGGACCGCGGAGCCCATCCCCTATCTGGAATGGCGGCTACGCCTGTGGATGCCCAGCTGGACGTGAGGAGCCCATGACACCGGCCACCCCGAACGCCCTGCGCCGTGAGGCCTCGACCCCGGCCTCGGTCGGGACGCGGCCTGACTGCACGGCGACGCTCCTGCTCGAGAGGGCCGCTGCCGCCCCGGACGCGCCGCTCTTCGCCCGCCCTACAGCCCAGGGCTGGACGGACGTGGGTGCAGCAGACTTCCTCGACGAGGTCCGGGCGCTCGCGAGAGGGCTCATCGCCGCCGGGACCGGGCCGGGCGACCGCATCGCCATCATGTCCGCCTCGAGCTATGCGTGGGCGCTGGCAGACTTCGCGGTGTGGTTCGCCGGCGGTGTCACCGTCCCCCTGGATCCGAGCGCGCCCCCCGAGCAGATCACCGCCGTCCTCTCCGATGCGCGGGTGCGCCGCGTGTTCGTCGAGGACGCCAGCCTCGCTCGGGCTGTCGACGAGGCGGTGGCGGCGGCGCCCGCTCTCGGCGACGGCTGGCTGCCAGTCACCCTCATGGACGACGACGCCGAGGGCGCCACCCTGCGCAGCCTCGCCGGCCCCGGGCTCGGGGTCTCGGATGCCGAGCTCGAACGGCACCGCTCCGCTGCCCGGGCGGATTCCGCGGCAACGCTCGTGTACCCGACCGGCGCCGAGAGGGCGGGCGGCCCCCACGAGGTCACCCATGGCCGCCTCACGGGGGGCGCGCTCAACCTCGCCGCCCTCCTGCCTGACGTCGTGGGCGCCGGTGCGAGGACCCTCCTGTTCCTCCCGCTTGACCAGCTCCTCGCCCGCACGGTCCAGATCACCTGCGTGGCTGGCGGAGCCGTCATCGGCCACTGCCGCGCCCAGGAGCGCGCAGCGGACCTCGCAGCCTTCCGCCCCACGTTCCTCCTCGCGGTCCCACGGGTCCTCGAGACGGGCTACGCCACGGCCCGGGCGCGCGCCGGCGAGGGCGTCCGCGGGGCCGTCTTCGAACGTGCCGCGGACACGGCGCGGGAGTATTCGGCCGCACTGGCCGCCGCTGCGGCGGGCCACGGCGAGGGACCCGGACGGAGGCTCCGGGCCCGCCATGCGGTGTTCGACCGCCTCGTCTACCGGGCCCTCAGGGCCGGGTTCGGCGGGTCACTGGCCACGGTCGTCTCCGGGCCCGGGAGCCTGGACCCGGGGCTCATCCACTTCTTCCGCGGTGCGGGCATCGAGGTGCTCGAAGCCAGTCGCCTCGGCCTGCTCGATGACGAGGGCTTCCTGAGCGTCCTCGGGCTCGCAGACCGCCAGGCAGCGGAAAGCTAGGCAGCGGGCCCCGCCTCGTCCGAACCGCTCTCCTCGAGGGCAGTGCCGCCGTCGTCCTCGCGGACGCGCCGGGGCCACGTGAAGACGGCGATGAGAACAGCGGTCACGAAGGTCAGGACGGCGATCGCGAGGGCCGCGTCGATCCAGAACTGGCCGGGGAACAGCCGGATGAGCGTGTCCTCGAGACTGAAGGTCCACGTGCCGTCCGCGAAGAAGATGCGGTGGAACTCCGTGAAGAACTGCTGCCAGCCCAGCAGGCCGAGCACGGCGAGGGCGACCACGAGGAAGACCGTCACGAGCGATCCCGCGAACAGCCCGCGGGCGAACGCCCCCCGCGTGCGCCGGATCGCGAGGTAGACCACCACGAAGAAGACCAGGAGGGCCGCCCCGGCGCCGTAGGCCGAGAGGACCACGAGCTTGACGTCCGCCATGTGCGCCACCTCCCGCTCGCTGAAGAGCTTCTCGCCGCTGGCGAGCACGAGGTCCCCCAGATAGCGGGGGGAGGCGAAGTTGGCGAGGTAGTCCACGGCATACGAGCCGTAGGTGAGCCGGTCCTCCGACGAGAAGCCGTACCCGTCTCCGGGGAAGCCGGGGCGGAAGTACTCCGCCCACAGGAACACCGGGCTCGCGACGGCACGGACGGCCCCGATGAGGATGAGGAACGGCAGCAGCATCGCCATGAACACCTGCGTCACGCGCGGTGCCACGGGTTTGGCCCGCGCGGCAGCCTCACGCTCGGCGCGGCGACGCTCCACGTCCTCCGCCGGAGGCCGCATGTTGAGTGCACTCGTGTGCGCCGGCAGTTCGTGGTCTGGGGCGCCGGCCGGGCCGCCAAGGCCCCCAGAGGGGCCGTCGGTGAGTCCGCCTGCAGGCGGATCTGCCGCCGCCCCGTTGCGGGCACCCGAGGCCGCATGCCGGCCCACTCCGCCGCCTCGGCGCAGGCGCTCGCCAGCGGGACCACCCCCGGCTGGGGAGTCGTCGGGGCCCGTCTGCGGGTCCTGTCCGGTTCGTCTGTCGGTCAACACTGCCACCGTCCACTCACGGCCCGGGGGGCCTTCTGCAAGCATGGTCTGCTCCAACCGTACCGGCTGGCCGGAGTGGCCCCTGACCATGGAGCCGGGTGTGACTGAAGCGTTATGGCACTGTACCCGCCGGCACCGCTGGCGCCGTCACCGCTTGGCGTAGGTGTTCCAGTCCATGTTCCAGTCGCCCCAGCCCTCAAGCGGCTCGACAGCGGGGGCGCCCGTGTTGAGGGTCTGGACGACGTCTCCGGGCTTGAACGTGTTGAAGAACCAGGCCGCGTCCGCGGGGAGGAGCCCGACGCACCCGTGCGAGACGTTGCGGACGCCCACGGAGGAGTACGCGGACGGCAGCGCCTGGTGCACGTACACGCCCGAGGTGGTGAGCCGGTTCGCGTGTTCGACCGTCAGAGGCGGGTAGTAGCCCTTGTCGCCGGGCTTGAGGCCGATGCTGCCGGCGTTGAACTTCGAGCGGCGCTGCTGCTCCATGATGGGCGCGTAGCCCGTGGGCGAGAGCCAGTCGGGCTCCCCGAGCGTGACTGGGAATGTCTTGACGTGGGCGCCGTTGATGTACACCTTCATGGTCTTGGTCCGGTCATCGACCACCGCGAGCCGCGTGGGACCGGTCTTGAAGCTCACGTCGGCGTTGAAGTTGCCCACCATGCCGTTGCCGAACTCCACGCCGAAGAGCTTGAGGGAGATGCGCACGGTGGAGTTGGGCGCCCAGAAGGCCTTGGGGCGGATGCGCACCATCCGGTCGCTGTACCAGTGCCACTTGACGGCCTGCTTGGACGTCGAGGTGATCTTGACCGCCTTCTCGACCTCGGCCTTGTTCAGCACGGGCTCGCTGAAGGTGATCTGGATCGGCTGGCCCGTCCCGACCGTGGAGCCGTTCTCCGGGAACACGGCCGCGTCGGCCTCGTTCGCGGTCGTCACGGTGTGGAACGACTGCTTCTTCGCGGTCTCGCGCCCTGCACCGTCGGCGAGCGTGAACTCGTAGGTGTACGCCGTGTTGAAGGCGAGCGGCTCGGTGGCCGTCCACGTCGTGCCGTCGGCGCTCGTCTCGCCCGGCACCACGGCGCCCGCAGAGTCGGCAAGGCGGACCCAGACCACCGTGCCGTTGATGGCCTTGACCTGCGGGATCACGGCGGGGTTGACCTCGGCAGCGCCGTCCGTGGGGGTGACGCCGAGCTCGAGCGGCTTGACGACCGGGACGACGAGGCCGGGCTCCGAGCGCACCGGGCTCGCGGCCTCCGACGTCGGTGCGGGGCGCGCCCAGGTGGGTGATGTGGCCACTCCTGCCGCACCCCCGAGCACACCGACGACGAGCAGGGATGCGAGCCCGATCTTCGCCCCTCGGCCCATCCCCGTCCGGTCACCCATGGCTGTCCCCCGTCTCTCGCGCGCCTCGCCTCCAGGGCGGGCAAATCCTCCATCAAGGGTACGGCAGGCCGGCGCGCGCCCCGGTCACGTCCCGACCACGGTCGGGAGACGATTCCGGCGCGCGCGCCCGTTTCCGGCAGGGGGTTCAGTACCGGTACTGGTCAGACTTGTACGGTCCTGCGGCGTCGATCCCGAGGTACTCCGCCTGCTCCTTGGTCAGCTCGCTCAGCTCCACGCCGAGCGCATCCAGGTGCAGGCGCGCCACCTTCTCGTCGAGGATCTTCGGCAGGACGTAGACCTGGTTGGCATACTCGCCCTGCTCGCGCTTCGTCCAGAGCTCGATCTGGGCGATCGTCTGGTTGGTGAACGAGTTGCTCATCACGAACGAGGGGTGGCCTGTGGCGTTCCCGAGGTTCAGGAGCCTGCCCTCCGAGAGGACGATGACCGAGTGCTCGGCGGTGGAGCCGTCGCCTGCCGCAGGGAACACCCACTCGTGCACCTGAGGCTTGATCTCCACCTTGCCGATGCCCGGGACCTTCGCGAGCCCGGCCATATCGATCTCGTTGTCGAAGTGGCCGACATTGCCGACGATGGCCTTGTCCTTCATCTGGGCCATGTGCGAGGCCATGATGATGTCCTTGCCGCCGGTCGTGGTGATGAAGATGTCCCCGACCCCGACGACGCTCTCGAGGCGCGAGACCTGGTAGCCGTCCATCGCCGCCTGGAGCGCGCAGATGGGGTCGATCTCGGTGACGATGACGCGCGCGCCCTGGCCCCGCAGTGCCTCCGCGGCGCCCTTGCCCACGTCACCGTAGCCGCAGACCACCGCGACCTTGCCGCCGATGAGGACGTCGGTGGCGCGGTTGATCCCATCGGGGAGCGAGTGGCGGATGCCGTACTTGTTGTCGAACTTCGACTTGGTCACGGCGTCATTGACGTTGATCGCCGGGAACAGCAGACTGCCCTGCTCGGCGAGCTGGTAGAGGCGGAGGACGCCAGTGGTGGTCTCCTCGGAGACACCCTTGATCCCGGCGGCGATCCTCGTCCATTTCTTCGGGTCACGCGCCTGGCCCGCCCGCAGGACGTCGAGGATGATGCGGTACTCCTCGGGGTCGTCCTCGGATGCCTGCGGGACCGCTCCCGCGGCCTCGAACTCGGCGCCCTTGTGCACGAGCAGGGTCGCATCCCCGCCGTCGTCCAGGATCATGTTCGGGCCGAGCGAAGGGTCTTCCGCAGCGCCGGGCCAGGTGAGGATCTGCTCGGCCGTCCACCAGTACTCGTCGAGCGTCTCGCCCTTCCATGCGAAGACCGGGATGCCGTTGGGCTCCTCGGCCGTGCCGGATCCGACGACGACGGCCGCGGCCGCCTCGTCCTGGGTCGAGAAGATGTTGCACGAGGCCCAGCGGACCTCGGCGCCGAGTGCGGCAAGGGTCTCGATGAGGACCGCGGTCTGGACCGTCATGTGGAGGGACCCTGCGATCCGCGCGCCCTTGAGCGGCTGGGACGGGCCGTACTCCTCGCGCAGGGCCATGAGCCCCGGCATCTCGTGCTCGGCCAGGCGGATCTGGTGCCGGCCTGCCTCGTGGAGGGAGATGTCGGCAACCTTGTACTCGAGGGTCATGCGTGCTCCTGGACGGTGCGGGAATCGGTCGTGTGCTCGGGGACCAGCAGGACGGGGATGCCGTCCTCAATCGCGTACTCGGGCACGGAACCGTCCGCGCCGACCGCGGTGGCGACGAGGGCATCGCCCTTCTGGACGAGGGCGGATCCCGTCTGCGGGCACCGGAGCACTGCAAGCAGCGAGGGGCTGAGATTCGGCATGGGCACTAGCCTACAGCCGCGTCCAGCGGCAGGAGCGAGCCGGTCGCCCGTGCGCGGCGGGATGAGGGGGCAGGCTTAGAACGGCTCGCGCAGGAGGCGCAGGTGGCGGCGGGAGAGGAGCTCCGTGCCCGGAGGTGCCTCGAGCGGGGGGCGGGCAGTGCGCTCGGGGGCCTGCTCGGCCTGCTCGGGCTTGGGCTCCGGGTCGCGGAGGGCCTCTGCGATGGCGAGGAGGTCGTCCGCGCTGGCCGGCGGCTGGGCCGGCACGGCGAGCCGCAGGACCTCCCACCCGCGCGGCACGGTGAGCCGCTCGGCGTGCATCGCGCAGAGGTCGTAGCTGTGGGGCTCCGCGAAGGTCGCGAGCGGGCCGAGCACGGCGGTGGAGTCAGCGTAGACGTACGTGAGTGTGGCCACCGCGGCCAGGCGGCAGGCAGATCGAGAACATTGGCGTAGTGGGCCCACGGCACAGCACACTACCGCGCCGTGGACGCCGGACGGGACATTGGGCACGCCACCGCCGCCCGCGCGCCGCGGTCCGGAGCGCACGTCCGTCCCCGGATGCCCGACGCGGAACCTGGCTCGCCCGCCGTGCCGGAGGAGACTACAGTCGATACATGCAGGATCGTCCGTTCCCCCCGTCGCCGGAGCCTTCACCGGGACCCGGGCCGGGGCACAGCCTCACCGTCCGGTCAGTTCCGGAGGCGGGCGCAGGGCCCGCGGGAACTGGCGCGGGCCGAGGACGCCGCAGCTTCCGATCGCGGCGCCGCGATCGGCACGGCCGCGGCCTCCGCGGCGAGATCCTCCCCTCTGTCCTCCCGGCAAGCCGGACCCGTGCGGAACGGTTCGAGGACTGGGTGTTCGATGCAGCCGACCGCCTGCAGGAGCTGCGGGGCTCGGAGCTCGACGGCGTGGAGTACGCAGTCGAGGAGATCCCGCCCGGCCTCGAGCGGCTGCTCCGCGAGGGCGGCCGTCCAGCACAGGGCCGGTACACGCCCGGCGGACGCGGCCGCGCGCCCCGCATCACCGTCTACCGGAGGGTCGTCGAGACGGCCGCCGGAAGCCCGGCCGAGGCCCAGGAGCTGGTCCACGACGTGGTGGTGGAGTACACGGCGCTCATGCTCAACGTCGCCCCCGAGACCCTCGACCCGTACTACCGCGGGCTGCACTGAGGCCTTTCGGCAGCCCGGGCATCCCGGCAGCCGGGGCAGTGGTCAGTAGCCGAGGCTGACAGGCAGGGCCGGGGTCCCGGCCGCAGGCGGCACGAACGCCGCCTCCGCCATCGAGGTCCCCCGCCCGATCAGGACGAACGTGCCGAAGGCCGGGTCCCCCGAAGCGTCCACGACATAGGCGACCACGGGAGAACCGCCAGCCTCCTCCGCAGCCTCGAGGACCGCCGTCGTGCCTCCCTCGACGTCGAGGGAGACAGGCGCATGCCTGCGGCCGTCCTCGGTGACCGGGACCGCACGGATGGCTGCCCGCCCCTCGGGGACTCCGAAGACGAGGGCCCGCGTGCCGTCGCGGCCCACGGGCACCACGTGGCTGTCGCCCAGCCGGACGGCCGCGCCTGGGGCGGTGAAGTCGAGGACCTTCGTGCCGTCTGTCCCCCGGGGGACGCGGGCCCCGGCCGTGAACGACACATCCGCGGTCGCCGAGACGCTGTACGTCCCGGCCGGCAGACCGGCCAGCGGGACCTCGGTGACAGTGCCGGCCTTCGCCGTCACCACGCCGCCGCCGGGCAGCGGCACCGGCCCGCTCCTTCCGTACACCTTCAGCTGCACAACCGCGTCCACCGCACCCGGGACGGTCAGCTGGACGGCGGGGGCGGCGTCCTCGAACCCGGGCTCGGCGGCGAGCCTGCGCACGGCGCCCGGGTCCTGCAGCTCGAGGCCCGTGACAGTCTGGCTCGGGGCGGGGGCGGCGGCCGGCGTGAGGAACTCCACCCCGCCCGGGACGAGGCCCCGGAGGGTCGACTGCTGGACCGACGCGGCCACGGGGCCGCCCGTGCTGCGCACCCGCACCGAGAGGTTCCTCTGGTCGGGCACGAACGCGGAGAGGACGAGCGAGGTCGACCCGCCCGGCTTGACCTGGAGGCCGCGGCTGCCTGGCGGGGCCTGGGCAAGCACCTCGTCGCCGTAGAACTCGAGGCTCACGGTCGCGGGTGTGGTGCTGGAGTTGGTCAGGGTGAGCACCGAGGTGCGGCCGACGAGGGTCGAGGCGCCGACGATCCACTGGTCGTTGGCGGGCGCAGTGCACGCCGCCGCCGCGAGCCCCACGAGGTCGCCGTCTCCGGCGGAGAAGGCCATGAAGGCGCCCGCGGACGGGGCGGTCTCCCCCTCGGCGCGCGCCGTGAAGGCCAGCGGGCCGGTGGCCCGCTGGCCGGCGACCACCGATGCCCGGGGCTGGCTCGCCGAGCCGGCGGGTGCCTTGGATCCGGGCACGGAGCGGATGGCCTGGCCTTCCGGGGCGGCGAGCTCGAGCGGCGGGACAGTCCCGGTGGGTCCCGAGAGGACCGCTCCGGTCACGGAGCTCGCGGCAATCGTGCTGTCCGGGCTGAACTCGGCATCGCCGTCCACGGGCGTGCCCTTGAGGAGCTGCGCGGGGCCGCGGCAGGCCCTCACTGTGTCCCCTGCCGGGACCTCCGCCATCCGGGGCCCCGAGTCCGTGAGCGACGCCGGGACCGGGAGCGCAGACCCTGCGGCCGCGAGACCGCCGCCGATGAGCACGATGAGCCCTCCGACGGTCGCAGCGGCTGCTGCTCGGGCGCGCCGGCGCGCTCCGACGCTCGATCCGTCCGTCCCGGAACGGCCTGTGCGCGCCTCGCGGGAGCCCTTCGGATGCTCAGACGCGGGCTTCGTCACGGCGTGCCTCCTTCTCCTGGTCCTCGGAAACGGGGGGCACTGCGCGCCCTGGTCTCGGCATGGCGCTGCGCTCGGCGCTGGTCGGTCCGGCCCCCGGCCGGGGAGGCCGGGGGCCCAGGCCGGTCCCGGTGGCGTGGCGCCTCGCCCGGGCCGGGACCGAGAGCAGGAGCGTCACCCCGAAGACCGCGGCCGCGAGCACCGCGAGCGGCACGGCGGCCGGGTGGTCGTAGCGCACGTCGAGGTGTCCGCCCGCGGCGGGGAGCACGAACCCCTGGGCCCATCCGCTCGGTGACGCCTTGAGCGGTCGGCCGTCGAGAGTCGCAGACCAGCCGGGCGCAGTCCTCTCGGCCAGCACGAGGCGGCGCCCCTCAGTGCCGGCAGGCACGTAGGACGAGACGCGCTGGGGCCCGGAGGGCACGAAGGCCACGGTGGCCCCGGCGGCATCCACGATGCGGGCACGGTGCGCGATGGCGAGGCCGTCCGCCGCCGTGCCCGACCGGGGAGTGACGCGCCACAGCCAGCCGGCCTCGGTGCGGCCCACAGCGACGAGGCCGGGGACCGCATCGATCCGGGCGGCCGTGGACGCATCGGCGCCGTTGCGCTCCTGGAGGACCACGAAGCCCACCGCCAGCTGCTCGAGCCGTTCCCCCGGGTCGACTCCCTGGGCTGCGGCGATCGTGGCGACCGCCTCGCGGACGGCGGCGTCAGCGCCGTCGTCGTCCGCGACCCGCTCCGAGCCCCAGGGGCCGACCACGCCGCTCGCAGCGGCGGTGGCGGACAGGGCGTCTGCGGTTGTGCCGCCGCCGCGCATGAGCGCCGCGCTGAAGCCGCCGGCGTCCGTGCTGCGCAGGACGAGGGTGCGCGTCTGCTGCAGTCCCTCGCCGAGGTCGGAGGCGGTGGCGGGCAGCGTGCGCTCGCGTGCGGGGGAGACGAGGACCTCGGGGCCCAGCGCGCCGGCGACCGGGGCGGCCGGCATGAGGCCGGCTGCTCCCCAGTGCGCGAGCGCGGCGACGGGACCGAGGGCCACGAGCACCGCTGCGACGGCAGTCGCAGCGGTGCCGAGCCGCGGCCGGGCGTCCCCGGAGGAGGGGCGCGCGGCCGCCTCCCGGCGGTATTCGAGGAGCCTGTCCGCCCCGAGCGCGCCCGCAGCGAGGAGCGCGAGGACACCGGCTCCCACGGCCGGTCCGGCGAAGGGGGCCGCGAGCGAGTCGCCCGCGACGGCCGTGGGGAGGCGCGAGATGCCCCACGCGAAGGCGAAGGAGACGACGGCGGCGGCAAGGAACGAGCGTGCCGCGGCACCGCGGCGCCCGGTCAGGAGCACGGCTGCCGCCGCGGCTGCGGCGAGCACCGGGACCCCGAGCGCGAGCGCGGCGACGAGCGACCAGGGCACACCTGCGGGAAGCGACGCGAGGCCCGCGAGCGGTGCCCCCGGCTCGAACCAGCTCGGCTGGCCCAGCACGAGCTGCCAGGGCTCCGGCGCCCCGTACGGGAGCGGGAGCCCAGGATCGGTGATCCATGCCCGCGGGTCCTCGGGCGCGGCCGTCCACACCGGGAGCGCGAGCGCGGCGGACGGGACGAGCGACCACCACAGCGTGCGAGCGCGAGCCCGCAGCGCGAGGGAGGCCGCGGCCACGAGGACGGCCGCGAGGACCAGCAGGGACGGGGAGCCGGCCGTTGCGACGGCGAGCGCGAGCCCCCCGGCAGCGGCTGCCGTCCACGAGGGGGTGCCGCCCGAGCCGGGGCGGGGGACGTGGTGCGCCCCGAGGGTGCCGCGGACGCGTGCGCCGCCGACGGCACGGAGCATCCCGAGCGCAGCCCACGGAAGGGCAGCGTGCGCCACCGCGGCGCCGAGACGGCCCTCGGCGAGAGCCGAGAGGAGGGCCGGGGCGGACGCCCAGACGAGCGCGGCGAGGACCCTCGGAGCGCGGTGGCCGGTGAACGCGGCCGCGAAGGCCCACGCGCCGATGGCCGCCGCGGGAGCTGCGATGAGGAGCGCGATGACGACAGCCCGGTTCGTCTCGCCGAGGCCGAGGGCGCCGAGAAGGACGAGCACGGCATCGAAAGGGTCGCCGTGGCCGGGCTCGCCGGCCCCGATCTGGGCCCACCAGGCGGTGGCGTTCGCGACGATGTCCGAGAGGTCCGGCGAGACCGGCAGGAGGGCGCCCCCCGAGGCCGCGTCGGCGCCCAGGAGCGGAAGGAATGCGAGGGCCGAGGCGAGCAGGGCCACGCCGGCGACCACGAGGGCGCCGGTCCCTGCCCAGCCGCGGGCGGCGACCGCGAGGGCCGCGAAGTCGTGCTGCGAGTCCCCCGTGGGCTCGCTCATCCCCTCGGCGCTGCCGGTTCCGTCTCCGATCACCGAGTCCGTCTCCGCGGCCGTCGACTCGAGGAGGGCGCGGCGGTGCGCCCAGATCTCGGAGCGCGACGTGGTGAGGGCGAGCGGCACCGAGCGGGACACCTTCCGCGTCCTCGCCGCGCGCCGCCGCCCGCGGACGAGGTGCCCCAGGGCGCCGAGGCCGGCAAGGCTCGCGCCGAGGCGGGCCATGCCGAGGCCGGGCTCTTTGAGCACGATTCCCGCGAGGAGCTGCCAGAGCCCCCCGAGCAGTGCGCCGACCGCCTGGAAGGGCAGCTGCCACCATGGGGCGTGCTTGAGGCGCGAGTAGACCTCTGCGCGCCGGGCGGCGAAGGCGGCGCCGGCGGCCTCGGGGCGATCCACCCGGTAGAGGCGCGCCGATGGGACGACGACGACGCGGTGCCCCGCGAGCCTCGCGCGCCAGCACAGGTCGATGTCGTCACCGGAGGCAGGGAGCGCGGGGTCGAATCCGCCCAGCTGCTCCCACACGTCCCGCCGCACGAGCATGCCCGCCGAGTTCACGGCGAAGACGTCGCTCCGCGCATCGTGCTGGCCCTGGTCCTGCTCGTCGATGTCGATGAGCGCTAGCCGCTCGGCCCAGCGGCTCACCGAGAGCCCGACGTCGAGGAGACGCCGGGGCTCGTCGGCGTCGAGCTGCTTGCAGCCGGCGACCGCCACGCTCGGCGCTCGCTCGACAGCCGCGAGGAGCTCGGCGAGCGCATCGGGCGCGGGCGCGGAGTCGTCGGCCAGGAGCCAGAGCCATTCGTGCTCCGCGCCCTGCCCTGCGGGAACGAGCGCCTCCACCGCCCGCCGCACGGCGCCGCCGAAGCCGCCGGGCGTCCGGGCGGCGGTGACGTTCGCGCTGCCGAGGCGCTCGCGCAGGACCTCGGCCGCCCCGTCGCGGGATCCCGCGTCCACCCCGACGACGGCGTCGGCTGGGCGGGTCTGGGCCGCGAGCGCGGCGAGGGTCGTGCGGAGGTGCGGGGCGCCGTCGTGCGCGACGACGACCGCGGTGACGTTCACGGACTCCAGGGTCAGACCGCCCGCTTGCGCAGCCGGCGCCGCTCGCGCTCGGACAGGCCGCCCCAGATGCCGAAGCGCTCGTCATTGGCGAGCGCGTACTCGAGGCACTGGGCACGGACCGTGCAGGAGCCGCAGACCTTCTTGGCGTCCCGGGTCGAACCGCCCTTCTCGGGGAAGAACGCCTCGGGGTCGGTCTGGGCGCACAGGGCCTCTGCCTGCCAGGCGAGCTCGCCCTCTTCGGGCTCCCCCGGCTGGACGAGGTCCAGCATGATCGGGCGCGGAGTGTGCTCCTCGGGGCTTGCGAGCAGGGCAAGCGCCCGCTCCACGGCCTCGTCGGCCGGCATCTCGTCGAGGCCGTCCGCCTCGTCGTCGTCTTCGTCGTGTGCCGCGAGGAAGGCGGTGGCCGCGTCCTCGAGAGTGGCGACGCTCTGGATCTGGTACTTACCCTGGGCCTCTGGATCGGCTGGGTCCACATACCAATCCGCGGGAATCCCGCGCGATCGGAAGCTCTCCGACGCCTGCCCTGCCACAGCTGTTTCGAACGTGTACTGGATACGCTCCGCCTGTCCCACGGTGCTCCTCCTCTGGTCGTAGTCCTGCCCCCATACCGGCAGGTGACCAGCGCCAGGAGTTGCCCCCGGGTGCCGGTCCCCCAGTCCATCGGATGAGGTTCATCCGATGGACTCCGGCGCAGTTACTGTCCGGTCCTAATTACACGCGTGTAACTCGTGCCCGTCAAGCGGTGAGCGCGGATTCTACGAATCCTGCGCTCAAGATGCCAAGTCAACACGCCTCGGGGCGGACCGACCGGCGGCACGGAGCGCGTGCGCCTGTGGACCGGACCAGCGATGCGCGCGGTGTGCTCTCGCCGGATCCGAGGGTGATGTACCCAGACCATGACGCGGAAAATCACATCAAGGTAATCTGGGAATCCGCTGGGAACCTGCCCATGCGACCCGGCGAGGTGAACAATGGGGGCATGGCATCGACGATCCTCGACCTCCTGCACCAGCTGCGCGCCGGCAACTCGGCCTCTCCCCGGCTAACGTGGTACGGCCCGGACGGCGAACGGGTGGAGCTCTCGGGCCGCGTCCTCGACAACTGGGTGGCCAAGACGTCCAACTTCCTCACCGAGGAGCTCGACGCCGAGCGCGGGACCCGCGTGCGGATCGACCTGCCCGGGCACTGGAAGAGCGCCGTGCTGGCGCTCGCGGCCTGGCAGGCCGGGGCGGTCGTGGTGGACGACGGCGATGCGGACCTCGTCTTCACGGCGGCGCCAGATGCTGGAGCCGGCGCCGGGACGCAGGCACAGACGCCGGCAGGGACAGGCACGCAGGTGGCAGTGGCCCTGCCCGCCCTGGCGATGTCCTTCCCGGGACCCCTGCCTGCCGGCACCCTCGACTATGCGGCGCTCGTGCGGCAGTTCGCCGACTCCTACGAGCCCTTCGATCCCCCGCTCGGCTCGGACGAGGCGCTGCGCACGGCAGGAAGCTCCTACACGCAGAGCGCGCTCATGTCCGGCTTCGCAAGCGGCGCGCCCGCCCGCGCACGGGTGCTCGTGGGCGCGGACGGAAGCCTGCCCCAGGTGCTCGCGGGCCTCCTGGGCGCGTGGGCGGCGGACGGCTCGGCGGTGCTCGTGCACCCGGCAGTCGAGGTCACCGACCACCTCCTCGCGACGGAGCAGGTCACCGGCGCGGACGCCGGCGCCCACCCGGACGCCGGCTGACGCTCAGGCGCCCGGGACGTCGGGGCCGTGCTCGGGGGCCGGCTGGCCCGGGCCGGACGCGGACTCCGCGCGCTGCGGGCCCGGTCCCTGGCGGTGCTCGTGCACCTCGAAGATCTCGTGGTCGTCCTCGTAGCCGGGCTCGGCGTCGAGCTCCTCGTTGAACACCCAGAAGCGGTAGGCGAAGAAGCGGAAGATGGTGCCGAGCACGAGGCCGACGATCGACCCGGCCACGAAGATCGACACCTTGTCCGTCATGCCGAGGATGTACTTCGTGAAGCCGACGCATCCGGCGGCGATGAGCAGGCCGATCCCGTTCATGATGGCGAACATGACGGCCTCCCGCAGCGCGTTCGCCTGCTTGCGGTGGCGGAAGGTCCAGTAGCGGTTGGCGACCCACGAGAAGATGCTCGCCACGACCGTCGCGATCGACTTGGCCCAGACCTCGCCGCTGTGGAGCGGGCCGTTGAGCAGCCAGATGAAGACGGCGGAGTCGATCACGAACGCGATCCCGCCGACCGTTCCGAACTTGGCGACCTCGCGCCAGAAGAGCGAGACGAGGCCGCGCAGGCGCTCGGAGATGGTGCTGATCATGATCCTCCGCTGATGGTGGTGTGGCGCCCCGCCGACGGTGCCGGACGGGCGTGGCGACGTGCGGGGCGTGTGAATTGTACCGCCGCAGCCTCGGCGGACTCTTGGGTCTGACGCAGGTTGGGTAGGCTGGGCTGGTGAGTTTCCCTGTGATTGGCGTGGTCGGCGGCGGCCAGCTGGCCCGCATGATGGCCCCCGCTGCCACCGCCCTCGGCCTCGAGCTGCGTGTCCTAGCCGAGTCCGACGACGTCTCTGCCGTCCCCTCCGTCCGCCACGCCCCGGTCGGGGACTACCGCAGCCTCGAGGACCTGCGCGGGTTCGCCCACGGCGTCGACGTCCTCACGTTCGACCACGAGCACGTCCCCACCGAGCACCTGCGGGCCCTCATCGCCGATGGCGTCAACGTCCAGCCCGGCCCCGACGCCCTGGTCCACGCCCAGGACAAGCTGCGCATGCGCGCTGCGATCGACGGGCTCGGCCTGCCGAACCCACGGTGGGCGGCGGTGCACCATGTCGAGGACCTCATCGCGTTCGGGGACGCCACCGGCTGGCCGATCGTGCTCAAGACCCCCCGCGGCGGCTACGACGGCAAGGGAGTGCGCGTGCTCCGCTCGGCGGCCGACGCCGAGGAGTGCATCGACTGGTTCGGCACCATGTCTCCACTGCTCGCAGAGGAAATGGTCGGCTTCTCGCGCGAGCTCTCCGCCCTCGTGGCCCGCACGCCCGGCGGCGAGATGCGGGCCTGGCCTGTGGTCCACACCGTTCAGGTCGACGGGGTGTGCGACGAGGTCGTCGCCCCCGCACCGGGCCTGGCCCCCGAGGTCGCCCGCGCCGCGCAGTCAGCCGCCCTGGAGATCGCCGAGAGACTCGGGGTCACGGGCGTCATGGCGGCGGAGCTCTTCGAGACGCCGGGCCGCGGGCCGGGCTTCCTCATCAACGAGCTCGCCATGCGACCCCACAACACGGGCCACTGGACACAGGACGGCTCGGTCACGAGCCAGTTCGAGCAGCACCTGCGCGCGGTCCTGGGCCTGCCCCTGGGCGCGACCGACGTCCTCGGCGACTGGGCGGTCATGAAGAACTACCTCGGCGGCGCGAACCAGGACCTCTTCAGCGCGTTCCCGGCGGCCCTCGCTGCCGATCCCGCGGCAAAGGTCCACAGCTACGGCAAGGGCGTCCGCCCCGGCCGCAAGATCGGCCACGTCAACCTCGTGGGCGGGCCGGGCTCGTCCCCCGAGGACCTCCGCGCCCGCGCCTCGCGCGTCGCTGCGATCATCCGCGACGGGGCGTCCGCCGATCACCCGGCGCCGCCCACTGCCGTCCCCGCCACCACCCAGGAGAATGCATGAGCACGCCCGCCCCCCTCGTCGGCCTCGTCATGGGCTCGGACTCGGACTGGCCCGTCATGGAGGCCGCGGCGGACGCCCTCGCGGAGTTCGGCATCCCCTTCGAGGCGGACGTCGTCTCTGCCCACCGCATGCCCCAGGAGATGATCGCCTACGGCAAGGGTGCGAGGGAGCGCGGGCTGCGCGCCATCATCGCGGGCGCCGGCGGCGCGGCGCACCTCCCGGGCATGCTGGCCTCGGTGACCACGCTTCCCGTGATCGGCGTCCCGGTCCCCCTCAAGACCCTCGACGGCATGGACTCGCTGCTCTCGATCGTCCAGATGCCGGCGGGCGTCCCCGTCGCGACCGTGTCGATCGGAGGTGCGCGCAACGCCGGGCTCCTGGCCGTCCGCATCCTCGCGTCCTCACCGGACGCGCTCGGCGAGCGCCTCGCCTCGGAGCTGGCCGGGTTCGCAGACGAGCTCAACGCCACGGCCGCACGCAAGGGCGAGTCCCTCCGCGCGAAGGCCGCGGAGGTCTTCGCCTCCGGCAACATCCCGCCGCGGGGCGCCCGCTAGGGCCGGGCGGACAGAGCATGGCCCTCCGAAGCCCCGGCCGCATCCAGCACACCGACCCGCTCCGCCACCCCGAGGGCGCGTCCCCCGCCCATCTCACCAAGCGGGCCTTCACCCTGCTCGCGCTCACAGTGCTCGTCCCCGGCAGCGCCCAGCTCATGGCCGGGAACCGGCGCCTCGGGCGCCGGGCGCTCGCCGTGACCGTGGCGGCCTGGGCCCTGCTCGGCCTCGCCATCGTCGTCGCCCTCGTGAACCGCGGCGCTGCGCTCACCGCGGTGACCCACCCTGTGCTCTCGCTCGTCCTCGTCGCGGTGCTCACGGCGCTCGCGATCGGCTGGGCGGTGCTCTTCATCGACACCCTCCGGCTCATCCGGGTGCCCCTCCTCGAGAAGCGGATGCGGCCCGTCGTCGTCATCGCGCTCGTCCTCGCCATGGTGGCCACGAGCGGGAGCCTCGCCTATGCCGCCTACCTCATCGGCGTGGGCCGCTCGGCGATCGGCAGCATCTTCGGCGGCGGCCCCGCCATCGAGCCGGTGGACGGCCGGTACAACTTCCTCGTCATGGGCGGGGACGCGGGCGAGGACAGGGTGGGACGCCGACCGGACAGCCTCTCGGTGGTCAGCGTGGACGCGGAGAGCGGCCGCACGGCGCTCATCTCGATCCCCCGCAACCTCCAGAACGCGCAGTTCGCCGAGGGCTCCCCGATGCGGCAGGTGTACCCGGAGGGCTACAACTGCGGCAACGAGTGCCTCATCAACGCGATCAACACCGAGGTCAACTCGGACCACCGGGACCTCTACCCCGGTGTGGACGACCCCGGCGCGCACGCGACCATGGAGGCGGTCTCAGGCACGCTCGGGCTCACCATCCAGGCCTACGTGATCGTGGACATGGGCGGGTTCGAGCAGCTCATCGACGCGCTCGGAGGCGTCCGGGTCAAGGCCGGCGGCTGGGTCCCCATCAGCGGAGAGTCGCTCGACGACTACGGCGGCCATGCGCAGCCCAAGGGCTGGATCGCTCCCGGGGAACAGCGCCTCGACGGCTACCACGCCCTGTGGTACGGCCGCAGCCGGGAGTTCGCGAGCGACTACGACCGGATCGCCCGCCAGCAGTGCATCCAGCAGGCCATGATCAACCAGCTCAATCCCACGGCCGTCCTGACCAAGTTCCAGGACATCGCAGAGGCCGGCACCAAGGTCGTGGAGTCCAACATCTCCTCGGGCCAGCTCGGCAGCTTCGTCGACCTCGCGCTCAAGGGCAAGGGCGAGCCCGTGGGCCGCATGGTCGTGGGCCCGCCGGACTTCGATGCCTCCTTCCCGACATACCCCGACTTCGACGCCATCCACGCGAAGGTCGACGAGGTCATCGCCGCGAGTTCGGGCTCGGCGGACGATCCCAAGGGCTCGGCCTCCGGCGCGCGCACGACGACGACGGCCGGGGGCGTCTCGGGCCACTCCGGCGGCGTCGGGCTCGCAGCCCCCGCCCTGATCCCGTCCCTCCCGGTGGCTGCTGCCCGCGCGGGTGCCGTCCCCGTGCCGGCCGGGCCCTACAACGAGGTCGGCCCCGACGGCGTGCCCGTCACCGCGGAGCGGCTGGACCACCTCTTCAGCACCGGGCAGAACGAGCTCCTGACGGCGATCGTCGCCGGCAACGGCGAATGCACGCCCCTCTGACACCGCCTGGAACAGCGAGGAAACCTTCCATGCACCTTCTGCACAACACCCTGCGCGACTACGCGTGGGGATCACGGACCGCCATCGCCGACCTGCTCGGGCGGACCCCCAGCGGCGACCCCGAGGCCGAGCTCTGGATCGGCGCGCACCCCGGCTCCCCCTCCGTCCTCGCCGGCGGCTCCGATCCCGATGACGGGGACCCCGGAATGACCCTCGAGGAGCTCATCGCCGTGGACCCGGAGGGCATGCTGGGGCCCGAGAGCGTGGAGGCCTTCGGACCCCGGCTGCCGTTCCTGCTCAAGGTGCTCGCGGCGGCGGGCCCGCTCTCGCTCCAGGTCCACCCGACCCTCGAGCAGGCGCGGGCGGGCTTCGCCGCCGAGGAGGCCGCAAGGGTGGACCGCGGCGCCCCGCACCGGAACTACCGGGACGACAACCACAAGCCCGAGATGGTCTTCGCGCTCACCGCGTTCGAGGCGCTCTCCGGCTTCCGGTCGCCCGGAAGCGCGGCCGTCCTCTTCGAAGAGCTCACAGCGCTCCTGACCGCTGAGGAGTACTCCGAGGCTGCCGAGGTCACCGAGCAGGTGGCCGAGCTCCTGCGCACCCCCGACGAGGCCGAGGCCCTCCGCACTGCCTTCGCCCGGCTCATCGCGGGCGGCGAGCAGGTGCGCGGCTGCGTGGACGCGGCCGCCGCGGCAGTGAGGGCGTCCGGCACGGACGATCGGGACCTGCTCACCGTAGCCCAGCTCGCCGCCGAGTACCCCTCGGACCCGGGTGTGCTCATCTCGCTCATGCTCAACCGCGTCTCGCTCGAACCCGGCGAGGCCCTCTACCTCGCGGCGGGCAACGTCCACGCCTACCTCAAGGGCCTCGCAATCGAGGTCATGGCGTCCTCCGACAACGTCCTGCGCGGCGGCCTCACGCCCAAGCACGTCGACGTCTCCGAACTCCTGCGCACGGTCGTGTTCGCCGCCGTCGGCGTCCCGCGCCTCGCGGCCGAGGAATCGGAGCTCGGCCAGGAGGTCTACCGCCCTCCGTTCGCCGAGTTCCAGCTCCAGCGCATCGATGCCCGCCCGGGCGGCGAACCGGTGCCGGTCGCCCAGTCCGGGCCCGCCGTCGTCCTGTGCGTGAGCGGGAGCCTGACCCTCGACTCGCCGAGGGGCGACCTCGTGATGCACCGCGGGGACAGCGCCTTCGTCCCCGCCGCGGAGGCGCCCGCCATCGCGCACCCCGGCCCCGAGGGAGCACTCGCGTTCGCGGTCACCACGGGCCTGGCCGTCCACCGGATCGAGGCAACGGACGCGGGGGTGCACGCCTGATGGAGCACTTCCTCCAGACACCGCTGTGGGGCGAGGTGCAGCGGGCCCTCGGCCAGACCGTCGTCGAGCGCGGCGGACCGGGCTGGCGGTACCTCGCGACGCTCGAGCGCAACGCCCTCGGCACGATCCTCTACGCGCCCTATGGCCCCGTGGCCTCCACCGCTGAATCCCTGCGCGCTGCCCTCGGCTCGCTCGAGGCGGAGGCGCGCCGCCTCGGGGCGATGGCAGTGCGGATCGAGCCGGTGGAGGCGCCGTTCGGCGGAGACCCAGCGGCCGCGCTCCGCGGCCTCGGCCTCACGCGGGCGCCCTCGGACCTGCAGCCCGAGCTGACGTGGCTCGTGGGACTCGACGGGGACGAGAAGGACATCCTCGGGGCGATGAAGTCCACCAACCGGAACCTGCACCGGAACATCCACAAGAAGGGCGTCACGGTCCGCTCGAGCGACGATCCGGCCGAGCTCGGGATCCTGCTCCGGCTTCTGCATGCGACGGCGGCGCGAGGCCGCTTCACCCCGCAGAGCGACTCCTACCTTCGCACCGTCGCCCAGACGCTCATGCCTGCCGGAGCCGCGAGCCTCTGGATCGCCGAGCTCGAGGGAACCCCGATCGCCGCGGCACTCGTCTACGACACCGCGGACACCCGCACCTATGCGCACGCGGCCATCGATGACGCGCACCGCCGGCTCAGCGCCGGCATCCCCCTCGTCGTCGCCCTCATCCTCGATGCGAAGGCCAAGGGGCTCGCTTGGGTGGACCTCTGGGGCGTTGCGCCAGCGGACCAGCCGGACCACCGCTGGGCGGGGTTCAGCGCGTTCAAGAAGTCCTTCGGGGGCCACGAGGTGGCGCGCACGGGCACGTGGGACCTGCCGGTGGACAAGGGGCGCTACGCCGCCTACCAGGGCCTCCGCGGCCTGCGCGGGGTCCTTCGCTCGGTGGCGCGGACGGTGCTCTCACGCACGAAGGCCCTGCTGCAGCGCGGCTGAGCCGGTGCAGCAGGGCCTGGAGGACCTGGCCCTCCGGACCGTGCTCAGGCCTGGCGCGCCCAGGGCTCCCACTTGCTCGCGTGGTGCTCGGCGTCGACGAAGCGGACAGTGCCGGACTTGCTGCGCATCACGATCGACTGTGTCTTGACGCGGTCCTTCTCGTAGCGCACGCCGCGGAGCAGATCGCCGTCCGTGATGCCCGTGGCCGCGAAGTAGCAGTTGTCGCTCGTGACCAGGTCGTTCGTGGTCAGGACGCGGTCGAGGTCGTGGCCGGCGTCGATGGCCTTCTGCTTCTCCTCGTCGCTCGTCGGCCAGAGCCGGCCCTGGATGACGCCGCCGAGGGACTTGATCGCGCATGCCGCGACGATCCCCTCGGGGGTGCCGCCGACGCCCATGAGCGCGTCGACGCCGGTGCCCGAGCGGGCCGCGGCGATCGCGCCCGCGACGTCGCCGTCCATGATGAACTTGGTGCGCGCACCCGCCGCGCGGATCTCCTCGACGAGGGGCTTGTGCCGGTCGCGGTCCAGGACGCAGACCGTGACCTGGTTGATCTTGACGCCCTTGGCCTTGGCGATGAGGTGCAGGTTCTGCTTGACCGGGAGGCGGAGGTCCACGAGGTCGGCGGCCTCGGGGCCGGTGACGAGCTTCTCCATGTAGAAGACCGCGGACGGGTCGAACATCGTCCCGCGCTCCGCGACCGCGAGGACCGCGAGTGCGTTGTTGATGCCGAGGGCCGTCAGGCGGGTGCCGTCGATCGGGTCGACGGCGACATCCACCTCAGGCCCAGTGCCGTCGCCGACGCGCTCGCCGTTGTAGAGCATGGGCGCTTCGTCCTTCTCGCCCTCGCCGATCACCACGACGCCGTTGAAGTGGACCGTCTGCAGGAAGGAGCGCATCGCGTCGACCGCGGCGCCGTCCGCCTTGTTCTTGTCGCCGAAGCCGACCCAGTGGCCGCCGGCGATCGCCGCGGCCTCGGTGACGCGGACGAGTTCGAGAGCGAGGTTGCGGTCCGGCTCATGGACTCCGACATTGAGGGAGCTGGACAGGGTCGAGTACTGGCTGTCGATCGGCGCTGGGGGCACGGTGACCTCTTCTTCGAGCGGGCTTTGTCTCGATCATAGTCTTCCTCTTCCGCCTCCTGCCCACGATGACGTGCCCCACGCCGGCACCCCGGTTCGCCTGCACGCGCGCCCATGCGGGACCATGGAGGGGTGAGCAGCGAAATGTCCTCCCCCGTCAAGCCGGTCCTGAGCCAGGCAGCCGCGAAGCGCGCCAACGCCTCGGTCATCGGCATGGTCATGGCCCTCGTGGTGAGCGTGCTCGCGATCCTGCCGGTGGTCCTCCTGAATGTCGCCCCCAAGGGCGAGGTGACGCGCCCCGCCGCGGACGTGACCGCCGTCGCGCGCAACGCTGCCCCGGTGGCGGGCTTCGAGCCCGCGGCGCCGGAGCTGCCCGCTGGCTACTCCGCGAACTACGCGAGGTGGAACCCTGCTGGCGCGGACGGGGTGGCGCACTGGGATGTGGGGTGGACGACGCCCCAGCAGCAGTTCGTCTCGCTCGTCCAGACCGCCTCGGCGAACCCCACCTGGCTCCTCACGGAGGTCAAGCAGGCGCCTGTCACGGGCACGCGCACCGTTGCCGGCGTCGACTTCACGCTCTACGACAGGCCCGGGACGGAGAAGAGCCTCGTCGCAGAGGTGGGCGGCACGACTGTCGTGCTGAGCGGCTCTGCGGGCTTCGACGAGCTGGACGCCGTTGCCGCGGCCGTCATCGGGTCGCTCCGCAGCTGAGGCCGGCGGCGCCCCGCGCTAGAGTGTGCGTGTGTCTGAGACTCTCACCCCTGCCCAGGCCTGGCGCACCCTGCGCGAGGGCAACCAGCGATTCGTGCACGGCACCAGCAGCCACCCGAACCAGGACTCCGCCCGCCGCGACGAGCTCGTGGGCGGCCAGAACCCCTTCTGCGTGATCTTCGGCTGCTCCGACTCCCGCCTCGCGGCAGAGATCATCTTCGACCTCGGCCTCGGCGACGCGTTCGTGGTGCGCTCGGCCGGCCAGGTGATCGACGACGCCGTGCTCGGCTCGCTCGAGTACGCGATCGGCGTGCTCGGGGCCCCGCTCATCGTGGTCCTCGGCCATGACTCCTGCGGAGCCGTCACGGCCTCGATCGACGCGTACACGAGCGGGGAGATGCCCGGCGGGTTCGTCCGCGACCTCGTCGAGCGCATCATGCCCTCGGTGATCACCGCCCAGCGCAACGGCGTGACCGAGGTCAACGACACCGTGGTCGAGCACGTCAAGCAGACCGCCAAGCGGCTGCTGGCCACCTCGCAGACCATCTCGAGCGCCGTGGACGAGGGACGCACCGCTGTCCTGGGCGTGACGTACCGCCTCGCGGAGGGCAAGGCCGAGCTCGTCTCGGGCTTCGGCAACGTCTAGCCACAGTTCGGAGCCGGTCCGCGCAGGGGCCTATTCTGGGAGCCATGACTGACTCTGCAGTGCAGGCCCCTGCCTCCGAATACCGCATCGAGCATGACACGATGGGCGAGGTCCGCGTCCCCGCCGCCGCCCTCTACCGCGCCCAGACCCAGCGCGCGGTCGAGAACTTCCCGATCTCCGGCAAGACCCTCGAGCGCAAGCACATCGAGGCCCTCGCGCGCGTCAAGAAGGCCGCCGCGCTCGCCAACGCCGAGCTGGGGGTGCTCGACGACGAGCGCGCCCAGGCGATCGCCGCGGCTGCCGACCGTGTCGCCTCGGGCGAGTTCGACCACCACTTCCCGATCGACGTCTTCCAGACGGGCTCGGGGACCTCGAGCAACATGAACACGAACGAGGTCATCGCCGAGCTCGCGACCCGCGCACTGGCCGAGGGCGGCTCGGACACGACCGTGCACCCGAACGACCACGTCAACGCGTCGCAGTCCTCCAACGACGTCTTCCCGACCTCGGTCCACGTGGCCGCGACCGATGCGCTCCTGAACGACCTCGTCCCGGCCCTCGAGTACCTCGCGGAGTCCCTCGAGCGCAAGGCAGCCGAGTTCGCGGGAATCGTGAAGTCGGGGCGCACGCACCTCATGGACGCAACTCCCGTGACCCTGGGGCAGGAGTTCGGCGGGTATGCAGCACAGGTGCGCTACGGCGTCGAGCGCATCCAGGCCTCCCTCCCCCGCGTCGCCGAGGTGCCCCTCGGCGGCACCGCGGTCGGCACCGGCATCAACACTCCCGCCGGCTTCCCCCAGCGCGTCATCGAGCTGCTCGCGGCGGACTCGCGCCTGCCGATCACCGAGGCCCGCAACCACTTCGAGGCCCAGGCGAACCGCGACGGCCTCATCGAGGCCTCGGGCCAGCTGCGCAGCATCGCGTACTCGTTCATGAAGATCAACAACGACCTGCGCTGGATGGGCTCCGGCCCCAACACGGGCCTCGGCGAGATCGCCATCCCGGACCTCCAGCCGGGCTCGTCGATCATGCCGGGCAAGGTCAACCCGGTCATCTGCGAGGCAGCGATCATGGTCGCCGCACAGGTGGTCGGCAACGACACGACGATCGCCCTGTCCTCCACGAACGGTGCCTTCGAGCTCAACGTCGGCATCCCGGTCATGGCCGCGAACCTGCTCGAGTCCATCCGCCTCCTCGCGAACACCTCGCGCGTCATGGCGGACAAGATGATCGACGGCATCACCGCGAACGAGGAGCGCGCGCGCTTCCTCGCGGAGGCCTCGCCCTCGATCGTGACGCCGCTGAACAAGTACATCGGCTACGAGAACGCCGCCAAGATCGCCAAGACCGCCGTGAAGGAGGGCCTGACCATCCGCCAGGCCACCGAGAAGCTCGGCTTCGTCGGCGAGGGCGAGGGCAAGGTCTCCGAGGCCGACCTCGACAAGGCGCTCGACGTCACCACGATGACGGGCAACAACAAGTAGCAGCCCCCTGCACCCGGGGTCACCTCCCTGCGTCCCGGGGTCACCTCCCAGCGTCCCGGGGTCACCTCCCAGCGTCCCGGGGTCACCTCCCTGCGTCCCGGGGTCACCCCGGCGCGCACGACGGCGGCCGCGGCCTTCCGCCCAAGGCCGCGGCCGCCGTCGTACCCGGCTTAGGCTTGGACCATGCCGATCCCCGACTTCATCCTGGCCCTGCGTGACAAGATCGGCGGCCATCCCCTCTGGCTCCCGGGAGTCAAGGCCGTGGTCACGGACGATGCCGGACGGCTGCTCCTGGTGCGGCGGGCCGACAACGGACGGTGGACGGTGCCAGCCGGCATCATCGAACCCGGCGAGGAGCCGGCCGCGACAGCGGTGCGCGAGGTCCTCGAGGAGACCGGTGTAGACGTCGAGGTCACACACGTGGCCGGTGTCGGGACGACGGCGCCTGTCGTGTACCCGAATGGCGACCACGCACAGTACCTCGACGTCGTGATGGGATGCCGGTACCTCTCTGGCGAGGCCCGGGTCGCCGATGACGAGAACCTCGAGGTCGGCTGGTTCCCCCCTGGCGAACTGCCGGACCTTCCGCCTCTTCATCGCCGGGCCATTGACTGGGCGCTGGACCCGGCCGGGCGTACGCACTATGTGGAACCGGCCCGGTGACCCCGCGTCGCAGGAAGGTGACCCCGCGTCGCAGGAAGGTGACCCCGGGTCGCAGGAAGGTGACCCCGGAAAGGGTGTGGGCCGGGGCGGTCAGGCCGGGAGGAGGAGCGTGAGGGCGGCGCCGGCCAGCATGAAAGGGCCGAACGGCATCTCGGACTTGGCGTTCCCGCGCCGGGACACGATGATCGCGATCCCGGACAGCCCCCCGAGCAGGAACGCGGCAGCGGTGCCCCAGAAGAGGTGGCCCCAGCTGAGGAAGCCCAGGTACAGCCCGAGCACCCCCGCGAGTTTGACGTCTCCGAACCCCATGCCAGCGGGATAGACGACCCGGAGGACGAAGTAGACGAGCCACAGCACGGCTCCACCGCCGAGCACACGGAGCACGGCCGCGAGGTCGAACACCGCCCCCGCGGTGCCGATCGCCGCAGCGGCGGCGAGGGGCACCGCGGCCCAGTAGCTCGGTAGGACGATGCGGTTGGGCAGGAGGTGGCTGCGGATGTCGATGACGGCGAGGCGCGCGGCCATCCACGCGAAATAGCACAGGCACGCCACCACGAGCCAGAAGGCGACGGGGCTGTCCTGCCACAGTTCGGGAAGACGGTTGGTCACGGTTGGACCTTATCGGACCCGTGCCCTCGCGGGTGTCCCGCCACGGCGTGCACTAGCGTAGCGCCATGCTGACCCTCAACGACGTGTGGCCGCTCTTCGGGCTCCGCCTGGGCACGCCGCGACTCGTCCTGCGCCCCCTGCGGGACGACGACCTCCCGGCTCTGGCCGAGGCCGTCCTCTCCGGGATCCATGACCCGGCCCGCATGCCCTTCGCGGTGCCGTGGACGGGAGCACCCCCCGGAGAGCTCGCGGCGAACACGGCCCGCTGGGTCTGGGGGCGCCGCTCGGAGGTGGGCGCCGACGCGTGGACGGTCCAGTTCGGCATCTTCGCGCACGACGGCGCGATGCTCGGGGCGCAGGACATCAGCGCCTCCCGCTTCGCGGACCGCAGGACGGTCGAGACCGGCTCGTGGCTGCGACGCGACGAGCAGGGGCGCGGCTATGGCCTCGAGGCGCGGGCCACCAAGGAGGCCTTCCGCCGCCCCGGCTGGGAGCTCGAGGTCGGCGGCGGCCCGCAGGCCGCCGCCTTCCTCGGCGTCGGCTCCTAGATCTCGGCGCCCTCGAGCATCTCGGTGACGAGTGCGGCGATGGGCGAACGCTCCGAGCGCGTGAGCGTCACGTGCCCGAAGAGCGGGTGGCCCTTGAGGGTCTCGACCACCGCGGCGATCCCGTCATGCCGGCCCACGCGGAGGTTGTCCCGCTGCGCGACGTCGTGCGTGAGGACGATCTTCGAGTTCTGGCCCATGCGGCTCATGACGGTCAGGAGGACGTTCTTCTCGAGCGACTGCGCCTCGTCCACGATCACGAACGAGTCGTGCAGCGACCTGCCCCGGATGTGGGTGAGCGGAAGGACCTCGAGCATCCCGCGGTCCATGACCTCGTCGAGGATATCCTTGCTCACGAGCGCCCCGAGCGTGTCGAACACGGCCTGCGCCCAGGGGTTCATCTTCTCGGTCTCTGAGCCCGGCAGGTAGCCGAGCTCCTGGCCGCCCACGGCGTAGAGGGGCCGGAACACCACGATCTTCTTGTGCTCACGCCGCTCCATGACCGCCTCGAGTCCTGCGCACAGCGCGAGCGCGGACTTGCCCGTGCCCGCCTTGCCGCCGAGGGACACGATGCCGACGCCCGGGTCCATGAGGAGGTCGATCGCGAGGCGCTGCTCGGCGGAGCGGCCGTGGAGCCCGAAGACGTCCCGGTCACCCTTGACGAGGCGCACCTGCTTGTCCGCGCCGACCCGTCCGAGCGCGGAACCGCGCGGGGAGAGGATCACGAGGCCGGTGTTGACGGGCATCTCGGCGGCCTCAGGCAGCAGGACCGCCTCGTGGCCGTAGAGCGCGGAGACCTGCTCCTCGTCCGCGTCGACCTCCGCGACGCCGGTCCAACCCGAGTCGACGATCTGCTCGTTGCGGTACTCGTCGGCCGCGAGTCCCATGGCCGAGGCCTTGACGCGCATCGGCAGGTCCTTGGACACGAGCGTCACTGCCCTGCCCTCGTTGGCCATGTTCTGCGCTACTGCGAGGATGCGCGCGTCGTTGTCCCCGCTGCGGAAGCCGGCGGGCAGGACGTCGGCGGAGATGTGGTTGAGCTCGACGACGAGCGTCCCCCCGGCCGCTCCACCGTCGGCATCGAGGGGCACAGCCTGGTTGAGGCTCCCGTGGCGGACGCGCAGGTCGTCCAGGAGGCGCAGTGCCTTGCGGGCGAAGTAGCCCAGCTCGGGATCGTGGCGCTTGCCCTCGAGTTCGGTGATCACGACGACGGGGATCACCACCTCGTGCTCGGCGAAGCGCAGGAGCGCCCTCGGATCCGAGAGCAGCACGGACGTGTCCAGCACGTAGGTCCTGCGCGCCCCGTCGTCGGTGCTGTGCGCTGCAGCGGACTGTGCGGGCAGTGCGGTGTGGGTTGCCCCGATGCTTGTCACGTCGACTCCAGCCCCCAGGGAGTGACCCCCGGCGTCATCCAGTTCCGTCCGGCTCGGCCGCGAGGCCGGGACCGGCCCCCTGGCGCTGCTGTGACGCAAGCCCATTCTCGGCCTCCCCGCATCGGGCGGCGGGCTGCCTCCCGATGCGGTCAATGTAAGCCCGCTCACGTGACGGGACGGTGAACGGCGCGCGTCGGTCCCGAAAAACTACGCTGGTGTCATTCAGGCGCCGAAGCGCCGGTTGCGCCCCGCGTAGTCGCGGAGGGCGCGGAGGAAGTCGACCTTGCGGAAGGCGGGCCACAGCGCCTCGCAGAAGTAGAACTCGCTGTACGCGCTCTGCCACATGAGGAATCCGGAGAGCCGCTGCTCCCCGGAGGTGCGGATCACGAGGTCAGGGTCGGGCTGGCCGGCGGTGTAGAGGAAGCGCGAGATGTCCTCCACATCGAGCCGCTCGGCGAGGGCGGCGATGTCCTCGCCGCGTGCCACGGCGTCGCGCAGGAGCTCCCGCACGGCGTCGACGATCTCCCGTCGCCCGCCGTAGCCGACTGCGACGTTGACGTGGAGCGGCTCGGAGGGGCTGGGCTTGGACGAGAGCCGCGCGAGCCGCTCGGCGAGGTGGTCGGGGAGCAGCTCGGGGGCGCCCATCGCGTGGACGGACACGGTCGGGTCCTCGTCGAGCCGGTCCAGGGTCTCGGCGATGATCGCCGTGAGCTCGTCGAGCTCCTCGCTGGAACGGCTCATGTTGTCCGTGGAGAGCATGTACAGCGTCACGACCCGGACGCCGAGGTCGCGGCACCAGCCCAGGAACTCGTGGATCTTGTCGGCCCCCGCGCGGTGGCCCTGGCTCGTGGGGGCATTGAACTGGCGGGCCCAGCGGCGGTTGCCGTCCACCATGACGCCGATGTGCCCGGGGATGCTGGTCCGGTCCAGCGAGCGCATGAGGCGCCGCTCGTAGTAGCCGTAGAGGAAACCGGGCAGTTCCAAATGCCCCTCCCGCCCGTGGGTCCGCGCCCTGCCGGGCCTGCCGCTGATGCCCCTCTAGGCTACCGCAGCACGCGCCCGGCCCCTTTCAGGTTACTCGCCAGTAGGATAGGGTGTGGGCCATGCAGGCGACACCGGAGGCCCGGGCCGAACTCCTGGCCATCAAGCCCTCATGGCGGGGCTGGATCCACGCCGTGGCCACGCCCTTCGCGCTCGCCGCGGGGATCGTGCTGCTCGTCGTCGCGCCAGGGCCGGAGAACAAGGCGGCAGTCGCCGTCTACGCGGCCACGGGCCTCTCGCTCTTCGCCGTGAGCGCGGTCTACCACCGCGGCACGTGGGCCCCGCGCACCAAGGCCGTGCTCAAGCGCCTCGACCACACGAACATCATGCTCGTCATCGCGGGCACGTACACGCCCCTCTCGATCGCGCTCCTCCCCCGCCCCCTGGCGGCCGGGCTGCTCACGGCCATCTGGGCGGCGGCGCTCTTCGGCGTCCTGTTCCGCGTCCTGTGGCTCGGCGCGCCCCGGTGGCTCTACGTTCCCGTCTACGTGGTGCTGGGCTGCGCGGCGCTGCTGTTCCTGCCGCAGTTCTTCGCAGCGAGCGTCCCCGCGGCAGTGCTCGTCTGCGCGGGCGGCGCCCTCTACATCGCCGGCGCCGTGTTCTACGGCCTCCAGCGTCCCAACTTCAGCTACCGGCACTTCGGATTCCACGAGATGTTCCACGCGTTCACCGTGGTGGCCTTCGCGACGCACTTCGCGGCGATCCTCATCGCCGTCCTCAGCATCCGGGCCGCCTGACAACGCTGGCCTGCCCCAGCCGTCCTGATCAGGCTCGCGCGGCCTCCCCCGCGAGCTCGGCGCGCAGCGCCTCCGGGGCCCGCACTGGCAGGCGGCAGGCAAAGCCGCGGCACACGTAGGCGAGCGGCCCGCCGTCGTCCGCGCCGGTGCGCCCCGCGAGGAGGGGCACGACGCCGGCCCCCTCGCCGGAGCTGCCAGCCTCACCCGGCGTGCCGGCCTCGCCCGGCGTGCCGGCCTCGCCGAGCGCGATGACCAGCCCGGGGCTCGGCGAGGAGAGCGCCTCGCGGTGCAGCGCCAGCGTCTCGGCCGCGCGCGGGCCCGTGAGCGGCCCTACGACCGCCGCCTCGAGCGGGCCCGCGACGGCGGCCTCCGCGACGGCGAGCAGCCAGCCCGCCACCCGGGGCGACTGGCCCACGAGGCCGGGGAGCCCTGCGAGGACCGCAGCCGCGGCCTCACGGTCCGCGGACGACCCTGTGTAGGCGCTCCGGGCCAGGAGCGCGCCGGCGAGCAGGGAGGCGCCGCTCGGGGCCTCGTTGTCCATCGCATCGAGGAGGCGCGCCCCGCCGGCTGCGGCCATGCCGGGCCCCGCTGCGCCAGCACCGGCCAGCCCGACCGCATCCCCTGCGTCCGTGCCCGCCCCGACCGGCACATCGGAGAGCAGGCCGTCCGCCACGAACCGTGAGAGCGCTGCGTCCAGCAGCTCCCCGGCCCACACGAACCATCGGTCCTCGCCGCTCGCGGCGTAGAGCGCGTAGGCGCCCTCGGCGCACGCCGCGTAGTCGGAGAGCATCCCCTCCACGCCTCCGGCCACCCCGCCGTGGGAGACCCGGGCCAGGCGGCTGCCGTCCCAGTGCGTCTCGGACAGGAGCACGGCGGCGCGCCGTGCATGCCCGAGCAGGTCGGGGCGGCCGAGGACTGCCGCGGCGTCCGCGAGCGCGGCGACGGCCAGGCCGTTCCAGCCGGCCACGGCCTTCTCGTCCCGGCCGGGGCGGGGCCGGCTGGACCGCGCTGCCGCGAGGGCCTCCCGGTGCCGCTCGAGCAGCGCGCGTTCGTCCGGGCCCAGCTCGCGGGCCGCGTGGAGCGGCCCGCCATAGCGCCCCTCGACGCCCTCTGCCGCGCCGGGCGCAGCGCCCCCGGCGTGCGCGCCGCCCCGGCGTGCCCCGCCCGCGGGGACGCCGAAGACCGAGGCCAGCCGGGCGGCGTCGCGCTCCCCCGCCGCCTCCGCGAGCTCGGCGGCGGTCCACACGTAGTAGCCGCCCTCCACCGCGTGGCCGTCCCGCTCCGAGTCGGCGTCGAGCGAAGAGGCGAAACCGCCGCCGGCCAGGCCCATCTCCCGCACGAGCCAGTCCGCCGTGAGCACCGCGGCCGCGCGCGCCTCCTCGGCGGGGAACCCGGCGTCACCGCCGAGGCGCACCCAGTGCGCGAGGACGCGCAGGAGCTGGGCGTTGTCGTAGAGCATCTTCTCGTAGTGCGGGAGGGACCAGTCGGCGGTCACCGAATAGCGCGCGAACCCGCCGCCGAGCACGTCGAAGAGCGCCGAACGGCACATCGCCGCGAGGGTGCGCCCCGCAAGTGCGCGCGCCGCCCCCGCTGTGGGCGCCTGGGTCGCGGCGTGCCGGACAAGGAACGCGAGCACAGGCGACGGCGGGAACTTGGGTGCGCGCCCGAAGCCTCCGTTCTCGGGGTCCTCGGCCTTCCCCAGGCGCACGACGGCGTCCGCCGTCAGGGCGGCCAGCCCGCCGGTTCCCTGTTCCCCGGCGCGAGCGTCGAGGCGCAGGAGCTGCGCCGAGAACAGCCCGCCGAGGCCCTCGGCGAGGGAGCCTGCCTGGCGCTCGACCGCCTCGCGGCGCTCGGTCCACGCCTCGCGCACGGCGTCGAGCACCTGCCGGAAGCTCGGGCGGGAGGGGTGCGGCGTGGGCGGGAAGTAGGTGCCGGCGTAGAACGCCCGGCCGTCCGGCAGGGCGAAGATGCTCAGAGGCCAGCCGCCCTCCCCCGTCATGGCCTGGCACGCGGCCATGTACACCGTGTCCACATCGGGGCGCTCCTCGCGGTCCACCTTGACCGACACGAAGCCCTCGTTGAGCACTGCGGCGGCCGCGGGGTCCTCGAAGGACTCATGGGCCATCACATGGCACCAGTGGCAGGCCGCGTAGCCGATCGAGATGAAGACGGGGACGTCCCTGCGGGCCGCCTCGGCGAAGGCCGTCTCGCCGTAGGGCTGCCAGTGGACGGGGTTGTCGGCGTGCTGGCGGAGGTAGGCGGACGGGGAGCCTGCGAGTCGGTTGGCCATGGGGCCAGTCTGCCCTGCCCGCCGGGTGCCGAGAAGGCACAAGGGCGGGGAAGGCACAAGGACAAGAAGGCGCAAGCAGAGGAAAGCGCGGGGCCCGGTGGGCCAGGGGCCGTCGCTACTGGCCGGCCCTGTCCTGTTCCCCGGTGTCTCCCCGCTCATCAGCCTGCTGGGCCTGGGCACGCTGCTCCTCGACCTGCGCGCGGTACCGCACGCGGCGGAGGCGGCGCACCATGTCCACGATCAGGAGCATGGTGAGGACCACGACGAACGCGGTGAGCAGGAACCCCCATGTGCCGGGGGTGATCTGGTCCTCGGACAGCCCCGGCCTGAGGGTCCCGTCGGGAGACGGCGTGGGCGTGAGGGCAACGAGGAGGTTCAGCACCGGAACATCCTATCCCGGGGGCGCGGAGGGCCGGCCCTGCAAGAGATGCGCCTAGCGCAGCCCGGCGAAGAGGTCCGTCTCGGTCTCGCCCTCTGCAGGGCCGCCGACGCTCGAGGACATGAGCGAGTAGTCCTCCCACGGCCATTCGCGCTCCCGGAGTTCGAGGGAGACGGCGAAGAACCATCCGTCGGGATCGATCTGGGTGGCGTGCGCCGCGAGCGCGCGGTCGCGCACCGCGAAGTAGGCCGAGCACTCCACCTGGGTCGTGACCCGATGGCGGGACTTCCACGGGCGGTGCCCCTCGGCGTCGTTCTCCGCGGCCTTGGCGATCCAGTCCGCGTAGGGCGACTCGAGCCCCGCCGCGACGAGCGCGTCGTGGATCCTGCGCACGCGGTCCGGATTGAACGGGACGTCGTAGTACAGCTTGGCCGGCTCCCACGGCTCGCCCGCGTCCGGGTAGGCGTCCGCCTTCCCCGCTGCGTGGAAGGCCTCCACCGCGATCCGGTGCGCCATGATGTGGTCCGGGTGCGGGTAGCCGCCGTTCTCGTCGTAGGAGACGACGACGTGCGGCCTGAACTCGCGCATGAGGCGCACGAGCGGCGCCGCGGCCTGCTCGAGCGGGAGCGTCGCGAAGGATCCCCACGGCAGGGGCGGGAGCGGGTCCCCCTCAGGCAGGCCAGAGTCCGTGAAGCCGAGCCACCGGTGCTGCACGCCGATGACCCGCTGGGCCGCGGCCATCTCGAGCCGCCGCGCCCCGGCCATGTCGCGCAGGGGGTGGGGCGCGTCGAGGATGCGCGGGTTCTGGATGTCCCCGCGGGAGCCGTCGGTGCAGGAGACGACCATGACCTCGTGGCCTTCGGCAAGGTACTTGGCCATCATGGGCGCGCCCTTGCTCGATTCGTCGTCGGGATGGGCATGGACCGCGAGGAGCCTCAGCGGGCGCTCGTTCTCAGACACGGCTCCTAGAATAGCCGGGTGGACCCGGACATCAGCGCGAACCCT
This sequence comes from Sinomonas halotolerans, assembly GCF_039615075.1. Taxonomy (NCBI): domain Bacteria; kingdom Bacillati; phylum Actinomycetota; class Actinomycetes; order Micrococcales; family Micrococcaceae; genus Sinomonas; species Sinomonas halotolerans. Next base: position 49,876 of record NZ_JBDFRB010000001.1, on the reverse strand, counting down.
GCCCTCGCGGCACGCTACGGCAGCCCCCGCAGAGGCCTCTCCCGCACCGCCGCCCGCGTGCTGGTGGCAGTGGGCCTGGCCTTGGGCATCGCGGTCGCCGCGTGGCTCGCCGTGGGCGTCGGGCAGCCTGAGGTCAGGTCCAAGGACGTCGGCTTCCGGGTCCAGGACCCCTGGCACGCCGAGATCGACTTCGAGGTGTCCAAGGACGCCTCGGCGAGCGCCGTGTGCGCGGTCAAGGCACTCTCCGAGTCGTACGCCGTCGTGGGCTGGAAGGAGATCGCCGTCGGTCCCAGCGCAGGCGCGAGCGGCACTGTCACCACGCCGGTCACCGTGCCCCTGCGCACCGAGAGCGGCGCCGTGAGCGCCGTCGTCGACTCCTGCTGGATCACCGGCGGCTGAGCCCCGGCCCGGGACACGCGGGCCCGCCCAGCTTGGGTTCGCCCCGCAGTGTCACTAGAATGGATCAACAGCCCTTGCCCCGCCGGTGGTCGAGAAAGCGCTCCCGAGGCATCATGCCGTAGGCGCGCCCAGCCCGCAGGCGGGGTCTTTGCTTGGAAGAAACCCAACGAGGAGACGAGATGTCCACCACGACCCATCAGGGCGGCGCCTGGCTCACCCAGGAGGCCTACGACCGTCTCAAGGCCGAGCTGGACCACCTCTCGGGACCCGGCCGGCACGAGATTGTCGAGCGCATCGAGGCCGCCCGCCAGGAAGGCGACCTCAAGGAGAACGGCGGCTACCACGCCGCCAAGGAGGAGCAGGGCAAGATCGAGGCCCGCATCCGCCAGCTGACCGAGCTGCTGCGCAACGCGCACGTCGGCGAGAAGCCCGCGGACGACGGCGTCGTCGAGCCCGGCATGATCGTCGTCGCCAAGATCGCCGGGGACGAGGAGCGCTTCCTCCTCGGCTCCCGCGAGATCGCCGACGGCGGCACCGATCTGGACGTCTTCAGCGAGAAGTCCCCGCTCGGCGCCGCGATCGTGGGCCACAAGCAGGGCGACAAGCTCTCCTACACGGCGCCCAACGGCCGCGAGATCGAGGTCGAGATCGTCTCGGCCACGCCGTACTCCGGCTGACGGCCCGGCCCACCCGGCCAGCGCACGACGGCGCCGCCCCCCTTGCGCGGGGGCGGCGCCGTCGTCGTCTGGCTGGCGTGCGTCAGCGCGAGCGCGTCTGGGAACGCGGGCGCGGGCCCCGCTCGCGCGAGCGCAGTGCGACCGCGGCGGCGACCCCGCCCAGGAGCCCGAAGAGGTGTGCCTGCCATGAGATGCCGCGCTCCAGCGTGGGCAGCGCGCCGAGCAGCACCCCGCCGTACGCGATGAACAGGGCGACGGCGAGCAGGATCTGGCCCCAGCGCCGGTTGAGGAACCCGCGCACGAGGAGGAAGCCGAACAGCCCGAAGATGACCCCGGAGGCACCGACCGTGATCGACGGCAGGCCGAAGATGCTCCCGCCGAAGAGCCACACGCCGATCCCCGAGGCGAGCCACGAGAGCGCCACGGCCGTGAGGAACTCGCGCACCCCGGCGAGGAACGCGAGGAAGCCGAAGACGATCAGCGGGAGCGTGTTCGCGGCGAGGTGGCCCCACCCGGTCGGGTCGTGCACGAGCGGCGAGGTGAGGATGTCCGGGAGGCTCTCCGGGTCCCGCGGCCGGATCCCGAACGTGCTCGCGAGCCAGCCGAGCGTGGCCATGTTGGCGATCTGGAGCGCGTAGAGCACCGCCGTGACCGCGATCATCGTGACCAGGCCCGCGCGCGCCCTGCCAGCGAGCTCCGCCCCCATGTGCTCCCCCTCTTCGCGCCTGCCCGGCGCGCTCGCGCTCAGACGTGGATGACGATGGGCTGGAAGCCCTCGGCACGCAGGGCCCGCAGGACCTGTTCGCAGTGCTCGTGGCCCTTCGTCTCCATGTCGATCGTGATGGCCACGTCTCCCATGCTGATCGAGCCGCCCACGCGCGTGTGGTCCACGCCCGTGACGTTGGCGTCGTTCTCGGCGATGATGCGGGAGATGGTCGCGAGGGAGCCGGGGCGGTCGTCCAGCATCATGCGGACGGTGAAGTAGCGGCCCGCGGCGGAGAGGCCGCGCTGGATGACCTTGAGCATGAGCATCGGGTCGATGTTGCCGCCGGAGAGGATCACGGCCGTCTTCTTGGGCTGGATCCCCAGCTCGGCGAGCTTGCCGTCCATGAGGGCGGCGACGCCGACCGCGCCGGCGGGCTCGACCACGAGCTTGGCGCGCTCGAGCAGGAAGATGAGGGCGCGGGCGAGGGACTCCTCGCTCACGGTCACGACGTCGTCGACCAGCTCGCGGATGATGCTGAACGGGATCTGGCCGGGCTGGCCCACGGCGATGCCGTCCGCCATCGTCGAGACGGACGCGAGCGGGACGAGGGCATCCGCCGCGAGCGAGGGCGGGTACGCCGCGGCGTTCTCCGCCTGGACCCCGATCACACGGATCTCGCGGCCGAGCTCGCGGGCCCTCGCCTTGACGGCCACCGCGACGCCGGCGAGGAGGCCCCCACCGCCCACGCCCATGACGATCGTGTCAACGTCCGGGACCTGCTCGAGGATCTCGAGGCCCACCGTGCCCTGGCCGGCCACGACGTCCGCGTTGTCGAACGGATGGACGAACACGGCGCCGGTCTCCTCGGCGTAGCGCTTGGCCTCGGCGAGAGCCTCGTCCACGTTGTGGCCGTGGAGGACCACCTCTGCCCCGTGCGAGCGGGTGGCCTGGAGCTTGGGCAGCGCGACGCCCACGGGCATGTAGATGCGGGCGCGGATCCCGAGCCGCCTCGCGGCGACGGCCACGCCCTGGGCGTGGTTGCCGGCGGAGGCGGCCACGACGCCCCGGGCCTTCTCCTCCGGGCTGAGCCGTGCCATGCGCACGTACGCGCCGCGCACTTTGAACGAGCCCGCGCGCTGGAGGTTCTCGCACTTGAGGTAGACCTCGCCGCCCACCATCTGCCCGAGGGCCCTCGAGGTCTCGATCGGCGTCACGGCAATAATGCCCTCGAGCAGCTCCTGCGCGGCCAGGACATCGTCCAGCGTCACAGCGAGTGTCGAGAGGGCTTCCATGCTCAGGTCTCCTTGGGGTCCACGGGGGTTTGGCCGCCCGGCGGCGCGTCGGCGACGGCCGCGGGCACCCTTTCAGTGTCCCACGCCCGGGCCGCGATGTAGCGAACGGCCGAGTTCGCTACGGCGAGCGTGGGCACCGCGAACAGGGCGCCGGGGATTCCTGCGAGGTAGGACCCTGCGGCGACCGCGAGGATCACGGCGACCGGGTGCAGGGACACCGCGCGGCCCATGATGAGCGGCTGCAGCACATGGCTCTCGATCTGCTGCACCGCCACGACGATCACGAGCATGATCAGGGCGTTGACGAACCCGTTCGCGACGAGGGCGAGGAGGACGGCGACCACGCCGCTCACGAGCGCACCGACCACCGGGATGAAGGAGGCGAGGAAGACGAGGATGCCCAGGGGCAGGGCGAGCGGGACGCCGAGGATCGCGGCGCCCACGCCGATGCCGATCGCGTCCACGGCGGCGACGAGGACCTGGACCCGGACATAGTTCACGAGGGACGCCCACCCGCTGCGCCCGGCGCCGTCTGCCGCGGGCCGCGCCCGGCGCGGGAGGAGCCGCACGAGGAACGTCCAGATCCGCTCCCCCTCGAGGAGGAAGAACACGAGGACGAAGAGCGCGATGAGCGCCCCGGTGATGAGGTGGCCGGCCGAGCTGCCCACGCTCAGGACCCCGCTCACGAGAGAGCCCTGGTTGGAGCTCAGGAGGTCTTGGGCCTCCTTGAGGTATGCGTCGAGCTGCGAGGCGCTGATCTGCAGGGGACCCTCGGCGAGCCACCGCTGGACCTCGGCCACGCCCTCGAGCGCCTGGTTCCACAGGGCGCGGAACCCGGCGGTCAGCTGACGTCCCACAAGCACCAGGACGCCGACGACCGCAGCGATGAAGCCCACCTCGGTCAGCGCCACGGCGAGCCCGCGCGGGAGGCCTGCCCTGTGGAGCAGCCTCACCACGGGCAGCAGGAGCCCCGCGAGGAGCGCTGCGACGAGGACCGAGATGACGAGGAAGCTCAGCTGTGCGAGGGCCCACACCACGCCGTAGCCCACCACGAGGATGATGGCCAGCCGCCACGACCAGGCGGCCGCGATGCGCAGAGCGAACGGGAGCTCTGCCTCCGTCACGGGCCGGGCGGAGCGACGCCGCTCGACGGCGGCCGCAGCGCTGGCGGCCGGGGCCGGGGGCTGCTCGGACTGGATGCGTGCAGTTCTGTCCTCCATGGGCCCATCCTTTCAGAGGCGGGATCCGATCCCCCAGCGCATCGAGGCCGCCGCGCCGGGCCCGAGCCAGCGCAGGCCGTCGCCGCTGTTGAACGCGTTGGCGGGCGCGGTCATCGGCTCGAGCGCGACCGCCTTGGGCCGGCCCGGGAAGCGGTCCGAGATGTAGACGTGCACGTACGGGCACGCGTCGTCCTGCCACAGCCAGACCGCGCGGCCGTCCGGGGCGGCCAGAGTGCTGCGGGCCACGCCCCCCTCCCTCGCGAGGCCGGTGTACGCGGCGTCGATGGAGAGCCCGCCCACGCGCTGGCCCGGGCGCAGGTCCCACTCCCCCTGGGCCGGCTCGGCAGACCGGGGGATCTTCCGTTCGTCGGCCGCCAGCCGGGTCGCGGCGGGCACGGTGAGCACGAGTTCCTCCGTGGGCACCTCGCCGAGGCGCAGGTACGGGTGCGCACCGAGCCCGTACGGGGCGGGCTCGGCCGAATCGTTCGAGAGCGTCTGCGTCACGCTCAGGCCGCCGTCATCGTCGAGGGCGTACTCGACCCTGTGGCGGACCAGGAAGGGGTAGCCGTGCTGCGGGAAGACCACGGCCTCGAGGACCACCGAGGCCTCCGTCGCAGCGAGAGCCGCATACCCGGTGTTGCGCAGGAGCCCGTGGCTCGCGTTCCCCTTCGAGGGCTCGGTGATGTCCAGCTGCTGCACCTGGCCGTTGAGGGTCCAGCGGCCGTCCTCGATCCGGTTGGCCCAGGGTGCGAGGGTCAGCCCGCACGCGCCCGGCGGGATCTCGTGGTCGCCGAACGTCTCCACGAGCACGACGCCGTTGCGCGAGTAGGAGCGGAGGGCTGCTCCCAGCTCGGTCACCACGGCGGTGCCACCGCCGCGGGCGATGGTGTGCTGGATGCCGGTGGCCGCGCGCCGCGCGGCACCGGGGGCAGTGGGGGCAGAGGGTGGCGGGGGAACGGATGACGAGGCCATGACCGCCACGCTACAGTCCTTGGACCTCTTCCGCAGCGGCCGCTCCAATGTTATCTTTTGTTAGAAATAGATCGACGATGTGACATCGGCCGCCTGCTGGCGGCCGGCTTCACCGGGGCTCCACCGAGGGGGACATCATGCTGGCAGCGGAAAGGCACGCGCGGATCGTGCACGAGCTCGAGGGGCGCGAGGCCGTGCGCGTCGCCGAGCTCGCGGCTGCCCTCGGCGTCTCGGAGATGACGATCCGCAGGGACATCGAGCACCTCGAGCAGCAGGGTCTCGCCCGGCGCGTGCACGGCGGGGCAGCCCGACCGGCGGACGTCGGCTTCGCCGAGCCCGGGTTCGCCGCGAAGATCGGGCACCGGCCGGACGCCAAGGAGGCCATCGCGGCCCGCGCCCTCGAGCTCGTCCGGCCCGGCGCGACGATCTTCGTCACCGCGGGCACCACGACCTTCGCCCTCGCACGCCTCCTGGCAACCGTGCCCGATCTCACGGTCGCCACCAACTCGATCAAGGTCGCCGAGGCACTCGGGGACCCCGGCCACGGGGTGCGCACCATCCTCACGGGCGGGGAGCGCACGCCGTCAGAGGCACTCGTGGGGCCCCTGACGACCTCGACGCTCGCGCAGCTCCACGTCGAGACCTGCTTCATGGGCGTCCACGGACTCCACCCGCGCGCCGGCCTCACCACGCCCAACATGCTCGAGGCCGAGGCGAACCGGGCGGCGGCGGGGGCGGCGGCCCGTCTCGTGGTCCTCGCGGACCACAGCAAGTACGGGCTCGTGAGCCTCGCGACGATCCTCCCCCTCGATGCCGTGGACACCCTGGTGACCGACAACCAGCTCTCCGACGCCGCGCTCGAAGAGGTGCGCCAGAGCGTCCCCGACGTCGTCGTCGCCGACGTCCCCTGACCCGGCCCAGCCACCCAGCCCAGTCCCAGCCCCCCACCCTGCCCAGCGAGGAAACGATGCACCACACCTCCTCCGCCCGCGTCGCCTCCGCGAGGCTCGCCGACGGCCGCGAAATCCTGTACTTCGACGACCCCGCCACCGCGCCGCGGGTCCCTGTCCCGGACGCTCGCGCCCTTCCGGCCCGCCCGGAGCCTGGCCAGGTCCGGTACGACGAGCTCAGCGGCGACTGGGTCGCCGTCGCTGCCCACCGCCAGACCCGGACCCACCTCCCGCCTGCCGACGCGTGCCCGCTCTGCCCCACCACGCCGTCGAACGCCTCCGAAATCCCGGATCCGGACTACGACGTGGTCGTCTTCGAGAACCGCTTCCCCTCCCTGGGCCCCGTGGCGGCGGACCTGCCGGATGCCCTCCCCTGGGGCACCGTCGCCGCCGCGGCGGGCCGCTGCGAAGTGGTGTCCTTCACTCCCTCGCACACCGGAGCGTTCGCCGAGCTGCCGTACGAGAGGGCGCGGACGGTGGTAGAGGCCTGGGCCCAGCGGACGGCCGCGCTCAGCGCCCTGCCCGGCGTGCGCCAGGTGTTCCCCTTCGAGAACCGGGGGGCGGACATCGGCGTCACGCTCCACCACCCCCACGGCCAGATCTATGCGTACCCGTACATCACGCCCCGTGCGGCACAGCTGGGGGCCGCCGCGCGCCGGTTCTTCGACGCCGAGGACGGCCGGAGCACGCTCCTGGGGACGCTGCTCGAGCGCGAAAGCGCCGCGGGCGAGCGGATGGTGATCGAGGGCGGCCACTTCAGTGCGTTCGTCCCCTTCGCCGCGCGATGGCCGCTCGAGGTGCACCTCGTGCCCCACCGGCACGCCGCCGACTTCGCCGCCCTCACCGGGGCCGAGAAGGACGAGCTCGCGGATCTCACCCTCCGGCTCCTCAAGGGCTTCGACGCGCTCTACGGGACGCCCACCCCCTACATCGCCGCGTGGCACCAGGCGCCCCTTGACCGGGTGCTGCGCCCCGCCTCGCGCTTCCACCTCCAGCTGACCTCGCCGCGGCGGGCCGCGGACAAGCTCAAGTTCCTCGCCGGCTCCGAGGCCGCGATGGGCGCCTTCATCAACGACACGACACCCGAGGAGACGGCCCAGCGCGTGCGCGCCGCCGTCGCCGGAAAGGCCGCGGTATGAGCACTCCCCCCACGTCCGGCGCCCCGTCCGCGTCCGGTGCGCCCTCCCCCGACACCCCAGCCGCCGCCGTCCTCGACGCCTTCGCAGCGCACTTCGGCGGCACGCCCGACGGCGTGTGGCAGGCGCCGGGAAGGGTGAACCTCATCGGCGAGCACACGGACTACAACGCAGGCTTCGTCCTGCCCTTCGCGATCGACCGCGCCGCGAGGGTCGCGGTGCGGCGCCGGCCCGACCGCATACTGCGGCTCGTCTCGACGTACGGGCGGCACGGCGTCGTCGAGCTCGAGCTCGGATCCCTTGCGCCGGGGACAGCGCCCGGCTGGACCACATACCCCGCCGGGGTCGCCTGGGCGCTCGCCCATCGCGGCATCGGGGTCCCCGGAGCGGACCTCGTCCTGGACTCGGACGTGCCCCTCGGATCGGGGCTCTCGTCCTCGCACGCGATCGAGTGCGCGGTGGCGACGGCGCTCGCAGACCTCTCGGGCACCTCTCTCTCCGCAGAGGAGCTCGTGCTCCTCACGCAGCGGGCCGAGAACGACTTCGTCGGCGCGCCGACCGGCATCATGGACCAGTCGGCCTCGCTGCGGGGCGCCTCGGGGCACGCAGTGTTCCTGGACTGCCGGGACCAGAGCGCCGAGCTCATCCCGTTCAACCCCGCCCAGGCCGGCCTCGTCGTCCTCGTGGTGGACACGAAGGTGGCCCACTCCCACGCCGACGGCGGGTACGCGAGCCGGCGTGCCTCATGCGAGCTCGGGGCCGAGGTGCTCGGCGTCGAAGCACTCCGGGACGTCTCAGCCGCGGACCTGGACGAGGCGCGCGGGCTCCTCGATCCCGTGACGTTCCGGCGGGTGCGCCATGTCGTCACCGAGAATGGGCGCGTCCTGGAGACCGTCAGGGCCCTCCGGGAGGCGGGCCCGGCCTCGATCGGCCCCCTCCTCGACGCCAGCCATGCCTCGATGCGGGACGACTTCGAGATCTCGTGCCCCGAACTCGACCTCGCGGTCGAGGCGGCACGCGGCGCGGGCGCCCTCGGGGCGAGGATGACCGGCGGCGGGTTCGGAGGCTCGGCCATCGCGCTCGTGCCCACGACGGCGGAAGGCGCGGTCCGTGCGGCCGTCGCCGAGGCGTTCGCCGCAGCCGGGTTCACCGCACCGGACGTGTTCACTGTGCTGCCGGCGGACGGCGCACGCCGCCTCCTGTGAAGCCCTGCAGTCGGGGGCCGTCGGAGGCAGACACGGAAAGCGCCCCGCGTGCAGAGCACGCGGGGCGCTTGGCCCAGACAGTGGTGCAGTGCGCCCGGGTGGGGCGTCAGTCGTTGCTGTTGAAGATCGCGATGAGGCGCAGGATCTCGGTGTAGAGCCACACGAGCGTCACGGTGAGGCCGAACGCGGCCGTCCAGGCGAAGCGGCGCGGAGCGCCTGCACGCACGCCCTCCTCGATGCTGTTGAAGTCGAAGATGAGCGCGATCGCGGCGAGGACCACGGCGAACAGCCCCACGATGACCCCGAGCGGGATGCCCATGATCTCGATCCCGCGCATGCCCCATGGGCTGTCGACCACGCCGAACAGCACGAGGCCGAGGTTCACGAGGCTGAACGCGAGGTAGCCGACGATCGCGATCAGGAAGAACTTGGCCAGGCCGGGCGTGGCCCGCACCTTCCCGCTCTTGTAGAGGGCAAGGGTCACTCCGGCGACGACCACGGTGCCCAGCACGGCCTGGAAGCCCGCGCCCGGCGCGAAGGCGTCGATGATGCGCGTGAGGCCGCCCAGGAAGAGGCCCTCGAGGGCCGCGTACGCGAGGATGAGCGCCGGAGACGGCTCGCGCTTGAACGAGTTGACCAGGGCGAGGATGAGCCCGCCGATCGCGCCCAGGACCATGAGGCCCAGGGAGGCCGCCGGGGAGACGAACAGCGTCACGCCCGCGCCCAGCACCACGAGGCCCAGGCACGCGAGAGTCTTCATGATGACGTCGTCGTACGTCATGCGCCCCGTCTCGACCGGACCCGCGGACGGCGCCTTGTACATCTGGTCGAGCTGCTCGGGCGTCATCTGCTGACCCTGCGGCTGCGCAGAGGGCTGGCCGTAGGGGTTCTGGCCGTAGGGGTTCTGCCCGTAGCCGCTCTGGCCGGCCGGCTGTCCGTACTGGCCGTACGGGTTCTGGCCGTACGGGGCCTGGGGAACGGGCGGGGCGGTGGCCACCGCGGACCTGAAGTTCTTGCCCCGGAAGACCGGGTTGCCCCCAATTGCCATGTCGGCTCCTTGTCGACGGCCTGCTCCGTGGGCAGGCACTGGGTGTTCATGACGGTGTTCGCACTCGTGGCCCGTTCGATGCTCGTGGGCCCTGCTCAATTGTGGCCACGAACGGGACAGGCGGAAAGTTCCCAGCCGGGGCGCGTACGGCCTGCCCGCAGGATCCCCGCGGGGCAGCCGAGCCCCGTGGGAGCCGCAGCGGCGCACGAACCTAGAATGGTCGGGTGCCCAGCGAACGTCCCGCGCCCAGCAAGCCTGCCCTTCCGTCCGCCGCCAGCCCTCCTTCCGCCGGACCGGGGAGGCCGCCGCGCCTGCCGCTGAGGATGCTCCACGACCGCATCCTCGTCGAGCTGGACAAGGACGCGAGCGAGCGCCGCTCGGCGTCGGGCATCGTGATCCCGGCCACGGCTGTGCTGGGCCGGCGCCTCGCCTGGGCACGAGTGGTCGCGGCCGGCCCGAGCGTCCGCCAGGTGTCCGAGGGCGACCGCGTCCTGTTCGACCCCGAGGACCGCGCGGAGGTCGAGGTGTCCGCCCATGACTACATCCTGCTGCGCGAGCGCGATCTGCACGCGGTTGCCGAGAGCAGCGAACCCGCAAGCGGGCACGGCCTCTACCTCTGATCCCCCCGCGCGCGGCGCCGGCTACCGGGGCGAGCCATTAGCCCTCCGAAGGACTCCCCTCCGGAAAGGTAAGAGCGACTACTTCCAGATCGAGCCGGAACTTCACAGTTGTTACCGGATCGCTACCCTGCGGTCCCCGGAATCCGCACCGAGGGCCTCTGTCCCGCGAGTAACATTGCGTTCCATGGGTGAGCTGCATCACATCCCTGACGATGCCGCACGCCCGCGCACCGAACGCCCGCTGGCACTGCGCCAGCAGAACTCCCGGATAACGGAGGCCCATTAAGTGAAACGCACAGCCCAGGCCGCACACCCGCTGCGGCTGCCGAGGGCGATCCTTGCTGCGGGCGCCCTGATCGGCGCCTTCCTCGCAGTGCTCTTGGCGCTTGCCCCGGCGGCCGTGGCGACCACCTCGCCCAGCCCGTCCCCCAGTCCGGCCCAGACCCAGTACCAGAACTCGATCAGCGGATTCCTCCGCAACGAGGGCAAGCCCCTCGCCGGCGTCGAGATCAAGGTCACGGGCGACGGCTTCGAGGGCGTCGCCACCTCCGCCCAGAACGGCGCGTGGTCGATCGGCGTCCCCACTCAGGGCACATACCAGCTCGAGCTGGACGAGTCGACCCTTCCCGAGGGCGTCGCGCTCGCGGAGGGCCAGGAGAACCCGCGCTCGGTCACCTTCAACCAGACCTCGAACGTGAGTGCGATCTTCGCCTTCGGCAAGGGCATCCAGGTGGTCGAGGGCAACTTCGGCCAGGAGCTGCTCAATCGCCTCGTGGCGGGGCTGAGCTTCGGCCTGCTGCTCGCCCTCTCCGCGGTGGGCCTCTCCCTGATCTTCGGCACCACGGGCCTGACGAACTTCGCCCACGGCGAGATGGTCACGCTCGGAGCTGTCACTGTCTTCGGCCTGAGCGCCGCCGGACTGCCCTTCTGGCTCGCGATCATCCTCGCGCTCGTGGCCAGCGCAGCTGCCGGCTACGTCCAGGACGCCGGGCTGTGGAAGCCCCTCCGACGGCGCGGCACAAGCCTCGTACCGATGATGATCGTCAGCATCGGGCTCGCGCTCGCTGCGCGCTACGTCATCCTGTTCTTCTTCGGCGGCGCCACCCAGCAGCTGCCCTTCGCCCAGAGCCCGGACATCCAGCTCGGGCCCATCTCGATCTCGCCGAACAACCTCTGGTCCCTCGTCATCTCGCTCATCGTGATCCTGATCATCGGCTTCGTCCTGCTCAAGACCCGTCTGGGCAAGGCGACCCGCGCCGTCGCGGACAATCCCGCTCTGGCCGCCGCCTCCGGCATCGACGTCGACGCCGTCATCCGGATCGTGTGGGTCACCGGCGGCCTCCTCGCGGGGCTCGGCGGCATCCTCTGGGCCTACTACCGCCCGGGCGTGACGTTCGACATGGGGCAGCAGATCCTCCTCATGATCTTCGCCGGCGTCACCCTCGGCGGGCTCGGGACCGTCTTCGGAGCCCTCGTCGGCTCAGTGGTCGTGGGCGTCTTCGTCGAGCTGACCACCGTGTTCGGCGTCTCGAGCGACCTCAAGTACGTGGGGGCCCTGGCGATCATGATCGCCGTTCTCCTGTTCCGGCCGCAGGGCATCCTGGGCCGCCGCGAGCGAGTGGGCTGAGGAGGCACACATGGACTTCGGATTCATTCTCAGCAGCGCTCTCGCGGAGATCGTCAGCCCCACGACGGCGGCGTACGCCCTCGCGGCGCTCGGCCTCGCCGTCCACTTCGGCTACTCGGGCCTGCTCAACTTCGGGCAGGCCGGGTTCATGGCCGTGGGTGCCTACGGCTTCGCCATGACCACGATCCACTTCCAGGCCAACTTCTGGGTGGGCCTTCTCGTGGCGGTTGTCGCCGCCGTGCTGTTCGCGCTCCTGCTCGGTATCCCGACGCTGCGCCTGCGGGCCGACTACCTCGCGATCGTCACGATCGCCGCCGCCGAGATCGTGCGCTACGTGGTCACGACAAACACGCTGACCGACGTCACGGGCTCGGCCAACGGCCTCGCAGCGTTCCGCCAGGACTTCCTGAAGCTCAACCCGTTCCCCGAGGGCGACTACTTCGGCTTCAGCAGCAACGACTTCTTCTACCGGGTGTTCGGCTGGGGAATCGTCATCGTCGCATGCCTCGTGGTCTGGCTCCTCATGCGGAGCCCGTGGGGCCGCGTCCTCAAGGGCATCCGCGAGGACGAGCTGGCCGTCCGCTCGCTCGGCAAGAATGTCTACTCGTACAAGATGCAGGCGCTCGTGATCGGCGGCATCCTCGGCGCACTCGCAGGCATGGTCTTCACCCTGCCCCGCGATGTCGTCCAGCCCGCCAACTACGGCACCGAGCTCACGTTCTTCCTCTGGACCTGCCTCCTCCTCGGCGGCATGTCCACTGTCCTCGGCCCGGTGGTCGGCGCCATGATGTTCTGGGTCGTGCTCTCGCTCACCCAGGGCGTCCTGTACGGGCTCATCGAGTCCGATGCCATCACCTGGCTCTCCACGACCCAGGCCGGCCAGCTGCGCTACATCCTCGTGGGTGTCGCGCTCATGCTGCTCATGATCTTCAGGCCCCAGGGCGTGTTCGGCAACAAGAAGGAGCTGGCATTCGCATGAGCCACGCTGCACCCACCCCCCAAGGGCCAGGACCGGAGGCCGGCCAGCCGGTGCCGTCCGGTACCGACTACATGACGGACGCCCGGCCGATCGCGGTCGGGGAGGCCGCGCCCGGATGCCGCAAGCGCGATCCCATCGTGGTCGCGGAGAACGTGAGCCGGAGCTTCGGCGGCAACAACGCGGTCGATGTCGAGTACCTCGAGATCCCCCGCCACAAGATCACGGCGCTCATCGGCCCCAACGGGGCCGGCAAGACCACGCTGTTCAACCTTCTGACGGGGTTCGACACCCCGAACACGGGAACGTGGCAGTTCGAGGGCAATGACCTCGCCGGCGTCGCCTCCTACAAGGTCGCGCGCATGGGCATGGTCCGCACCTTCCAGCTCACCAAGGTGATGGGCAAGCTGACCGTCATGGAGAACATGCGGCTCGGCGCGTCCCAGCAGCCCGGCGAGAAGCTGCGCAACGCCCTGTTCAAGGGCATCTGGGGCAGCCGCGAGAAGCAGCTCACCGAGCAGGCCGAGGGACTCCTCGCCAAGTTCAAGCTCGATGCCAAGCGGGACGACTACGCGGCCTCGCTCTCGGGCGGACAGCGCAAGCTGCTCGAGATGGCGCGCTCGCTCATGGTCAACCCCAAGCTCGTCATGCTCGACGAGCCCATGGCCGGCGTCAACCCCGCCCTGACCCAGAGCCTCCTCGACCACATCAAGAACCTCAAGGCAGAGGGCATGACCGTGCTGTTCGTCGAGCATGACATGCACATGGTCCGGCACATCGCGGACTGGGTCGTGGTCATGGCCGAGGGCAAGATCGTCGCCGAGGGGCCGCCCGCCACCGTGATGAAGGACCAGGCCGTGATCGACGCGTACCTGGGCGCCCACCATGACGTCGACCTCGGCGCCGCAGGCGGGGTCGAGGCACTCGAGGAAGAGCTGGCCGAGGACGAGAAGTCCGTGGTCGGGACCTCGGACGCCGGGATCATCGCCCCGGAGGCCGTGCTCGGCGAGCGTGCCGAGACCCTCCACGTCGACACCGAGACACGCAAGGAGGAGGACCGGTGACCAAGCACAGCACCGCCTCTGCGGCCCCAGCGGCCGCCACAGACGAGGCCGTCGTCACCGTGAAGGATCTCGTCGCGGGCTACCTGCCCGGGGTGAACATCCTCAACGGCTGCAGCATCGAGGCGCGCAAGGGCGAGCTCATCGGCATCATCGGCCCCAACGGCGCCGGCAAGTCGACCCTGCTCAAGGCGATGTTCGGCCTCGTGAAGGTCCACTCCGGCTCCGTGGTGGTGCGCGGCCAGGACCTCACGGGCCTCAAGGCCAACCGCCTCGTGAGCCGCGGGATCGGGTTCGTCCCCCAGACGAACAACGTCTTCACGACCCTCACGATCGAGGAGAACATGCAGATGGGCATGTTCCAGCGCCCCAAGGACTTCAGCAGGCGCTGGGACTTCGTCACCGAGCTCTTCCCCGAGCTGGGACGGCGGCGTGCCCAGCGCGCCGGCTCCCTCTCCGGCGGCGAGCGGCAGATGGTGGCCATGGGCCGAGCGCTCATGATGGACCCCGCCGTGCTGCTCCTCGACGAGCCCTCGGCCGGACTCTCCCCCGTCAAGCAGGACGAGACTTTCCTGCGGGTCCACGAGATCAACCGGGCAGGCGTCTCCGTGATCATGGTCGAGCAGAACGCCCGCCGCTGCCTGCAGATCTGCGACCGTGGCTACGTCCTCGACCAGGGCCGCGACGCGTACACGGGCACGGGCCGGGAGCTGCTCAAGGACCCCAAGGTGATCCAGCTCTACCTCGGCACCCTTGCCGAGACCGTGGAGGGCAGCGGGCAGTAGCGTCCGCTCTCTCCCGCCCTGTCGACGGCGCCGTCCACCGCACCAGGTGGGCGGCGCCGTCGTCTGCGCTCAGCGCGCCGGAGGACGCCCCCGGAAGGCGCCCGCCAGCGCGCCCCTCCCCCACGGAAAGGCGGGCTGTCGCCGCCCGCGGCAGGCACGCGATCCGGCGCCTCAGGGCTCCTGTGGCCCTGCACGGCGCTCTGGAGCCCGCTGGGGCGACCGCAACCGCTGCGGACTGCATCCCCGCCTGCCATGCGCCAGAGGACGGCTGTGGGGCTCGGCGCGGCGCCCTGAGCACGGGGAAGGCCCCGTCCCTTGCGGGACGGGGCCTTCTGATACAGCGGTTCCGAAAGGCCGGCGGCTCAGGAGAGCTTGCCGTACTCCTCGCGGACCGGCTTGTACTTGTTGTCCTCGCCGTACTCGTAGATGCCGATGAACGCCTCGGTCGGGTCACCGGCGTCGGAGAACGTCACGGGGCCGGACTGGCCGTCGTAGTCGATGTCCTTGCCGTCGCGGAGCAGGGTCACGCAGCTTGCGTAGTCGTTGCACTTCTCGCCGCCCTCGGACACTGCCTTGAGCTGCTTGGCGATGTCGGTCCCCTTGACGCTGCCTGCGGCCTCAGCCGCGAGCGCGATGAGGTTGACCGCGTCGTAGGACTCGCCTGCGTAGCTGTAGTCCTTGAGCTTGGGGTCGACGGCCAGGAGCTTCTTCTTGAAGTCCTCCTTCGCGAAGGTGCCCGGGATGGTGCCCTGCGCGCCCTTGAGCGTGCCGGCCTTGAAGTCCTTGCTGTAGTCGGACGTGTTGCCGTCCACGAAGAACATCTGGGTCGGCTTGACACCCTTGCCCGTCATGAGAGGCACGATCTGCTTGGCCTGGTCGAACGTGATCAGGGCGATCGCGTCCGGCTTCGCCGCGAGGACCTTGTCCACTTGGGTGCTGAACTGCGAGTCGCCCTCGTTGAAGAGCTCCTCCGCGACGACCTTGCCGCCAGCGGACTCGAAGGCCTCCTTGATGTTCTTCTGGAGTCCCGTGCCGTAGGCGTCGTTGAGGACGATCATTCCGAGGGTCTGGGCGCCACAGCTGGCCATGTAGTTGCCGAGCACGCGGCCCTGGAGGACGTCGGACGGCGCGGTGCGCCAGTAGAGGCCCTTGTCCTCCCACGTCGTGAAGTCCGGCGACGTGTTGGCCGGCGAGAACTGGACGACGCCCGCGCCCGTGATCTGGTTGATCACGGTCTTGGAAACGCCGGAGGATGCTGCACCGATGATGGCGCCCACACCCTGGCCCAGCAGGTTCGTCACGGACTGGGTCGCGATATCCGTCTTGGTGTCGCCGGAGTCGCGGTGGATGACCTGGGCAGGCTTGCCGAGCACACCGCCAGCGGCGTTGACCTCCTTGAGGCCCAGGTTCACGCCCGCGATCTCGGGCGGGCCGAGGAAGGCCAGCGAACCGGTGGTCGGCAGCAGCGAGCCGATCTTGAGGGGCGTAGCCGTGGTGGTCTTGGACGCGGGGACGTCTCCCGCAGCCTGGGTGCCGCCAGCGGCCTCGCTGCCAGCAGAGCCGGACGGAGCGGGACACGCGATGGCGCTGCCGTCGGCCGCAGTGGTCGTGGACGTGCCCGAGGGCGCTCCCGAGCCGCCGCCGCACGCGGTGGCAAGCAGGGCAACACCGATCCCGAGCGCGCTCAGCTTCGCAGCGCGCGGCAGGGCCGAAGGACGTGGAATCATGCTCAATCTCCTCCATCGGGGGACTGTGGCCCCCCGGATGCGAACAATCAGGTATTCCTGATTGAGAGACAGGCTAATAGAGCACTTAACTCTCAATACAGTGTTTCAGGTCACATCCTTGTAACGCCTCGGTAAGTTCTGCTCAGGAGACGCCGAAGGCCCGACTTCCGCGGGGGAAGACGGGCCTTCGGGCACGGTGCCCCAGCAGGGACTCGAACCCTGACTGAGCGGATTTTAAGTCCGCTGCCTCTGCCGATTGGGCTACTGGGGCGCGGCACCAGCCTACTGGCACGCACGGTGGAGACGCCGACGGCGACCGTGCCCGCGCGGGGCGACGATCGCCGTCGTGGATGGCCTCCGTGGGCCGCAGGCGTTTCCGCAGGGGCTACTTCGCCTCGGCGCCCACCTTCTCCTTCTCGCCTGCGGCCGTGGCGGCCTCGGGAGCGGGGGCCGACGCCGGTGCTGCCGCGGGCTTGGGCGCGGGACGCGCCGCCGCCTCGAACGCTGCACGCGGGGCTTCGAGGCCCTGGAGCGGGGTCGTGTCGCGGCCGGAGAACAGCGACGAGAACCAGTCGAGCACAACCCGGAACTTGCGCTCGAACGTCGGGATGGCCATGCCGTGGTAGCCGCGGTGCGCGAGCCACGCGAGCGGGCCCTTGAGGCCGATGCGGCCCAGCAGGTTGATGTTCGCGACGCCCTTCCACGGGCCGAAGCCGGCCACGGCGCCGAGGTTCTTGTGCTTGTAGTCGGCCATCGGCTTGTCCCAGCGGTTGGCCCACAGGTTCTTCGCGAGGACCTTGGCCTGGCGCAGGGCGTGCTGGGCGTTCGGAACGCACGTGCCGTCGGGGAGGCCCTTGCCGGTGAGGTCGGGGACAGCGGCGATGTCGCCGGCGGCCCACGCGTTCTCGATGATGCCCTCGTCACCGGCGATGCGCAGGTCCGGGAGGACGCGCACGCGGCCGCGCGGCTCGAGCGGGAAGTCGGTCGAGCGGACCATGGGGTTCGCCTGCACGCCGGCGGTCCAGATGAGGGTGTCCGCCTCGAACTCGTCCGCAGGGGACTTGTCCGGCAGGCTGATGAGCTTCAGCGGGCCCTCGGCGCTCGCGAGGGACGTGTTGAGGAGGACCTCCACGCCACGGCCCCTGAGGTGCTCCACGACCCACTCGGCCTGCTCGGCCGTGACCTCGGGCATGATGCGGCCCATGGCCTCGACGAGGACGAAGCGGACCTCGTCCTGGCTCACGCGGCCGTTGTTGCGGACCGCCTCGCGGGCGAGGTCCTCGAGCTCCGCGATGGTCTCGATGCCGGCGAAGCCGCCGCCCACGACGACGAAGGTGAGGGCGCGCCTGCGTGCGGCCGGGTCCGAGGCGGTCGAGGCGAACTCGATGCGCTCGATGACCTGGTTGCGCAGGGCCACGGCCTCCTCGATGGTCTTGTTGCCGATGCCCTTCTCGGCCAGGCCGGGGATCGGGAACGTCCGCGTGATGGCGCCGGCAGCGAGGACGACGTCCATGTACGGGACCTCGAGGGTGCCCTGGCCGCCCGGCAGGGTCACGACGGCCTTGCGGTTGGCGTGGTCCACGGCGGTCACAGAGCCCTGGATGATCTCGGAGCCCTTGAGGTGCTCGCGGAGCGAGACGACCGCGTGGCGGGGCTCGATGTTGCCGCCGGCCACCTCGGGCAGGAACGGCTGGTACGTCATGTAGGGAAGCGGATCCACGACCGTGACGATGCCGCCGGCCTTGGCGATCTTCTTCTGCAGGTTCAGGGCCACATAGAGGCCGACATAGCCGCCACCGACGACGAGGACGCGGGGGCGGTCGACAAGCTGGAGCGAGGAAGGCATGACGCCAGCATAGCAGCTTGTGAAAATATTCACTAGCGCTCGGGGCGGGCCTCCCTCAGGGCCGGTTCCGGCCCTCCGGCGGGACCCGGACCGTCGGCGTCGTCGGCGTCCGCGACGGCACGCCCGCGGGCCGGGGCGAACGCGATCCGGCGCAGGTGCAGCGCCCCGGCCACGAGGATCGCCGCGATCGCCGCGGCGCTTCCGAGGACGACGACGCCCGGCCAGGGATTCGTTCCGGTCGCCGGGGGCTGTGCCTGCGGGGCGGCCGGCTCGGGAACGGCGTGATTGCCCTCGCCCGGGGCCGCGGGCGCGCCGTTCGAGGGCACCTGCGCCACCGGGGCGCCCTTCCGGTGGACCCGGATCCACTCGGCGATCGAGCCGAGCGGGTTGGCCCTGACGGGCGCCACCTTGGCCGTGAGCGCCGCCTCGGCGTCCAGGACCCCGAAGCCGTAGAGCGGGTCGTGGCCGGGGGTCCCGGCGTCCTTCGCGGTCGATACGATGCGGGAGATGGTCTGGGCGGCCGTGAGCTCGGGCCACTTCGAGCGGATCAGTGCAGCGACGCCGGCGACGATCGGTGCGGCGCCGGAGGTGCCAGCCCACTCGGCATATCCGCTCCCCGGCAGCGCGCCCACGAGGTCCTCCGCCGGCGCCGCGACGCCGATGCTGATGCCCTGAGACGAGGAGTCGACGCTGGCCTTGCGCTTGCGGTCCAGCCCCGCGACAGTCAGGACGCCCGGGATCGTGGCCGGGGCGCCCACTTGGACGTTCCCGCCCTCGCGGTTGCCCGCGGCGGCCACGATCACCACGTCCCGCTGCTCGGCGTACAGGAATGCGGCGTCCCAGCTCTCGGGCCAGGACTGCTGCGTGCTGCCGAGGGAGATGTTGATGACCTTCGCGCCCTGGTCCACTGCCCAGCGCACGGCCTCGGGGATCTGGTCCTGGTCGGAGCGTCCTGCGGGGTTCGGCGATCCGAGCCACGTCGAGACCGCGAGGACCTTCGCCTCCGGGGCGACGCCCACCACACCGTCCGGGCCGCCCGTGGCCGTCTTCCTGCCGTCGGTGTGCCCCCGGCCCGCGAGCATCGATGCAACGAGCGTCCCGTGCTCGGTACGTGCACCGATCGGCTTCTGGCCGTTGGCTGCGCCGGCCCCCGAGGCATCGAAGCCGCCGGCCACCGCGCCCTTGAGGTCCGGGTGCTTCCCGTCGACCCCACTGTCGATCACCGCGATCTTCACGCCGGCGCCCTTGGAGACGTCCCAGGCCTTCTCGATGCCGTACTCCTCGAGCCAGTACTCGCGGTCCCGGATGCTGTCCGCAGCGGCCGGGGCGGCGGGGACCAGCAGTCCGGCCGCGAGCGCGGGGATGAGGCCGACGACGGCGGCTGCGAATGCCGCGAGCGCGCGGAACGCCTGGCCCGCGGTGCGCGTCCGGGCCGGGGTGCGCGCCGATCCCTCCACCCGGCTCACCGCGGCCGTCCCGCGAGCGTGCTCAGGGCGATGCCGTCGAGGATGTCATGCTCGCTCGTGACGGCGGTGCGGAGGCCGCCCCCCGTGAGGTCCGCGACCCGGGCCAGGATCCGCCGCCAGACGAGAGCACCGGCCCCGATGACATCCACGCGGCCCGGGTGCATGTACGGCAGGGCGGCCCGCTCGGCGTGTGTGAGCGAGAGCAGCGAGGCGCATGCCGCGTCCACCACGTCGAGCGGCAGCTCGGTCGCGTGGATGAGCGCGGGGTCGTACTCCGGGAGCGCGAGGGCATGGGCCGTGACCGTGGTGACCGTCCCTGCCACGCCGACCACCGCCGTCGCCCGGCCGAGCGGCACCTCGGCGAGGACCGCGTCGATGGCGGCATCGACGTCGTGCTCCGCCGCCGCGATCTGCGCGGCAGTGGGCGGGTCCGAGCGCAGGTGGCGCTCCGTGAGCCGCACACAGCCGATGTCCACCGAGCGCGCGGCCATGACGCCGTCCGCGTCGCCGAGGACGAACTCGGTGCTCCCGCCCCCGAGGTCGACGACGAGCACGGGCCGGCCGGGCTCGAGCGGGAGCACGCTCGCTGCGCCCGCGAAGCTCAGCGACGCCTCCTCGATCCCGGTCACGACCTCCGGCTCCACGCCGAGGCGGGCCTCGATTCCTTCGGTGAACTCGTCCCGGTTCCCGGCGTCGCGGGTCGCTGACGTGGCGACGAAGCGCACGCGCTCGGCGCCGAGGCTGCGGATCGTGGCCGCGTACTCGTCGACGGCGGCGAAGGTGCGCTCGAGTGCCTCGGGGGCGAGCATGCCCGTGGCGTCCACCCCCTGCCCGAGGCGCACGATCCGCATCTCGCGGTGCACGTCCTTCAGGGCGGCGCCGCCTCCCGCGCGCGTGTCCGTGTCCGCGACGAGCAGGCGGATCGAATTGGTTCCGCAGTCGATCCCGGCGACCCTCATGCTCCCTGCTCCCCCTCGTTCGGCTGGTTCGGCTGGCCCTGCCTGGTCGGCTCGCTCTGCCTGTTCGGCTCGCTCTGCCTGTTCGGCTCGCTCTGCCTGTTCGGCTCGCTCTGCCTGTTCGGCTCGCTCTGCCTGTTCGGCTCGTTCGGCCTGCTCGGCTCATGCGCAGCCGCGTCGGCTCCGGGCCGTGCTTCCCCTGTCCATCCGTCGGGCTCCCCTGCCGCGCGGGACGCGCGCACGGGCGCGGGCCGACCGGTCATCGCCGGCAGCCCCTGTGGCCCGTGGCGCGAGAGGTCCCTGTCCGGCACGGCGCCCTCCGTGTCCCAGGCGCCCTCGCACCAGCAGCGGTCGCGGGTCCACCACGGCGAGATGGCCTCGATCGCCTCGTCGCCGAGCGGGTTGACGCCCGGGCCCATCGCGAGGGACTGGCCCACGAGGACGTGGAGGCACTTCACGCGCGTGGGCATGCCGCCTGCCGAGATCCCGTCGATCTCGGGAACGGGGCCGGTACCCGCGCGCCGCCCGATCTCCTCGCGCGCGGCGAGGTAGGCCTCGTGCGCGGCGCTGTACGCGGCGGCGAGCTCGGGACCCTCCTCGAGCCGCGCATTCATCTCGGCCATGGTGCCGCCGGCCTCGAGGCGCGACACGGCGGAGGTCACCACGGGGTGCGTGAGGTAGAACGTGGTCGGGAACGGCGTGCCGTTGGCGAGGCGTGGGGCCGTGGCGGCCACGAGCGGATTCCCGCACACGCAGCGGGCGGGGATCGTCACCACGTCCCGCACGGGTCGGCCGAGCTGGCGGCTGAGCACCTCGAGGTCGGTCGGCGTGGGCTCGTCGCCCAGCGGCGGCAGGTTCTCGGTCACGTACGGTCCTTGCTCTCGTTCGGTGCGGGCGTGCTCGTTCCCGGGCGCGGGCGGGCGTCCCCCGGCGGCCGGGCGTCAGTCGGTCGCCGCGCGGCGCAGCGCGTCCCAGAAGGTGGCGGTCCAGGGCTGGTCGGTCCCAACGTCGGGGGCCGCGGCGCTCCCCTGGGCGGGGGCTCCGGGATCCCCGAACACCCAGTAGGAGGTCTCGCCGGGCATCACCATGTTAATGCGGTCCCGCGCCTGCTGCTGGACGTAGTTGGGGTCCTCCCAGCGCGAGATCTCCTGCTCGAGCGCCCGCTGCTCGGCCTCCTTGGCGGCGATGTCCGCCTCGAGTGCCGTGATCTCGGCGCGCTGGTTGAGGAACACCCTCACCGTCGGGGCGAGCATGATCGTGATGGCCACGAGGACCACCGCGAGGGCCAGCATGCGGCCCGAGAAGGCGCGGGCCGGGACGGGCGCGTCCTCCGCCGGAGGGGCCGCCGCTCCCTGTCCCCCTGCAGCGGGCACTGACTCGCGCTCGCCCGGGCTGACCCCCGCTGCGCCCGAGCCCACGCGGAGCCGGGACGGGCGGCGGCCGCGGTGCGCGCGCGACTCCGGGAGCAGGGGCGCGGCGCCAGCTGCTTCCGGCTGCCGCGGCCCCGGCTGCGGGGCGGACGAGGGCGCGCCGGAAGGCAGCGGCGAGGCGGCCCCGGGCGTGGCCCGGCTGCCATCGGCAGTCCGGCTGCCTTTGGCAGTCCGACCGGCATCAGTCGTCCTGCCGGGAGCGGGCGAGGTCCGGATGGGGTCAGCCGGGGCCCTGTCGGCGGCCGACGGCGCCCCGGCAGTCTGGGAGGTCCGGGCGGCGGCGCGGGCTACCCGGGGCACGGGAGGACGGCGTGCTGCCATGGAGCGTCCTCCCCTCGTGACAATGCGGAAGCATCCTTGCGGACACGGATGCGCCGCGGCGGCCGGTGTCTTTCCACCATAGCCGCCGCGGCGCAGGAACCCGGGGAACAGTCCGCCGGCGCCGATCAGCGTCAGCTGTCAGCGCAGCGGACCCGCCGGCAGTCGGGCCAGTGGTCAGCCCTTGAAGCGCGGGAAGGCGCTCCGGCCGGCGTAGCGCGCGGCGTCGTCGAGCTCCTCCTCGATGCGCAGGAGCTGGTTGTACTTGGCCACGCGCTCCGAGCGGGCGGGCGCGCCCGTCTTGATCTGGCCGGCGTTCGTGGCCACGCAGATGTCCGCGATGGTCGTGTCCTCGGTCTCGCCGGAGCGGTGGGAGGTGATGGTCGTGTAGCCGGAGCGCTGGGCGAGCGACACGGCGTCGAGCGTCTCGGTGAGCGAGCCGATCTGGTTGACCTTCACGAGCAGCGAGTTGGCCGTCTTGGCGTCGATGCCCTGCTGGAGGCGCTCCGGGTTGGTCACGAAGAGGTCGTCGCCCACGAGCTGGACCTTGTCCCCGATCGTGTCGGTGAGGATCTTCCAGCCCTCCCAGTCGTTCTCGTCGAGCGGGTCCTCGATCGAGACGAGCGGGAAGTCGGCCACGAGGCCCGCGTAGTACGCGCTCATCTCGGAGGCGGAGAGGGACTTGCCCTCGAACTGGTAGGCACCGTCCTGGAAGAACTCGCTCGAGGCCACGTCCAGGGCGAGCGCGATGTCCTTGCCGGGGGTGTAGCCGGCCTTCTCGATGGCCTCGGTGATGAGCTCGAGCGCGGCACGGTTGCTCGGCAGGTTCGGGGCGAAGCCGCCCTCGTCGCCGAGGCCCGTGGAGAGGCCCTTCTCCTTCAGGACGCCCTTGAGGCTGTGGTAGACCTCGACGCCCCAGCGGAGGCCCTCGGAGAACGTCTCCGCGCCGATCGGCGCAATCATGAACTCCTGGATGTCCACGTCGGAGTCGGCGTGCGAGCCGCCGTTGAGGATGTTCATGAGCGGCACCGGCAGGACGTGCGCGTTCGGGCCGCCGAGGTACTTGTAGAGCGGCAGGTTCGCCGAGTCGGCGGCAGCGTTCGCGACGGCGAGGGACACACCGAGGATCGCGTTGGCGCCCAGGTTCGCCTTGTTGGCGGTGCCGTCCAGGTCGATCATCGCCTGGTCGATCGCGCGCTGGTCCGTCGCGTCGAAGCCGGTCAGTGCCGGGGCGATCTGGTCGAGGACCGCCTCGACCGCCTGCTGGACGCCCTTGCCGAGGTAGCGGCCCTTGTCGCCGTCACGGCGCTCCACGGCCTCGAACTCGCCCGTCGAGGCGCCCGAGGGGACTGCAGCGCGGCCCAGGGAGCCGTCGCTGAGAAGGACCTCGACCTCAACCGTCGGGTTGCCGCGGGAGTCCAGGATCTCGCGGGCGTGGATGGCATCGATAAGCGCCATGGATGTGCTCCTTGGTGGAAACGTGCTGACTAGCGTGCTGACTTCGGTGGTGGTACCGGAGGTGACGGCGGTGTCGCCCCAAGCCTAGTCGCACCCTCGGTGGGCCGCGACCATGTGACGCACGGCCCCCGCGTGCGGCGACCCTGGCAGGCCCGGGCTGGCTGGGCGGGCTGGCTGGGCGGGCTCGGCCGTCATGCTCCGGAACGGTCAGGTCCCCAGGCGCCCGACAGCGGCGCGCAGGGCGCGCTCGGCGTCCAGCCCCCGCGCGCGGGCCGCCTGCACGACCCCGAGGAGGAAGTCCCCCAGCGCAGCCTCGTCGGCCAGCGCCGAAATGGGGGCCTCGTCCGCCGAGATGGGGGTCTCGTCCGCCGAAATGGGGGCCTCGTCCGCCGAAATGGGGGCCTCGTCCGCCGAAATGGGGGCACCCGCGCCGCCGGCACCGTCCGGGCGGTCGACGCCGTCGAGCGCCCGGCGCCGCTCCGCCCGGCCGAGCGCCTTCTGCGCGAGCGAGAGCGCGGGCAGGTGCCGCGGGAGCCCCTCGAGCGCACCGGGCCCGACGAGCCGAGGCGACCCGCCGTCGTCCGCGCCCGTCTTGAGCTCCTTCTCGGCGCGCTTCGCCTCGTCCCACGAGGCGATGATCTCCTCGACCGACGAGGGGAAGCTCGGCTGCAGCCCGCCGTCGGACGTGAAGACGTGCCGGTTGCGCCGCACCATCTTCGCGGTGAGCGCCTCGGCGATGCCGTCCAGGTCGAACGCGCCGCGCTCCCGCGCAATCTCGGCGTGCAGCACGATCTGCAGGAGCAGGTCCGCGAGCTCTCCGCGCAGCTCCTCCTCAGGATGCCCGTCCTCGATCGCCTCGACGAGCTCGTAGGACTCCTCGATGAGGTACGTGACGAGCGAGGCGTGCGTGAGCGCCGCCGTCCACAGGCAGTGCTCGCGGAGGAGTCGGATGACCTCCACGAGACGGTCGACGGCGGTGCTCACGTCCTCGGTGTCCCTGCCTGCCTGTGCCCTGCCTATCTGCGCTCTGCCTATTCGGCCAGGTTCGCGTAGGCCTGGTTGATGTACTCGACCAGGTCCTCGCGGTCCTCGAGCGGCAGGAACGCAGCCTCTGCCGCGTTGAGCGTGAGCTCGAGCAGGTCGTCGAGGTCGTAGTCGAACGCCTCGACCAGCAGCTCGTACTCGTCCGTGAGGGTCACCCCGCTCATGAGGCGGTTGTCCGGGCTGATCGTCACGTTGAAGCCGAGCTCGAACAGCATGTCCACGGGGTGGTCGAGGATGTCCTCGCCCCACTGGGAGATCGCGCCGGTCTGGAGGTTCGACGACGGGCACACCTCGAGCGGGATCCCGCGGTCGCGCACCCAGGCGGCGAGTGGGCCGAGCGTGACGTCGAGGATCGGCACGCCGTCCTCGTCGACCTCGTCCGTGGACTCCACCGCGATGTCCTCGGCGATCCTGACGCCGTGGCCGAGGCGGAGGGCGCGGCCGTCCACGAGCGCCGACTGGATGCTCGCGAGGCCGGCAGCCTCGCCGGCGTGGACCGTAGCGGGGAAGCTGTTCTGGGCCAGATAGGTGAACGCCTCGGCGAAGCGCGACGGCGGGAAGCCGTCCTCGGCGCCGGCGATGTCGAAGCCGACCGCCCCACGGTCCCGGTGGCGGACGGCGAGCTCGGCGATCTCCTGGCCGCGGTCGGCGTGGCGCATCGCGGTGATGAGCTGGCCCACGGCGATGACGCGGCCGGACTCCTCGACCGCGGCCATGCCCTCCTCGAGGCCCGCCTGCACCGCCTCGACTGCCTCGTCGAGGCTCAGCCCGCGGGTGAGGTGCTGCTCGGGTGCCCAGCGCACCTCCCCGTACACGACGCCGTCGTCCGCGAGGTCCTCGACGAACTCGCGCGCGACCCGGCGGAGGCCCGCCTCGGTCTGCATGACCGCGATCGTGTGGTCGAACGTCTCGAGGTAGCGGGGCAGAGAGCCGGAGTCCGCGGACTCGCGGAACCATGCGCCGAGGGCGACCGGGTCAGTGGAGGGCAGCTCGTGGCCCACCTCCGCGGCGAGCTCGATGATCGTGGCAGGCCGCAGCCCGCCGTCCAGGTGGTCGTGGAGGGAGACCTTGGGCAGGCTCCGCAGATCGAAGGTCAGATCCGGGGCGGTGTCGATATTCGGCTCAGTCACGGTCCCACTGTAGAGAAGCCGCGGGGGCCGTGCCAGACAGGCGCGCCACGGGGTCAGTCGCCGGGCGTGCGGTCCGGGGCATCCGCCGGCTCGGGGGCCACGGGCCGCCGCGGTGAGTAGTCGTCGGCAGCCTCGGGGCGGGCCGCGCGCTCGTGCTCGTGCTCGTGTGCGTGCTCCGCCACCGCGGTGACGGCGGCGTTCCGGGCGTCCACCGTGTCACGCCACCGGTGGAAGAGCGTGATCGCGTGGTCGAGGATCACGCCGAGGACCACCGCGAAGACCACCGCGACGAGGACGCCGAGCAGGGGGTTGTCGTGGAGCCACGGGAACGAGCTCGCGAGCAGGCCCACGGCGAGCGAGTACCCCACCCAGGTCAGGCAGGCGAACGCATCGAGCCAGAAGAAGGTGCGGTGGCGGAACCGGGTGGTGCCCGCCACGTAGTTCACGGCGACCCGCCCCCATGGGACGTAGCGGGCCGTGAAGATCAGCACGGCACCGCGCTTGTCGAGCTCGTGCCGGGCCCACGCGAACACCTTCTGCACTCTGGGGCGCCGCATCCATTTCCAGCGGTTGGTGCCGATCCTGCGGCCCAGCAGGTACGCCATGTTGTCCCCGGCGATGGCGCCGACGAGGGCGGTGGTCCCCAGGACCCAGAGGTTGGGCTCGCCGCTGTGGCGCCAGTAGGCTGCGAGCGCGACGATGAGCGTCTCGCTGGGCGCCACCATGGCGAACCCGTCCACGAAGAAGAACACCAGCAGGATGGGGTAGATCCACCACTGCCCCGCGGCATGGAGGATGACGTCGTTGATGCTGTCCAGCATGCCCGGGGTGCTCCTATGACGAACTTGATCTCACCAAGTGTCGCATGACGTGTTTCACACGGGCATCATCCGCGCGGCGGATCAGCGTGGCGCCCGTCCGCCCGGGCCTCGGGCTCGGGGTCGACGGCCACGGGCAGGCTCCCCCGGACCCTCGCGACCACGAGGTCGATGGCGATCCCCAGAGCCACCGCGACGACGATCGCGATGACCGCCCCGAGGAGATGGTTGTCCTCGAACCACTGCCCGAAGAAGAGGCCGATGAAGACCGAGTAGGCGCCCCACAGGACCGCCGAGAGCGCCGTGAGCGCCACGAATCGCGGGCGGGCGAACCGGGTTGCGCCGGCCGTGAAGTTGACGGCGACCCGGCCGCCGGGGATGAAGCGGGCCACCATGATGAGCGAGGCAGCGCGCTTGTCCAGTTCGCGGCGCGCCCAGTGGAACGCTGCCTGCATGCGCATCGAGCGCATCCAGCGCCAGCGGTGCACGCCCACGGCCCGCCCGATCGCATACGCGATGTTGTCCCCCGCGAACGCCCCCGCCGCGGCGGCCGCGAACAGCGCCCAGACCGAGGGCGCCCCGGCCGAGGCGGAGACCGAGGCGAGCCCCACCACGAGCGATTCGCTCGGCACCGGCGGGAAGAAGCCGTCGATGGTGCAGAACGCCAGGACGGCGGGCGGGACCCACGGCTGGGACGCGGCAGCGAGGATCACCTCGTTGATCTGCTCCATCATCCCAGCAGTGTCCCACGCGCCGCCGGTCGTGCGGTCCCCTCAGTACG
The DNA here is from genome assembly GCF_039615075.1 of Sinomonas halotolerans. NCBI lineage: Bacteria > Bacillati > Actinomycetota > Actinomycetes > Micrococcales > Micrococcaceae > Sinomonas > Sinomonas halotolerans. The sequence continues at coordinate 22,228 of NZ_JBDFRB010000001.1, read as the reverse complement.
GATTCCGGGCCGGGTCCAGGGGCGGGCCCGGGTGCCCCATTCGCCCCCTGGGGGCTCAGGCGATCCGGTCGATGATGAGCCGGCGGGCCGGCCGCGCGCCCTCCGGGGCGATCGTGACCGCCCCCTCGAGCGCCTCCTTGGCCCGCGCGAACCGCTCGGGGGTGTCCGTCAGGAGGGTCATGAGCGGCTCGCCGGCCCGCACGAATGCGCCGGGCTTGGCGTGCAGGCGCACGCCCGCTCCCGCTTGGACCGCGTCCTCCTTGCGGGCCCGTCCCGCGCCGAGGCGCCAGGCCGCGACGCCGACGGCGAGCGCGTCGAGGCCCACCAGGACCCCGTCCGCGGGGGCATAGACGGTCTCGGACTCCCGTGCGGCAGGCAGGGGGGCGTCGGGGTCGCCGCCCTGGGCCGCGATCATCCTCCGCCACACGTCCATCGCGCGGCCGTCGCTGAGCGCGCGGGCGGGGTCGGCGTCGTGCACGCCCGCCGCGGCGAGCATCTCCTCGGCGAGGCGGACCGTGAGCTCGACGACGTCCTCGGGACCGCCGCCGGCGAGCACCTCGAGCGATTCCTCGACCTCGATGGCGTTGCCGGCCGTGAGCCCGAGCGGCGTGTCCATGTCCGTCAGGAGGGCCACGGTGTTCACCCCGGCGTCCTGCCCGAGCGCCACCATGGTCTGGGCCAGCTCGCGTGCGGATGCCTCGTCCTTCATGAACGCGCCCGAGCCGACCTTCACGTCCAGGACGAGCGCGCCGGTGCCCTCGGCGATCTTCTTGCTCATGATGGACGAGGCGATGAGCGGGATGGCCTCGACCGTCCCGGTGACGTCGCGCAGTGCGTAGAGCTTCCTGTCCGCTGGGGCGAGGCCCGCCCCGGCGGCGCAGATGACCGCGCCGACATCGCCGAGCTGGGACATCATCTCGTCGTTCGTGAGGGATGCGCGCCACCCGGGGATCGCCTCGAGCTTGTCGAGCGTCCCACCCGTGTGGCCGAGTCCCCGGCCGGAGAGCTGCGGGACGGCGACGCCGAAGACCGCTACGAGCGGGGCGAGCGGGAGGGTGATCTTGTCCCCCACTCCCCCGGTCGAGTGCTTGTCCGCCGTCGGGAGCGTGCGGCCGGCGCGGCTGCGCAGGGACGAGAAGTCCATGCGCTCCCCCGAGGCGATCATCGCGCTCGTCCACCGCGCGGTCTCGCGGTGCGTCATGCCGTTGAGGAGGACGGCCATGGCGAGCGCGGACATCTGCTCGTCCGCCACGGCGCCGCGGGTGTAGGCGTCGATGACCCAGTCGATCTGGCCGTCGGAGAGCTCGCGCCGGTCGCGCTTGGTGCGGATGACGTCGACGGCGTCGTAGCGCTCCGCGGACGTCCCGGGGCTGCCCGCGATCGCGGGGCTGTTCGCGGTCACTGGGGGTCCTTCCTGTCGGTGTCCAGGTTCTCGGGGCCGAACGCGTCGGGGAGCACCTCGTCCATGGTGCGCACGCCCGAGACGGTCATGAGCTGCATTCCCGGTGCCCGGAATTCGTAGAGGAGCTGCCGGCAGCGGCCGCACGGCATGAGGGCCTTCCCCTCGGAGTCGACGCACGCGAAGGCCACGATCCGGCCCCCGCCGCCCATCGCGAGTGCACTCACGAGGGAGCACTCCGCGCAGAGCGTGAGCCCGTAGGAGGCGTTCTCGACGTTGCAGCCGGAGATGACCCGGCCGTCGTCGACCAGTGCAGCCGCGCCGACGGGGAAGCGCGAGTAGGGGGCGTACGCCCGGCGCATCGCGTCCGTGGCCGCCGCGGTGAGCACGTCCCAGTCGACGGCGGCAGCGGCGTCAGCCCTTGACACGGGCGACCCCCCGGCCGCGGCAGCGGCGTCAGCCCTTGACACGGGCGACCCCCCGGCCGCGGCAGCGGCGTCAGCCCTTGACATAAGGTATGCCTTCCGCCGCCGGGGGCCGCGACCGGCCCACGAGCCCCGCCACGGCGAAGACCGTGACCAGGTAGGGCATCATCGCCATGAACTGGCTCGGCACGGGGGTGCCGATGATGGTCAGGATGGCCTGGAGGTTGTCGGCGAATCCGAACAGCAGCGCGGCGAAGAACGCGCCGATTGGATTCCACCGTCCGAAGATGAGGGCAGCGAGGGCGATGAACCCCCGGCCGCCGGAGATCTCCTTGGTGAAGGAGTCGATGGCCACGAGCGTGAAGAAGGAGCCGCCGATTCCCGCGATGGCCCCGCCGAGGGTGACGTTCCAGAACCGCGTGGCGTTGACCTTGATCCCCAGTGTGTCCGCCGCCTTGGGGTGCTCGCCGACCGCGCGGAGCCGCAGACCCCAGCGCGTCTTGAACAGTCCGACCCAGACGAGGATGACGGCGGCGTACATGAGATAGCCGACCACCGACTGCTTGAAGAGGATGGGGCCGAGGATCGGGATGGCGCTGAGGACGGGCACCTCGATGATCGGGAGGCGCCCGGGGCTGTTGAACAGCTCGGGGTCCTCCTGCATGACCGTGGTGAAGAGGAACCCCGTGAGGCCCGAGACGAGCACGTTGAGCACCACGCCGACGATGATCTGGTTCACGAGGTACCGGATCGAGAAGGCGGCGAGGACCATCGAGACCAGGGCGCCGGCCAGCGCGGCCGCCACGAGACCGAGTGCGGGGCTGTCGGTGACGCTCGCGATGATGGCGGCGCTGAACGCCCCGCCGAGGAGCTGGCCTTCGATGGCGATGTTCACGACGCCGGACCGCTCGCACAGGACGCCCGAGAGCGACCCGAAGACGAGGGGCACGGCCAGCGTGACGGCGCCGGCGATGAGTCCGGCCAGGGAGATGGACGGCGTTCGGGCGCTCGCCACGACCCACACGAGGAAGGAGAACACGAACAGGACGGCGAACACCGGCCCGGCCCAGCCCGGCGTCGGACGCCCTGCGAGCTTGAGCCGCACCGAGTACGCCGCGAGCGCGGCCATGACGACGCCCAGCACGAGCGAGGTCGCCATGCCGGGCACGCGCACGGGCGGGAGGGCGAATGCGTCGCCGCTCACGCTGATGCCGAACTCGGCGGTCTGCGCCGAGCCGAAGAGGCCGAAGACCACGAGGGCGACGGCGGCGAGCACCGAGAGCGTGGCCGGCACCTTCCAGCTGACGGGGGCGGCGGACGCCGTGGCGGGGGCGGTCGCGGCGGGGGCTGCGGCGCTCATGCGTTACCTCCGGTGGTCGTGGCAGTGGCGGGCTGGTCAGCACCCTCACGGGCCTGTGCCGCGCGCTTCCTGGCGCCCCGGCCGAGGCCGAACAGGGAGCGGACGAGCGGCGGCGCCGCGATGAACAGGACGATGAGGGACTGGACCACGAGGACGATGTCGATGGGGGTGCCCGTCTGGATCTGCATCTGCACCGCCCCGGCGCGGAAGGCGCCGAAGAGGAGGCCTGCCGCGAACGTGCCCCACGGCGTGGACCGTCCCAGGAGGGCCACCGTGATGGCGTCGAAGCCGTAGCTCGCGGCGACGCCGGTGGTGAGAACCTTCTCGGTGCCCGCCACCTGCGCGACGCCCGCGGCGCCTGCGAGCGCACCGGCGAGGGCCATGACGAGCACGGTTGCGCGCCCGACGTCGACTCCCGCGGTACGGGCGGCGTCCGGGTTCGCGCCGACGGCGCGGAACTCGAAGCCGACCGTCGAGCGGTTGAGGATCCACCACACGGCGACCGTGAGGAGGATGGCCGCGAGGAACCCGAGGTGCAGACGCGAGCCGGACAGCGCCGGGTACACGGCCGTCTCGTCCAGGCGCGGGGAGATGGGATTCGTCTCCCCCGGCCTCTGGAAGGCGCTCGTGTTGAGCAGGAAGTCCAGGAGGTAGAGCGCCACGTAGTTGAACATGATCGTGAGGATCACCTCGTGGGCACCGGTGCGGGCCTTGAGGTAGCCGACCAGTCCGCCCCAGACGGCGCCGCCGGCCACGCCGAGCACGATCACGAGGAGGAGGTGGAGGCCTGCAGGCAGGTGCCACGCGAATCCGGCATAGGCGGCGAGCGTGCCGCCGATGATGATCTGGCCCTGGGCGCCGATGTTGAACAGGCCCGCCCGGAAGGCGAGCGCGACTCCGAGGCCCGCGCAGATGAGCGGCGTGGACACCGTGAGCGTCTCGAGCAGCGGCGCGAAGCCCTCCCGCGGGTTGAACACGGCACCTTGGAAGAGCGCCGCGTAGGAGCCGGTCGCAGCCTTCCAGAAGGCCGAGAGGAAGTCGGTCGGGCGGGCGAAGAGGTAGCCGACGGTGCGCCCCACGCGCTCGTCGGTGCTCGCGATGAGCAGGCCGCCGAGGACGAGCGCTGCGACGACGGCGAGCACCGAGACGAGGCCGCTGCCCATGACGATCTCGCGCAGGACGCTCACCCCGTGCGCCCTTGCCGCGGTCGTCGAGGCGGCCGGCGCCGCAGTGGGCGCCTGGACTGCCTCGGTGGTGTCCTCGGACGGGGCGCTGCCCGCCGGGTCGTGCTGGCTCACAGGGCGCCTCCGTCGTAGTCGCTTCCGTTGTCCTCCAAGGCGTCCTCGCGGGCCGTCGCGGCCGCCTCGGCCCGATCCGGGGTCACCCCCGCCATCATGAGGCCCAGGACCTCGCGCGGCGTCCCGGCGGGGACGATGCCGACGAGCCGCCCCTTGTAGAGGACCGCGATGCGGTCGGCGAGCGCGTGCACCTCGTCCAGCTCGGTGGAGACGATGAGGACCGGCGTGCCGCCGTCCCGCTCCGCCACGATGCGCCGGTGGAGGAACTCGATCGAGCCGACGTCCACTCCCCGTGTGGGCTGCGAGGCGATGAACAGCTTGAGCGGGCGCGAGAGCTCCCGCGCCATGACGACCTTCTGCTGGTTCCCGCCCGAGAGCGTTCCTGCCGCGGCCTCCGGGGACGGAGTGCGGATGTCGAACTCCTCGACCCTCCGCGCCGCGTTCGCGCGGACCTCCGCAGGGCGCATGGCGAGCCCGCGGGCATACGGTTCGCGGTCGTAGAGGTCGAGGACGAGGTTCTCCGCCACGGACAGCGAGCCGACGAGACCGTCCACAGTCCGGTCCTCGGGGACGAATCCGACGCCGGAGCGGAGGATCTCCTTGACGCTGCGGCCGAGCAGTTCGCGGCCCTCGAGCCGGACCGAGCCGCTCACGTGGGGCTGCAGCCCGAGGATCGCCTCCGTGAGCTCGGTCTGGCCGTTGCCCTGGACGCCTGCGACGGCAAGGATCTCGCCGCGCGCGATCCGGAAGGAGAGCCCATCCACGGCCTTCGTCCCGTTCGGCGCTGTCACGGTCAGGTCCTCGACCTCGAACGTGCTTTCTCCGGGCTGCGCAGCAGCCTTGTCCATCGTGAGGCTCACCGGGCGGCCCACCATCATTGCCGCGAGGTCGGCCGGGGGCGCGCTGGGCGGGGCCTCGCCCACGACCCGCCCACGGCGGATCACCGTGATGACGTCCGAGACGGCCTTGACCTCGCGCAGCTTGTGGGAGATGAAGACGATCGAGGTTCCGGCCGCCTTGAGCTGGCGCATGATGTCCAGCAGCTCGTCCGTCTCCTGCGGGGTGAGCACGGCGGTCGGCTCGTCGAGGATGAGCACCTTCGCATCGCGCACGAGGGCCTTGATGATCTCCACTCGCTGCTGGACGCCCACGGGGAGGTCCTCGACGAGGGCGTCGGGGTCGACGTGGAACCCGTACTTCGCGGAGATCTCGCGGATGCGCTGCCGCGTGACCTCGAGGTCGAGGAGGCCGGCTCCCCTGGTCGCCTCGGCGCCCAGGGCAACGTTCTCGGCGACCGTGAAGACGGGGACGAGCATGAAGTGCTGGTGCACCATGCCGACCCCGGCCGCCATAGCGTCACCAGGGCCTCGGAACACCACGGGCTTCCCGTCCACGAGGATGTGCCCGGCCGTGGGCTCGTAGAGCCCGTACAGGACGTTCATGAGAGTGGACTTGCCTGCACCGTTCTCACCGAGGAGGCAGTGGATCTGCCCGTCCTCGACGGTCAGATCGATGTCCTGGTTGGCATAGAAGGATCCGAAGGCCTTCGAGATCCCCTGCAGTTCGAGCTTCACGACACCACCGTTCTGGTTGTGGGCCACGTCCTGGGCATGCGCACTTCGGTGAGCTCCGGCGCCGGCCGGCAGCATCAGCCTAGTGACGGCACACAGACGCCGCCAGCACCGGGACCCGGCGCTGGCGGCGCATGGCGTGACGCAGTCGGCTACTTCTTGGGGCTGGCCTGGGACGTGACGGTGATCTTGCCGTCGATGATGTCCTTCTTGAGCTGCTCGAGCTCGGCCTTGGTCTCCTCGCTCACCTTGGACTCGTAGTCGTGGAACGGGGCGAGTGCGACGCCGTCGTTCTCCAGCGTGCCGATGTACGGCTCGTTGCTGAACTTGCCCTCGGTGTCATCCTTGACAACAGTCTCGACGGCCTCGCCCATCTTCTTCATGACCGAGGTGAGCATGAGGTCCTTGTAGTCCGGGGCCGTGAGGTAGCCGTCGGAGTCGACCCAGACGAGGGAGACGTCCTTGCCCGCGGCCTTGGCCTGCTTGAGCGCGGCGCCCGCGCCCTTGCCCACGGGGCCGGCCACCGGCATGACGATGTCGGCGCCCTGGTCGAGGAAGTTCTGGGTGAACTGCTTGCCCTTGTCCTGCTTCTCGAAGTCGCCGGTGAACGTCCCGTCCTGGGACTTCTTGTTCCAGCCCAGGAGCTTGACATCCTTGCCCTTGGCCTTGTTGTAGGCCTCGACGCCGTCCGCGAACCCGTCCATGAAGATGGTCACCGTGGGGATCTTCATGCCGCCGAAGGTGGCGACCTTGCCCGTCTTGCTCGTGGCTGCCGCCGCGTAGCCCGCGAGGTAGGCGGCCTGGGCCGTGTCGTAGACGATCGGCTTGACGTTCTCGATCGGCTTCTCGTACGCGAAGTCGATGATCGTGAAGTGCGAGTCCGGGTTCGCCTCCGCGGCGGCCTTGGTGGCATCGCCGAGGAGGAACCCGACCGTGACGGTCAGGTCGCACCCTGCAGAGACCATGCCGTTGAGGTTGGTCGCGAAGTCGTTGTTGCTCTTGGACTCGGCCTGCTTGACCTCGATGCCCAGATCCGACTCCGCCTTCTTGAGGCCCTCGTACGAGGACTGGTTGAAGGACTGGTCGTCGAAGCCGCCCGAGTCGGAGACGATGCAGCCCGTGAAGTCGGTCGCGCTGGCCTCAGGGCCGGAGGACTCGGGGGCCGCGCCGCAGCCGGCGAGCACAAGGGCGGAGACGCCGGCCAGCGCAATGCCCGTGAGGGGCGCCTTGGCGGAGCGGTTGCGGATCGGGGTCATGGGGTCCTCCAGGAGCACGGGGCACGGTGCCCGGGTGCAGGCATCGCGCCGGGATGCGGACGCAGACGTGTTGTACGTCCCACAGGCTACCCGCCGTGGGGACCGCCACCCCCGCACAGACGTGCGCCCCCAAGCAAATCGTTCACGATTTGTTACCTGCGCGTACACCTGCCCGTCGGGGGCCGGCCCTACGCGAGGTCGCGGATGCTGCGGAGTGCCGCGCCGGCGAAGACCCGAACGCCGTACCCGATCGCGCGCTCGTCCACGACGAGGTCCCCGCGGTGGAGGTCGTACTCCTCGCCGCCGGGGGTGTGGGTGCCGAGCCGGAACATGGACCCGGGCACCTCGGCGAGGAACCACGCGAAGTCCTCCCCGCCCATGGACTGCGGGGTGAGCACCACTGCGTCCTCCCCGAGCTCGGCCCGCGCCGCGGCCTCGATGAGCGCGGTCTCGTGCTCGGAGTTCACGACCGGGGGGACGCCGCGCGTGTGCTCGAGGCTCACGTCGACCCCGTAGGGCGCAGCGACCTGCTGGACCACGTCGTCGAGGAGCTCGCCGGCACTGTGCCACGCGTCCCGGTCGAGGCAGCGCATGGTCCCGGACATGGAGCCCGAGGCCGGGATGGCGTTCGGGGCCGACCCCGCGGAGATCTGCCCCCACACCATCGAGACGCCGCTGCGCACGTCGACGCGCCGGGACAGGACCGCGGGCACGTTGATCGCGATCTGGGAGAGGGCGAAGACGAGGTCCTCGGTCAGGTGCGGGCGCGAGGTGTGGCCTCCGCGGCCCGTGAGCTCGATCCGGATCGTGTCGGATGCAGAGGTGATGGACCCGATGCGCGTGCCGATCCGGCCCACCTCGAGGCGCGGGTCGCAGTGCAGGGCCATGATCCGGGGCACCCCGGCGAGCACGCCCTGCTCGATGCACGCGAGCGCACCGCCGGGCATCGTCTCCTCGGCGGGCTGGAAGATGACGCGGACGGTGGCTCCAAGAGGACGCTCCCGGTCCAGTTCCGCCAGCAGGAGCGCGACGCCGAGCGCAGCGGTCGTGTGGACATCATGGCCGCACGCGTGGGTCACGCCGTGGTTGCGGGAGGAGAAGGGAAGGCCGGACTCCTCGATGATCGGCAGTGCATCGATGTCTGCGCGGATCGCCGTGGCGATGGGGCCGGAGCCGATGTCGACAACGGCCCCGGTCGGGTCGAGCCGCTTCGGCGCGAGGCCCGCGGCCTCGAGCCGCTCGATGATCCGGTCCGTGGTCCGGAACTCCTGGAAGGAGAGCTCGGGGTGGGCGTGGATGTCCCTCCGGAAAGCGATCAGGTCCTTCAGGAGCGCCTCGGCGCGTGGCCCCACCAGCGGCGTGGGCTCGGCTTCGGTCGTGTAGTTCCGCACGCGTTCACTCTATCGTCACCGCCCGGTCGGCCCGCGGCGCGCCGACGCGGGCCGTCACGGAGCGCTCAGAGCACGTCCGTGTCGCCGCTGGCCTTGAGCGCGTCCACCGCGCCCTTGACCTTCTGCGCGTGCTCCTTGGTGGTGACGAGCAGTGCGTCGGGAGTGTCCACGATGACGACATCCTCGATGCCGATGAGCGCGATCACCCGCTTGGTGTCGGAGACGACGACGCCGGACGCCGAGTCCGCGAAGACGCGCGCGCCCTCGCCGATGACCGTCACGGCCTCGTCCTCCCGCGCGCTGTTGAGCCGGCCGATCGCGGCGAAGTCGCCGACGTCGTCCCACCTGAAGGCACCCGGCACGACGGCGACGTCCCCCGCGGCGGCGGCAGGCTCCGCGACGGCGTAGTCGATCGCGATCTTCGGGAGCGTGGGCCACACTCGGGCCGTCACCTCGTCCCGCTCCGGCGTGTCCCATGCATCGGCGATCTCCATGAGCCCGGCATGGAGCTCGGGCTGGTTCGCCGCGAGGTGCTCGAGCATGAGTGCAACGGGCGCCACGAACATGCCCGCGTTCCACAGGTACTCCCCCGAGGCAAGGTACTTCTCCGCGACCTCGAGGCTCGGCTTCTCCACGAACTCCGCGACCGAGCGGGCACTCGGTGCGCCTTCGACCTCGAGGGCGCTGCCCTCCCGGATGTAGCCGAAGCCCGTGGACGGGTGCGTGGGCTCGATGCCGATCGTGACGATCTTGCCCCGGCCTCCGCCGGAAGCCGCGGTATGCACGGCCTCGAGCACGGCGGCCTGGAAGACCGAGTCCGGGCTGATGACCTGGTCCGCCGCGAACGAGCCCATGATCGTCTCCGGGTCACGGCGGTAGAGGATCGCCGCAGCGAGGCCGATGGCCGCGCCGGAGTCCTTCGGCTCGCTCTCGAGCACGAGGTCCTCGGCGGCGAGCTCCGGGATCTGCCGGCAGACCGCCGCCTCGTGGGCGCGGCCCGTGACGACGAGGAACCGGCCCTGCGCGAGGGGCTTGAGACGGTCATAGGTGGCCCGGATGAGCGTGCTGCCCGAGCCGGTCAGGTCATGGAGGAACTTCGGGGCGGCGGCGCGGGAGAGCGGCCACAGCCGCGTACCGACGCCGCCGGCCGGGATCACCGCGACGAAGCGCTCGAGGGGATTGGGCGCGGCCGCGGGCACGGTGGAGTCGGAAGGCATGTTCATCGCCCATACTGTAGATCAGGACAGGGGCCGCGCACGTCCCCGTCCCCACCGCAAGGCCGCGGGATGTGATAATTCCCACCCCCCTGCCGCCCAATGGAAGCCGAATTGAGTAAGCTCTGGGCGAAGCCTAGATTTAGGCTTGAGCTCTAGAAAGCGAGCGAGTCCCCTCTCCTGCTGCACGCCGTGCCGCACGATGGGACCACTCCGCGCCGGCTGCCCCCTCCGCATGGGCCCCATGCGGGCGCCGGTGCCCGCAGGGAGGTTTATTCAGTGCCGACAAAACCAGCTGGCACCCTGTACCGCGGCCGTGAAGGCATGTGGTCCTGGGTCGGACACCGGGTCACCGGAGTCGTCATCTTCTTCTTCTTGTTGGTCCACGTCCTGGACACCTCATTGGTGCGCGTGTCCCCCGAGGCGTACGACGCCGTCATCGGCACCTACAAGAACCCACTCATGGCCCTGGGCGAGACCGGTCTCGTCGCCGCCATCCTCTTCCACGCCTTCAACGGCCTCCGCGTGATCCTGGTCGACTTCTGGAAGAGCGGCCCCAAGTACCAGCGCCAGCTGCTGTGGGCCGTGCTCGCCATCTGGGCCGTGGCCTTCGCCGGCTTCGCGATCCGCCACCTGTCGCTTGCACTGGGAGGCCACTGACATGAGCGCAGCACCGCAGATCCGCGCCCCGCGCACGACCTCCGCCACCGGGCGCATCGCCCCGGAGTACCGGCGCTCGACCGGCTCGAGGGGCCAGTTCGAGATGCTCGCGTGGCTCTTCATGCGCCTCTCGGGCATCGTCCTCGTGGTCCTCATCTTCGGCCACCTCTTCGTGAACCTCCTCGTGGGCGAGGGTGTCCACGCGATCGACTTCGGCTTCGTGGCCGGCAAGTGGGCCGATCCGTTCTGGCAGTTCTGGGACCTCGCGATGCTGTGGCTCGCCATGCTCCACGGCACCAACGGCGTCCGCACGATCATCAACGACTACGCCGAGCGGGACGCGACCCGGTTCTGGCTCAAGGTCGTGCTGTACGCGGCGAGCGCCCTCATCGTCATCCTCGGCACCCTCGTGATCTTCACGTTCGACCCGTGCCCCGTGATCGACGGTGTGCGCCACGCCGCCGACTACTGCCCCGCGGTCTAAGGCCCGAGAAAGAGAGCATCCAAGCATGCAGGTCCACAAATACGACGTGGTCATCGTCGGCGCCGGCGGCGCCGGCATGCGCGCGGCCATCGAGTCCGGCCAGCGCGCCCGCACTGCCGTGCTGACCAAGCTGTACCCCACCCGCTCGCACACGGGCGCCGCTCAGGGCGGCATGTGCGCGGCACTCGCCAACGTCGAAGAGGACAACTGGGAGTGGCACACCTTCGACACGATCAAGGGCGGCGACTACCTCGTCGACCAGGACGCTGCCGAGGTGATGGCCAAGGAGGCCATTGACGCGGTCCTCGACCTCGAGAAGATGGGCCTCCCGTTCAACCGCACCCCCGAGGGCCGGATCGACCAGCGCCGCTTCGGCGGCCACACCCGTGACCACGGCAAGGCGCCGGTGCGCCGCGCGTGCTACGCCGCGGACCGCACGGGGCACATGATCCTCCAGACGCTCTACCAGAACTGCGTCAAGCACAATGTGGAGTTCTACAACGAGTACTACGTGCTCGACCTCCTGCTCGTCGAGGAGGACGCCACCCGTGAGGACGGCACGCCGTTCAAGCAGAAGCGCGTGGCCGGCGTCGTGAGCTACGACCTCGCCTCGGGCGAGCTGCACGTCTTCCAGGCCAAGTCGGTCGTGTTCGCCTCGGGTGGCGCCGGCAAGGTCTTCAAGACGACCTCGAACGCGCACACCCTCACGGGCGACGGCATGGGCATCGCCTTCCGCCGCGGCATCCCGCTCGAGGACATGGAGTTCTTCCAGTTCCACCCGACGGGCCTGGCCGGCCTCGGCATCCTCCTCACCGAGGGTGCACGCGGTGAGGGCGCCATCCTCCGCAACTCCGAGGGCGAGCGCTTCATGGAGCGGTACGCACCGACCATCAAGGACCTCGCGCCGCGCGACATCGTGGCACGCGCGATGGCGAACGAGGTGCGCGAGGGCCGCGGCGCCGGCCCGAACAAGGACTACGTCTACCTCGACCTCACGCACCTCGAGCCCGAGCACATCGAGGCCAAGCTCCCGGACATCACCGAGTTCGCCCGGACCTACCTCGGCGTGGAGCCGTTCACGGAGCCCGTGCCGGTGTACCCGACCGCGCACTACGCGATGGGCGGCATCCCGACCAACATCAAGGCCGAGGTCCTCCAGGACAACGACACCGTGATCCCGGGCCTCTACGCTGCCGGCGAGGTGGCCTGCGTGTCCGTGCACGGCTCGAACCGCCTCGGCACGAACTCCCTCCTGGACATCAACGTCTTCGGCAAGCGCGCCGGCATCCACGCCGCCGAGTACGCCAGGACGGCCCAGTACGTGGAGCTCCCCGAGGCCCCCGCGGCCGCGACCGAGGGCCTCCTGGGCATGCTCCGCAGCTCCAACGGCACCGAGCGCGTCGCGCACATCCGCCGCGACCTGCAGGAGACCATGGACGCGAACATGCAGGTGTTCCGCACCAAGGAGTCCCTTGAGACCGTGCTGGCCGACATCGCCTCCTTCGAGGAGCGGTACAGGAACATCGCGGTCGGCGACAAGGGCAAGCGCTTCAACCTCGACCTGCTCGAGGCCGTGGAGCTCGGGTTCCTCCTCGAGATCGCCAAGGTCATGACGGTCGGCGCCCTGCACCGCGAGGAGTCCCGCGGCGGACACTACCGCGAGGACTTCCCGGACCGCGACGACGCCAAGTTCATGAAGCACTCGATGGCGTACCGGGACGAGACGGTCACCGCCGCGTCCTCCGCTGAGGGCGTGGCTGGAATCCGGCTCGAGACCAAGCCCGTCGTCTTCACCCGCTACGAGCCGATGGAGCGTAAGTACTGATGTCTGCTGCTACTGCCGAACCCGCATCCAAGGTCGAGCTCCCCGCCGGGTCCAGCGGCGGCTCCGTGCCGAGCTTCGACATCACTCTGCGCGTGCGCCGCTACGACCCCGAGGTCTCCGAGGAGGCCCGCTGGGACGACTTCACGCTCACGATGTACGGGACCGACCGCGTCCTGGACGCGCTGCACAAGGTCAAGTGGGAGCACGACGGGTCGGTCTCGTTCCGCCGCTCGTGCGCCCACGGCATCTGCGGCTCCGATGCCATGCGCATCAACGGCCGCAACCGCCTCGCGTGCAAGACGCTCCTCAAGGACCTCGACACGTCCAAGCCGATCACGGTCGAGCCCATCAAGGGCCTTCCGGTCGAGAAGGACCTCATCGTGGACATGGAGCCGTTCTTCCAGTCCTACCGGGAGATCATGCCGTTCCTCATCTCGAAGGGCCACGAGCCGACCCAGGAGCGCATCCAGTCGGTCGAGGACCGCGAGCGGTTCGACGACACGACCAAGTGCATCCTGTGCGCCGCGTGCACGTCCTCGTGCCCGGTGTTCTGGACCGACGGCCAGTACTTCGGCCCGGCCGCCATCGTCAACGCGCACCGCTTCATCTTCGACTCGCGCGACGACGCCGGTGACATGCGCCTCGAGATCCTCAACGACAAGGAGGGCGTGTGGCGCTGCCGCACGACCTTCAACTGCTCGGAGGCGTGCCCCCGCGGCATCCAGGTGACCAAGGCCATCGCCGAGGTCAAGCAGGCCATTCTGGCCCGCCAGTTCTGATCGCCGGGACGCCCCCACCGGGGGCGGACCGGACGCGGGGGGGGGGGGCGGGGGGGGGGGGGGGGGCCCGCCCCCCCCCCCCCCCCCCCGGGGCCGGGGGCGCCCCCGGAACC
>NZ_JBDFRB010000001.1:0-8443 GCF_039615075.1 Sinomonas halotolerans | reverse complement strand
GGCCCCCCCCCCCGGGGGCGGCCCGGCCGGCCCGGGGGCCCCCCCCCCGCCCCCCCCCCCCCCCCCGCGTCCCCCCGTCAGCAGGACCGGTCGGCAGCACCGGTCACCCGGCAGGACGGTCACCGGAGCGCTGTTCCGCGCCGGCGGCGGGCCAGGTGCCGCAACCACGCGAGCGGATGGAGCGCACGACGGCGACGCTCGGCTGGGTGCTGCGCCTCGCCGTCGTCCGCGACGGGCACCGTGGCCGCGGCACCCGCCTGCGCGCGGCGCCTGCCGCTGTGCGCGCGGGTGAGCGCAGCGGAGGCATGCAGGCCGACGCGGGAGGAGCCGAATGCCTCCGGCGCCCGATGCCCCGCGGCCGTGAGGTCTGCCTGCCGCACCGCAGACCACGCCGCGGACACGAGGTAGACCTGGCTGACCAGGTTGAACCAGATGAGCAGACCGATGAGGATCGCGAACGGCGCGAGGAGGGGGATGGCGCCCGAGCGCGCCAGCAGCTGGGTGCTGAAGGCCTGCAGCAGCGACGTGCCGAGGCCCGCCAGCACGACGCCCTCGGAGAACGCGCGCCTGCCCAGCTCGAGCCCGCCCGCGAGCCGGAACAGGATGACAGCGGTGAGCGTGTTGAGCACGAGCGGGACCGAGAGGCCCACGGCCCAGCCGAGGGGCCGGACGACCGCGGAGTGCAGTCCGAAGGTGCCGGCCAGGAAGTCCAGTGCACCGGTGAACCCGACGCTCACGGCGGAGGTGACGACGATGAGCACGCCCAGGAGCAGCAGCGTGCCGATGTCCCGCAGCTTGAGCAGGAGCGGGTTGACCGTGAGAGGCGGAAGGCCGGTGATCCCGTGCAGGCCCTCGCGCACGCTCGTGATCCACCGGAGTGAGGAGAACACGGCCACGGCGAGCGCCACCACGGCCGCGACACTGAGACCCGTGGGATTGAGGAGCTCCTCGGGGTCGACCAGGCCCTCGGCTCCGCCCACCGAGAGCAGACCCGGAGCTGTCGCGGCCACGCTCGCCACCACCCGGTCCATGAGGGCGGGCTGGCCCGTGAGGAGGAGCGCCGCGAGGGAGAACCCCGCCGTGAGGAGGCCGAAGACGGAGAAGAACATGGTGAAGCCGATGCCCGCGCTCATGAGGGGACCGTGCTGGAGCGAATAGTGCTGGAACGCCCGCACCGGGCGGAGTGCCTTCACCGCCGCCACGAGCCACTGCAGCGCCGCCAGCGCGGTCTTGACTGGCCCCTCGCCGCTGCGCCTGGCCCGGCCCAGGTCCTGCCGCCGGCGCAGCACCTCGAGCCGGAGCTTCGCCTGCTCCGTGGGGAGGGGTTCCTCAGCCGGCTCGTCCGCTCCCGCTGGCCCTGTCCGTCGATGCGCCAAACTCAAGCTCTTCCCTCAGCTTCCAGAAGCCGCCGGCGTCGTGCTCGTACAGGCCCATGCTAGCCACCGTGAAGGACTCGCTGTAGGAGCTCAGCGCTGCTTCGGCCTCCTCGAGCCGTTCCTCGGGGACATCGTGCGCAACGGTCACGTGCGGGTGGTACGGGAACGGGAGCTCGCGCTCAAGGGGCCCCCGCTGGAGCTCTGCGTGCAGCCGCACGCACTCCTCGAAGCCCTCTTTGACCTGCACGTACACCACCGGGGAGACCGGCCGGAAGGAGCCTGTGCCGTCGAGCCCCACCCGGAAGGGCACGGCGCGGGCGGCGACCTCGCGGACGTGCCGCACCGTCTCGTCCCAGTCCTGGGTGAGCGTGGTCGTCACGAGGGTGATGTGGGCGGGGATGACTTCCGCGAGAGGGTCTCCGAAGGAGGCGCGCCAGGCCTTGAGCTCCCGGGCCACCCGCTCCGGGAAGCCGAGGATGATCCCCGCGAGCCGCTCCCCGCCGGCGGCAGCACCGCCGTCGGCCGCGCGCGCTCTGCTGCCGTCCACCTCACCCATGGATCAGGCGATGGAGGCGGCCGCGGGCGCGAGGGCGGGCAGGAAGCCGACCCGCTCGTAGACCTCGGCGAGGGTGGGCGCCGCGATCTCACGCGCCTTCGCGGCACCGTGGGCGAGCAGCCGGTCGAGCTCGGCGGGGTCAGCGAGGAGCTCCTCCGTGCGGGCCTTGAGCGGTGCGAGGGCCTCGACCACGATCTCCGCGAGGTCCACCTTGAGATGGCCGTACATCCTGCCCTCGTAGGAGGCCACGATGTCCTCGATGGTCCGTCCGGTCAGCGTCGAGTAGATGCTCAGGAGGTTGGAGACGCCCGGCTTGGCCTCGCGGTCGTAGCGGATGACCGTCTCCGTGTCCGTGACGGCGGACTTGATCCGCTTGGCCGTGACCTTCGGGTCGTCGAGCAGGTTGATGAGGCCGTTGGGCGAGTCCGCGGACTTGGACATCTTCGCCATGGGGTTCTGCAGGTCGTAGATCTTCGCCGACGTGCGCGGGATGAGCGGCGCCGGGACCGGGAAGGTCTCGCCGAAGCGCGTGTTGAAGCGGTGCGCGAGGTCCCGGGCGAGCTCGAGGTGCTGGCGCTGGTCCTCCCCCACCGGCACGCCGTACGGCTTGTACAGCAGGATGTCCGCCGCCATGAGCATGGGATAGGTGAAGAGGCCTGTGCTCGCCGAGTCGCTGCCCTGGCGGGCGGACTTGTCCTTGAACTGCGTCATGCGGGAGGCCTCGCCGAACGTCGTGAGGCACATGAGGACCCACGCGAGCTGGGCGTGCTCGGGCACGTGGGACTGGACGAAGAGGGTGGACTTCTCGACGTCGATCCCGCCGGCGATGTACTGGGCGGCCGTGAGCCGGGTGCGGTGGCGCAGCTCCGCCGGGTCATGCGGCACCGTGATGGCGTGCAGGTCGGGGATGAAGTAGAAGCAGTCGTACTCGTCCTGCTGCGCGACCCAGTTCACGAGCGCGCCGAGGTAGTTCCCGAGGTGCAGCGAGTCTCCGGAGGGCTGCATGCCGGAGAGCAGCCGCTGGCGGGGGGCGGGGGCCATGGCAGTGGTCATGTGTCAGTGGGCTTCCGGGTCTAGAGCTTGTAGTCGATGACGAGCGGGGCGTGGTCGGACCAGCGCGTATCCCACGCGGTGGCACGGTCGACGACGGCGTTCCCCGCCGCGGCGGCGAGGCCGGGGGTGGCCATCTGGTAGTCGATGCGCCACCCGGCGTCGTTGTCGAAGGCGCGGCCGCGCTGCGACCACCACGTGTACGGGCCGTCGATCTCGCCGGCGAGGGCGCGGTGGACGTCCTTCCAGCCGATCTCGTCCCCGAAGAAGCGG
The DNA here is from genome assembly GCF_039615075.1 of Sinomonas halotolerans. NCBI lineage: Bacteria > Bacillati > Actinomycetota > Actinomycetes > Micrococcales > Micrococcaceae > Sinomonas > Sinomonas halotolerans. Next base: position 5,188 of record NZ_JBDFRB010000001.1, on the reverse strand, counting down.
TCGAAGTACGCGCGCTCCTCGGGCAGGAAGCCGGCGCGCTTCTGGTTCGCCTTCCAGTTCCGGATGTCCAGCGGGGTGTGGCCCACGTTGAGGTCCCCCACCACGAGCGCGTAGTCGCTGTACTCGGCGAGCTCGGGGAGGCGCTTGAGCATGACCTCGAGGAACCGGTACTTGTCCTCCTGCTTCGGGGTGCCGACCTCGCCGGAGTGGACGTAGGCGCTCACGACCGTGAGCTGCCGCCCGCCGTCGAGCGCGAAGTCCGCCTCGACCCAGCGTCCCGCGGTGGCGAAGTAGTCGTCGCCGATCCCGATGCGCGTCTCGGTCGGCGCCTCGCGCGAGGCGATGGCCACGCCGGCGCGGCCCTTCGCGTCCGCCTCGGCGTGGAGCACATGCCAGCCCTCGAAGTACTCGTGCACCACGGGATCAGGCGCCCGGACCTCCTGCATGCACAGGATGTCCACGTCACGGGCGCCGAGCCACTCGGGCATGCCCTTGCGCCAGGCGGCGCGCAGGCCGTTGACGTTGACGGTGGCGATGCGCAGGGCGCCGTCCTTGGGCGCGTACGCGGGGGCGGTTGCGGCAGCGTCGAGGGTCACTGTGCCACTCTACCCCTCGTCGACGACCGTCCCCGCGACGGGGGCCTGGCCGTCAGGACGGAGCATGTCACGGGCGTTCGCGGCGGTGATCTGGATGGTCTCGAGGGCCCGCGCCACCTGGTCGTCGTCCTTGCCGAGGTTCTCGCGGACCACGCGCTCCTGGACCTGGATGATCTTGAAGGAGTGGTCGAGCTTGAGGTCGCGCGCGTCGTCGACCGTCCTCGCCTCGCCGGCCGTGCCCGCCATCGACGGCGCCCTGCCGCCGAACTGCCGGGCGGCCTCCTCGAACCTGGCCTGCGCGCGACGGCCCGCGCTGCGGACCGTGGTGAACACGAAGAACGCGAAGAGCAGCCACCCGAAGGAGACGACCGCCACGATCCAGCCGATCACATCGTTCTGGTTGGCTGCGAACAGCACCGCGACGAGGAAGGCGAGCACGAGCACCGACAGGCCGAGCGCCCCGACCCTGAATCCGCCCTGGCGGCGGAGTCCCTCTGACGGCTGCTGGGACGGATCGGGCTGCTGGGATCGGTTCGGACGGCCAAGACTCTGCATGCGCCCATTCTCCCAGACGGCGGAGGGCCCCCTCTGCACGTTCACCCCGGGCGCACACCGTCGAAATGGGGGACTGGACCGCCGAAATGGGGGACTGGACCTCTGAAGTGGCGGACTTGGCAGCCGGTGCCGGCAGAGCTTCGGAGCGCCTGTGCGGCTAAAGTGGCCCCGGACGGCGGCAGGAAGTCGGGTTCTTCTGGACGTCGGTCACGTTCTGGGTCACGTTCGGGGCACGACGACGGCGGCGCGGCGGCCGCGCGCGGAAGCGACCGCCGTCATGGGTCACCGCTGGACCGCCGGGGGCCTGCCTCGCCCGCCCCTGCCAGCCCGGCGCCGTCGAGCCCCGCTCATGCCGGGAATATCGACGTCGGTTCCGCGCGCGAAGTCCACGTTCCGCGACAACGGCGGCCGGAAGTCCCCCTGTGGCAGGGAAGTCCGCCAAAGGCGGACTTCCGGACAGAAAGAGGACTACCGATGCCACCTCGGCGGCCCAGCCCCCCCACCTCGGCGACCCAGCCCCCCACCTCGGCGACCCAGCCCCCCATCTCGGCGGCCCAGCCCCCCATCTCGGCGGCCCAGCCCCCCCATCTCGGCGGCCGAGTCCCCCACCTCAGCGGAGGAAGAGAGAACGGAGCCGCCGTGTGGTGAATGCGACGCCGATCGCGATCATCAAGAGGTAGTAGCCCACATGCAAAGCGGTGGCGGGGGTGAAGACTCCGATGCTGATCTGCCGCATGAGCTCCACGCCGTGCCACAGCGGGAACGCCTGCACGAGCCACTGCACCGGCTCGGGGTACACCGAGAGCGGGTAGAACGTGGCCGAGAACAGGAACATGGGCAGCATGAAGAACGTGATGAGGTCCATCTGCTGGAAGGTCTTCATGTAGCTCGTCACGGCCATCCCGAAGGACGCGAAGCCGAACGCCACCATGACGGAGGCGGGCACGAGCAGGAGCGCCCACGGGGTGGTGATGAGGCCCATGATTCCCATGACCCCGGTGAAACCGAGCGCGTAGAGGAAACCCCGGAACAGGGCCATGAAGATCTCGCCGATCGCAATGTCGAACGGCCCGAGCGAGGTGTACAGCATCCCCTGGTAGAGCTTGCCGAAGTGCATCTTGAAGAAGACGTTCCACGTCGAGTCGTAGATCGCGCCGTTCATCGCCGAGACGGCCAGGAGCGCGGGGGCGATGTAGGCGGCGTACGAGATGGGCGCGCCCCCGGGCCCCTCGACGTCCCCGACGAGCGCCCCGAGCCCGATCCCCATGGAGAGCAGGTAGAAGACCGGCTCGAAGAACCCCGAGACGAGGATGATCCAGTTCTGGCTGCGGATCACGCGGAATCCGCGCTCGACGACGGCCCGCGCGTTCCGCGAGTAGAGGTCGCTGAGGGCGCGGGTGTCGGCGGCGAGGGTGTAGTCCTCGTCCGTCAGCACGCCGCCCGTCCCCCCGCCGGCGGTCCCCCGCGCACCGGGCGCCTGCCTGTCCGCGCTCATGCCGCCATCCGCCTCGTGTAGTTCCTTCGGGCCCACGCAATCCCGACAGCGCCCAGGAGCGCGAGGTAGCCCACGTGCGCCGCCACGAGCCAGGGCTCCTCGGCCAGCCCGTAGGAGACTGCGCGGCCCAGCTGGTTGCCGTGCCACAGCGGCGAGATCCACCCGATCCACTGCAGCGCCGCGGGCATGGTCTCGAGCGGGTAGAACGTGCCGGAGAAGAGGAACAGCGGCATGACGATGAACCGCTGGATCATGGAGAACTGGAAGGCCTCCTTCTCGAGACGTGCGGCGTAGGCCATGAGCGGCGCGCCGAAGGCCATGGCCGCGCCCACCCCGAGCGGCACGAGCAGCCACGCGCTCGGGCTCGGCGCCGCGCCGAACGCGAGCATCACGAGGAAGAACACGAGGCACTGCACGGTGAGCCGGACCCCCACGGCCATGATGTGCCCGACTGCGAGCTGTCCGGGGACGAGAGGGGTCACGTGGGGCCCGTAGTACACGCGGCGCCACTTGAACCCGTCCATGACGGGGAACATCATCTCCATCGCGCACGTCATCACGGCGCTCGAGACGAGCAGCGCGGGAGCCGCGTACGCGAGGTACCCCACGCCGTCGAACGCCGCACCCTGCCCCCCGGCCCCGCCGCCGGCCGCAGTCCGGTCCACGATCGAGGCGAGCCCCACCCCCATCGAGAACAGGTAGAGGAACGGATTGCCCACGCTCGTCACGACGATGGTGAGCAGGTATGCGCGCATCGCCCTCAGCTGGTGCTCGGCGAAGTAGAACGCGCCCCAGCGGCGCGCCTTCGCGGCGGACACCTCCGGTGGGTGCGCGCGCACGACGGCGGCAGTCGCCGTCGCGCTTCCCTCCGCACCGGCGGCGGGGGGCGGGAGCGCTGCCCCAGGCGGCTGCTCAGTCAACGAGGGACCGCCCCGTCAGGCGCAGGAACACATCCTCGAGCGAGGAACGGCGCACGAGCGACGTGAGCGGGTCCAGCCCGCGGGCGCGGATCTGCTCGAGGGCGCGCTCGCCGTCGTCCGTGTACACGAGGATGCGGTCCGGCAGGGCCTCGATCCGCTGGCCCACCTCGGCGAGCTGGCCCACGACGGCGGCATTCCGCTCCGTGCCGAAGCGCACCTCGAGCACCTCCCGGCTCGAGTGCTCGCGGATGAGCGCCGCGGGCGAGCCCTCCGCCATGATGCGGCCCTTGTCCACGACGATGAGGCGGTCGCAGAGCTGCTCGGCCTCGTCCATGTAGTGGGTCGTGAGGACGAGGGTGACCCCCTGCTCCTTGAGCCGGAACAGCCGGTCCCACAGGACGTGGCGGGCCTGCGGGTCGAGGCCCGTGGTGGGCTCGTCCAGGAGGAGGATCCTGGGCTCGTTCACGAGCGAGCGGGCGATGGTGAGGCGCCGCTTCATGCCGCCGGAGAGCGAGTCGACCTTCGCGTTGGCCTTGTCCTCGAGCTGGGCGAAGGCGAGGAGCTCGTCCGCACGGCGCTTGAGGTAGGACATGGGGAGGCCGAAGTACCGGCCGTACACGATGAGGTTGTCGCGGACCCTCAGCTCCTCGTCGAGGTTGTCCTGCTGCGGCACGACGCCGAGGTGGGCGCGCACCTCCGGGCCCTGGCGCTCGGGGTCGAGGCCCATGATCTCGAGGCGGCCCGACGTACGCTGGGTGACGCCGCCGATCATGCGCATGGTGGTGGACTTGCCGGCCCCGTTCGGGCCCAGGAGGCCGAAGGACTCCCCTGCGGGGACGTCGAAGGTGATGCCGTCCACGGCGATGAAGTCGCCATAGGCCTTGGTGAGCTGGCGGGCGGAGATGACGGTGCGGCGGGCTGCCCCATTCACAGCGGCTCCCCCCAGTTGCACGGATGTGGAGTGTGGCACTCGTCTCACGGTAGTGCGCTAGGGCAACATTCGCAACGACCGTTTCAGAATCGCAAACGTCGCGGTCCGCCGGAGCCCGGCCCGGCAGCGGCGGCCATTGTCCGGCTCCCACGGCGGGCGTAGCGTGGAGAGGGCCGCCCAGCTACTCGACGAGGAGAACTGCCATGCGCCTGACCCGAAAGACCGCCCGGACCGTGGCCGCCACCGCGGTCGCCCTCACGCTCGCGGGCGTCTCCGCGCCGGCAGCCCTCGCCGGAGCGGGCGGAGTGCCCGCCATCCCCCTGAACACGGAGCAGGAGGTCACCGGATCCGACACCGGTGCCTCGGGCTTCTTCACGTACGAGATCAGCGGCGGCGAGCTCTGCTACACGCTCGAGGCCCGTGGCCTCTCCGTCGGCGCGACGGCAGCGCACATCCATCTGGGCGACCGCAACCAGGCCGGCGGTGTCGTCGTGCCGCTGGCCGTCGGCTCAGGAACGGACTGGACCGTGTCCGCGTGCACGGCCCCTGACGCGGCGACACTAGCCGCCATCGCGGCCAGCCCGCGCGACTACTACGTCAACGTGCACACGCCGACCTTCCCGGGCGGGGAGATCCGCGGCCAGCTCAAGTAGGCCAGGCAGCCGGTCCAAGCAGGCACAGCGCAGAAGGG